>JAEZAU010000038.1 GCA_023430325.1 Bacteroidota bacterium | reverse complement strand
CTGGCAAAACAGATCGGCCGCGGACCGATCGCGCCAAGCAGGTAGCCGTGGAGCTTCGGAACAGGAACTTCGCCGGGAGTGATGCGCAGCATTTGGAAAGGATCGCGAAGGTAGTTGGTTGGAGTGGGCCAGTGGCGAGTAGGCGAGCGGCAAGTTGGCGGTTGTTGAGAAGTTGTCTTTCGATCGGCCCATCGACGGCCCTTCGACGGGCTCAGGGTGACAACCGCTCGTGCCGATCGCTGCTGCCGGCCGGGATCTTGCGTGAGGGACATGAGTGGAAAGCCCGGAGGCGGCTTTTGAGCCGAGGACTTGCAACGTTGGCCCGGCCCCGCATTACCGAAGCCCAGGCAGGGCTTCGGTAATGCGGGGACACGCCCAAAAAGTAAACCGCAGGGTACGTCATCAGCCCTTTTGACCAGCCTCTGATCTCCTTCTGGTATGTTCATTGTGGCGGTGTGCGAAGATGCTTATGTCATGAAAAAGAATGCGCTCATACTTATGGTTATGCTCGCGGCCACAGGCTGCGGCACGGGTGATGATGTGACCACCAGACCCGCAGGCAGCATGCCGCCTGACGAGGGGAACTTCGATCGCACTGAACGCGCTGGGGTGAACGAGGATCTGGCACTGGAAGGCTATGAGATAGCAATGGCGAAATGTTCCGGTTGCCACAGTGTAGGATCGGAAGGCCAGGCTACCACTTTTGTAGGTCTCACCGATCGGCGGGATGATCAGTGGATCACCGATTTCCTACAAGGTCATGATATGGCTCCTGATGGGCCGAAGGACGAGCCGTTGGGCCGGGAGGATTGTGCAGTGCGCGCACCCGGTGGTGAATTGGACGAGGATGAAGCCCGCAGGGTGTTGCACTACATGCATACGTTGTAGCACTGAAGCGCTTCAGCAAAAATGAAAGGCCTGAAAAAAGCCTGGGACCTCACGCGTACCACCTTCAAGGAGTTCGGCCGGCGCGATGCATTCCGCAGCAGTGCTGTCATCGCCTACTTCGCCATCTTTTCACTGCCCGGCCTCCTGGTCATTGTCATTAATACTGCAGGCACCTTCTATGACCACGATCGATTGCAGGAACTCATCTCAGGCCAGGTCACCGATCTTATTGGTGCACAGGCCGCCACGGACATCAACGGGATCCTGGACAAGGTGCAGGAGAACGACAATGCCACCTGGACCAATATTCTGAGCTGGGCAACGCTCATCTTCGGCGCCACGGGCATGTTCTACCATATTCAAAAGTCCTTGAACCAGATGTGGGGCGTGGAAGCCAAGCCCGAACAGAAACTCCTGAAAGTTCTTCGCGACCGGCTTTTTTCTTTCGGAATGATCCTGGTCATCGCCGTGCTTATGATCATTTCATTGGTCATGAGCACCGTGCTCACCGCAACCAGCCAATGGCTTTCAGACATCCTGTTCAAGGATATCGTGATCCTTTTCCAGTTGCTGGACCTTCTGATCGCGCTGGCAGTTCTCACTGTGCTCTTTGCAGCCACCTTCAAATTTCTGCCCGATGCCCAGATCCCCTGGCGCAGCGTGTGGATCGGTGCGCTGGTCACCACCGTGCTCTTCCTGCTTGCCAAGTATGCGCTCAGCCTGTATTTCGGCAAGGCCGATCCCGGTGCGGTATATGGTGCGGCAAGCAGCCTGGTGCTGGTCATGCTCTGGGTCACCTACACGGCCATGATCATCCTGTTCGGTGCGGAATTCACGCTGCTCTACGCACGCAGGCACGGCTACAGGATAACACCTACCGACGCGGCGAAAAAAAAAGAGAGTGATAAGAAGATCTGAGCGATCGTTTGTTTTGGGCGTGCCCCGCTATTGCTGATCACCTACAGCAAAAGCGGGCCGGGCTATCCGCTATACTCCTCCCCCGGGCCGGTGCCCGGGGTGCGGGGTGCCGCTCCTATCCCTCACGCAAGATCTACACCTTACCGATCATCCTGCTCTTCACTGGTGTTCCATCCAGGAGCAGAACGGCCAGATAATTCCCGCCCGCCACTCGGCTTCCGCGCACATCATCACCGTTCCATGAAGTGGTGTATCGCCCTTGCGGCTTCTGTTCATCCAGTAGAGTGATGATCTCCCGGCCGTTCAGATCGGTGATGGTGAGTTGCACACGCGCCTGCCTGAAAACATTGAAATGGATGCTGCAGATCTCGCTCACCGGGTTCGGGTGCGGTGGCAGCAGATCTCCTTCGGTTCCGAAACGGTTGGGCTTCACCCCAACAAAACCGTCCATCACGATATCGAACACTCCTTCCAACTGATCCGTGGCGATCTCGTTCAACGGTATGATCCGCATCGCGGCATCAGCCTGTGAAGCCCACGGATCGGCCGGTATGTACGGATCGCCTTCGAAGTAAAGTTGTGTGATGAGTTCCGGAAAACCCTCGCGGCTCACCCGATAATGGATGTGCTTCGGCCGGTATTGGTTCCCGTTCAAGTAGGCCCCAGGCATTATGGTCTCGAACGCATAATGGCCATCGGCATCGCTGTACATGGTGGCACGCAGCTCGAAGTTCTGCGAAGTGTCGTATTGCGCCGCGGCGTTGGCCTGCCACACTTCGATCTTGGCGCCCTCTATCGGCGTCATGCAATCATTACTGTACACCGTGCCTGAAATGAACAAGCGCGTGCCGGGTTCGTCCGGCGATGCCACCTGCGTGGTCACAGGCGATGCGGCCAGGTAATATGGACCGAGTATGTCATCGCTGGTAAGAATGCAATCACCGCCACCCACGATCGCAGGACGCGGAATGTTCAGTGTGGCGGCCAGCAGATCTTTGGGGATCAACAAAGATCCAAGGCCCAGCATGGAACCGGCACGTAGGAATTTGCGCCGATCAAGACCATTCTTCTTCTCTGTTGACATGTTGTATTTTCTGGTAAGGCAAAGATGGGCGGATGCCCGCGACCGATGAGTGGACAGATACCGTCAACTCTGGTACTTTTCGCGGATGTGGTCCCTGTATTCTCCCGGTGTGGATCCAGTGGCCTTGCGGAACATTCGGGTGAAATAGGCCGGATCTTCGATCCCCAGGGCGTAGCTCACCTCTTTCACACTAAGGTCGGCATGCAGCAACAAGCGCCTGGCCTCGAGCAGGAGCCTTTCATGAAGTATTTCGCTGGCCGTACGTCCAAGGCGCTTCTTCACCAACTCGTTCAAATGTCCCGGGCTTATCGCAAGATCTTCTGCATATGAGGAGATCTGCTTTCTCGTATGGAATTGTCGATCCACATTCTCAAGGAAACGGGATACCAGATCGTTCCGATCTAAGGGGATCTCCGTGTTACCGGCTTTGGACCATCGCCAGCATTTCAAGAGCAGGCACGCGAGCAAATTCTCCAGCATATCGTTGCATGCCTCTTCAGCCGCGTTCCTCTCTGCCTGTATTTGACCGGCCAGTACCAGGATCTCATTCAATCGAACTTGTTGAAGTCCGGATCGGACCAATGATGGACCACAGCGTAATAGCTGGCGGATCCTTGGATCGACCATCACCGGATGACGGATCTCAGAGGTGAACATGATGACCATTCCCTCCGATCCTGCTTCGCGATCCAGTTTATGCACCTGCCCCGCCGCAACGATATGGATCGCAGGAGCTTTGAACCCGACCTGTTCCAGATCGATCATGTGGTTACCGGCACCTGTCTTGAAAATGAAGATCTCGTAATAGGAATGCCTGTGCACGCTATTACGGATCAGGCGATCGGCCGGCATTATCGGTTCACACCATACTGTTGTGCGTGTTGCGACGGGTGGTTCATGTAGCGGAATGCTTCTCATGATCACTGAATGGGACGAAGATGGATGACCGATCGTCGCTTCAAAAGAAATGATAAAACTTCAGCACAACCGTTCGTCCCATTGGTCTACAAGCTTCCACGCACATTTCATTCCATCTACATTTGGCCCCCTGATGATACGCTCCTATCTCACCACAACGATCGCCGTTCCTCTCCTGCTTTCTTCATGTTCTCCTGAAAAGGAAAAGACCATTGAAGAAACTTCCATCCCGAACACCGCCTACGTTATGGACCA
>JAEZAU010000028.1 GCA_023430325.1 Bacteroidota bacterium | reverse complement strand
GCGGTCTGGCTGAACAACGACCGGTATTGACCCCGGCCTGGCGTAATTTTGCACCCCGTTATTGGGCCCACACGATCCGGGCACGAAGAAAATGAACAGATACCTTACGCTTCTCGGTACTATAATGATCATCGCCGGCCTGCAGGCACAATCGGTGTTGATCAGTGATGGATCGGCCAACATATGCAACGGAGCGCTGATCGATAGCGGCGGTGAAGGCGGGCCTGGCTATTCGGACAATGAGAATTTCACCCTTGTCATCTGTCCCGATCAACCGGATGGTGCAATTTCCCTTCAATGGATCATCTTCGACCTGGCCACCACCGGCACCGCGCCGATCGACCAGCTTTCGATCTATGATGGTGACTCTACCAATGAACCGTTGATCGGAACATTCACTGGTTCGGCCAATCCGGGTGTGATCTCAGCTTCATTCGCGAACGCAACAGGTTGTCTCACGCTCGTATTCACCAGCAACGAAACGGGTACCGGCAATTTCGCTGCGGCCATCACCTGTTACGAACCATGTGAACCACCAACGGCCGTTGCCTCGGTGCAAGGCGAAACGGTGCCCATCCTGGCCTGCCAGGGCGAAGTACTCACTTTCGATGCATCGGATTCCTATGCTGCGCAGGGTTTCACCGTGGTAGGCTACACGTGGTATTGGGGTGATGGTACCGTGGATCTGATCTCGGGTGCTGTAGCACTGCACCAATTCAATGAACCCGGTGAATACGTGGTGCAGGTGGAAGTTCAGGATGACAACGGTTGTATCAATACCAATCTGGTCGATCTACAAGTGCTTGTAAGTACGACACCTGATTTTTCAGGCATTACCCCAAGCCAGACGATCTGTGAGGGATCGACATTGCTGTTGGATGGTACTCCAACTGAGCCCGTCACCTGGTCGGCGCTGCCCGAGAACAATCTGGGAGGCTCGATCCCGCTACCCGATCTTCAAGGCGTGCCTTTCTCCTCCACGATCGAATTCACTCAGTTCGAGCCAGGCCAGATCCTTAATGATGGCAACCAGTTGGAATCCGTATGTGTGAGCATGGAGCATACTTTTATTGGTGACCTTGTCATCTCTCTTTCCTGCCCGAACGGTCAAAGCGTGACCTTCCATCAGCAATTGGGTGGTGGGACCTTCGTAGGCGACGCCAACGATGCCGATGATGTGGATCCGATCATTGGTACCTGCTGGGATTATTGCTGGAGTCCGACTGCGACACTCGGTACTTGGGCTGCTGAGGCCACCAGCAATACCACCCCTACATCTCAAGGCACTGCACTTACACCAGGAACATACAGTTCTGTGGAACCTTTCAGCCAGTTGCAAGGATGCCCATTGAATGGTACATGGACCTTTACAGTGACCGATCTCTGGGGCATCGATAACGGATTCCTTTGCGATTGGGAATTGAACTTCGATCCATCATTGTTCCCAGGCCTTACGGAATTCACGCCTGTGCTCGGCCTCGCTGATGCTGATTCCGCATACTGGGAAGGTCCCGGCATTTCGGATCCTGGACCATCCACTGCCATCATGACCGCCACCACGCCCGGCGACCACCAATACACCTTTTACGTGGTGGACAATTTCGGCTGCACGTACGATACCACGATCACCATCACAGTGGTACCCTTCAACAACGATCCGATCGCGATCAGCGGTCCCACGATCATCTGTGAAGGGGCTACCGCCGAACTCAGCGCGCCGCCGGGATACACGAGCTATGAATGGAGCAATGGTGCTAGCGGGCAAACGATCACCGTTGGCCCGGGCACGTATTCGGTCACCGTTGATGCTTCCGTCTGCAACTTCGTAAGTGCCCAACATACGGTGACGGCCGTTCCGCAACCTGAACCGGTCATCACCGGCCCGCCCTTCGCCTGTGGTGGAGCCCTTGCTGTTCTCAGCACCACACAACCCTTCGACAATTACACGTGGTCCACCGGTGCCACAACGGATTCCGTCACCGTAGGGAATGGAAGCTATACTGTGACCGTGACCAACCAGGGCTGCATCGGCACATCGGCACCATTCCAGGTGAGCATCGGCAGTGATCCACAAGCGTTGTTCACCACCGATCCCACATCTCCGCAACCGATCGGTGCCGTGGTGGACATGGTGAACAATTCCACCGGTAACGGCGCTTCCATCACTTCCTATGATTGGTCGGTGAGCAACGGTCTGTTCACCAGTGAGCAAGAGGAGCCGGAATTCACCTTCATGAACCCCGGCACATATCCGATCACGCTGATAGTAACAGCAAGCGATGGTTGCACCGATTCGCTCACGATCAATTTCATCATCCAGCCACAGGATGTGGAGATACCGAACGTGTTCACACCGAACGGCGATGGACTCAATGACGCGCTGGTGTTCGAGAATGTACAGTATTACAGCAACCAGTTGAAGGTGTACAACCGCTGGGGCCAGGTGATCTATGAGGCGAACAATTACCGCAACAACTGGCGTGCGACAGACGTCCCCGATGGAACCTATTACTTCATCCTCACCCTGGATAACGGCAAGGAGTACACCGGCCATGTCACCATTCTGAGGTGATGCGTTCATTCGGCTATTTCGAAGAAGCCCCTGATCAAGGGGCTTCTTCATTTGCTAGCCGTGCACCGTTTACATTTGGCCGCGTTTCCACGAATGAAGGTCATAGATCATCTCCGCAAGGCCGATCGCACGCTGTTCTCTTTTGAGATCCTCCCGCCATTGAAGGGGCGTGATATCCGCTCGATCTACGAAGGC
Organism: Bacteroidota bacterium; assembly: GCA_023430325.1. Lineage (GTDB taxonomy): Bacteria > Bacteroidota > Bacteroidia > Flavobacteriales_F > PHOS-HE28 > PHOS-HE28. The sequence goes on along the minus strand of JAEZAU010000028.1, from coordinate 13,162 downwards.
ATCGATCCGTTGATGGAATTCAAACCGAGTTTCATCAATGTGACCTACCATCGCGAGGAGGTGATCTACAAGGACCGCGGCATGGGACTGTTGCAGAAGATCAGGCTTCGCAAGCGGCCAGGCACCATCGGCATCTGCGCCACCATAAAGGCGAAGTACGATATCGACACCGTGCCTCATCTGATCTGTGGAGGCTTCAGTCGCGAAGAGACGGAGGATGCGTTGATCGAGATCAATTTCCTTGGCATCGACAATGTGCTCGCCCTGCGCGGTGATGCTGTGAAGAACGAGCCGCATTTCATTCCGGAACGCGACGGACACGTGCATGCAATGGACCTGATCCAACAGATCCATGGCCTGAACCGCGGAAAGTATCTTCATGACGAGGAACAGGAAGCAGCGCCTACCGATCTGTGTATCGGCGCTGCGTGCTATCCGGAGAAACATCCTGAAGCTCTCAATCTTTCAGTGGACATCGCCTACCTGAAGAAGAAGGTGGATGCTGGCGCCGAGTATCTCGTGACGCAGATGTTCTTCGACAATTCGAAGTATTTCACTTTCGTGGATCGCTGTCGTGCCGAAGGCATCACCGTACCGATCATTCCCGGCCTTAAACCGATCACCACGTTACGCCATATCGCGTTCCTTCCGCGTACCTTCCGTGTGGACCTGCCCGATGAACTTGCCCGCAAGCTCGTGGCCTGCCGCACCGACAATGAAGTGAAAGCGATCGGCATCGATTGGACCGTTGGTCAGGCGAAGGAACTGATGGAGAAGGGTGCGCCGTGCCTGCATTTCTATACCATGGGCAAGAGCGAGGCCGTACGGGCAGTGGCCGAAAAGGTCTTTTGAACGGCTGGCATATCGCCTTCCACATCGCGTAGCTTAGTGCTCATGCTGCAACGGGCACTGCTTTTACTCTGCACCATTCCACAGCTTCAGGCGCAGGTCTTCATGGACAAAGGCATGATCGATCGGATCGCTGGTGGCGAGGCGCGCGGACATCGATGTCTTCCAAAAGGCGGAGGTGTTGCAGGGCCGGCGCGGGGATATGATGTCACCTTTCATCGCCTGATGCTACAGGTGGATCCTGCGCAACATGCGATCCAAGGCACCGTGGTCCATCATTTCACAGCGATCGAAAACCTTTCGCAACTTCAGTTGGACCTGAGTTCCGGATTGACAGTTGCAAATGTCACCGATGGGCAGGCATCGCTCCAGTTCGATCATTCAAACGATACACTGATCGTTCACTTTCCATCAGCGATCGCAGCCGGTTCGCAGGATTCCATCTTGATCGAATATGGAGGCGCTCCACCGGATACCACAGGCTTTGGATCGTTCGTACAGTCCGAACACGAAGGCGTTCCGATCATCTGGACGCTGAGTGAACCTTACGGAGCAAAGGATTGGTGGCCGTGCAAGCAAGATCTGAACGACAAGGCCGATAGCGTCGTCATCGAGATCACCACCCCTGAGATCTATCGCGCGGTGAGCAACGGCATTCTACTTTCGGAAGAGAGCAGTTCCGGTGAGATCACATTCAAATGGCGGCATCGCTATCCGATCGCGTTCTATCTCATCGCCTTTGCCGTCACCAATTATCAAGTAACGTATGACCAGATCGAGTTGACGGATGTCACCGTACCGATGGAGACCTGGTCCTATCCGGAGTACACATATGAAATGCTTCTCATGGCGAACGATGTTCAGGTGCAGATGCCATTGTTCAGCGACCTCTTCGGCACTTATCCGTTCGCCGATGAAAAGTATGGTCACGCGCAATTCGGCTGGGGTGGCGGAATGGAGCACCAGACCATCTCGTTCATGGGCGGGGTGAGCTATGAGCTTGCTGCGCACGAACTGGCCCATCAATGGTTCGGCGACAAAGTGACCTGTGGCAGCTGGCAGGACCTCTGGCTGAACGAAGGTTTCGCGAGCTATCTGCAAGGCTTGTGTTATGACTTTCTCGGGCCGCAATACTGGCACGGATGGAAGGCCGCCCAGATCGCCGATATCGTAAGCCTGCCGGATGGAAGCGTTTTTGTTCCGGACACAAACGACATTTCACGGCTGTTCAGTGCAAGGCTCACCTATCGCAAAGGCGCCTTCGTGCTGCACATGCTGCGGTGGATCATCGGAGATGAAGCTTTCTTCCAGGGTTGCAGGAATTATTTGAACGATCCGGCACTGAGCTTCGGATCGGCCCGCACGGCCCATCTGCAGGCACACATGGAAAGCGTGAGCGGCATGGACCTCGGCTATTTCTTTGAGGATTGGATCTACGGCGAAGGCCATCCGATGTACACCGTGCAATGGTCCCAAGCGATAACTGGTGAGGTGGATCTTTCGATCGCACAGACACCATCGCATTCTTCCGTGGAATTCTTCGAACTACCTGTTCCGATCAGGTTCTCCAATGCCACCGAGGATACCATCGTGGTCTTCGACAACACGTTCAATGGAGAGACGTTCTCCGTGATGCTTCCATTTACCGCCACGCTGGCGGAATTCGATCCGGACCTATGGCTTATCAGTGGACAGAACCTGGTGTTGAGCGTGCCTGCGCTGAACGAACAGGAGTTCTTTTCGATCCATCCGAATCCGGTGGATGCGCAATTGAACATGCATTTCGGTCGGGAACAAGATGAGGAGGTGAAGCTTCTGATCTTTGATCCGAGCGGAAGAACGGTGCTGGAAAGAAATATCTCAGCAAGGGGATCGACGACCTCGATCGATGTCGCGTCCCTTTCGGCAGGTACTTACCTCCTCGAGCTTCGATCGGAACAATTCGCAAGCCGATCGAAATTCATCAAGCGCTGATCTTCCCCAAGCCCATCATGCGGGCCACATACTTTCCGAGCACGTCGAATTCAAGGTTCACCTTTTCTCCAACGCGCATCGTCCTGAAAGTGGTGTTCTCGAAGGTGTAGGGAATGATCGCCGCGCTGAACGCGGCATCGTCCAAAGAGGCGATCGTAAGGCTTACACCGTTGATGCAGATGCTTCCTTTTTCGACCAGCAATTCCTTCTGTTGTGGCATCCGGAAGGTGAATCCCCAGCTTCCGTTCAAGTCGCGTATACCGGTGCAGATCGTCGTGGTATCCACATGACCCTGCACCATGTGACCATCGAGCCGATCACCAATTCGAAGACAGCGTTCGAGGTTTACCAGCGAACCTTTTTGCAGTTCACCGATCGACGAACGTTGGAGTGTTTCCTGCACAGCCGTTACGCGATGGGATCCATCCTTCAATTCCACCACGGTGAGGCAGACGCCGTTATGCGAAACACTCTGATCGACCTTCAACGATCCGCTGATCGCACTTCTGATCCATAGATGGTGATTGCTTCCCTCGCGAACGACCCCGATCACTTCCCCGACTTCTTCAATGATTCCCGTGAACATGATCAGTCGATCTGCTTCGGCGCTCCGCCACCCACGATGTGTACATAACCCTTCAACACCACCGGCTCCACACCGATCAGTCGCTGTTGCAGCACCGTGCACACGTAGTAGTACACCCCATCAGGGAGCGGTTCGTTCGTCTCGCGGTACGTGCCCCTCCACTCGATGTCCGGATCGGTGCTCTCGAACACCAGATGGCCCCAGCGGTTGAAGATCTCCAGCTGGATCTCCTTCACGCCGCGGTACGGGAACGGACCGAAAAGATCGTTGCTGTTGTCCCCGTTCGGGGTGAAGATGTTGGGCAGTTCGTACACCGGACAGTTGTCGCCGCATACCGTATTGCTCCGCTCGCTTTCGTTGCCCAGTTGATCCACGGCGGTCACCGCATAACATCCAGCCACGCTCTGGCCATCAGTATGTGTGAAGAACAGCGTGTCGCCTTCCGCAGTGATCGATCCGATCAAGGCCATGGCACCGCCCAATGAGTCGGTGAAGTAGATGTTGTAGCCGAAGGTGTCATCAGTATCCGGGCAGGCCAGATCGGTGTTCGCCCAACTCAGCGTGTTGAGCGGCAGTTCACAATCGTTGTCCAAGGCCACCACCGGCGGACATGGCGGGGTAAGATCCACCGGAATGCCGCAGACCTCCTGGCTGAAGTTGATCAGCGGTGATACGATCGTGGTGTCACCATATTCACCCAGGCTCTTCACGTAATAGCAGTATTCCTCGCCATTGATCAGGCCGGTATCCACGAAGTTCTGCGTAGTGCTCGTGCCGATCAGCTCCCAGATATCGGGAGCTGTTTCGCGATAGATCTCGTACTGGTAGTTCGTCCACGGCACATTGTGCTGCCAGCTGATGGTGATCTGCTCATCGTTGGGATCGGCACTGATGAATACCGAGGATGCTTCGTTGGCCGATCCGATCGTGTCATTACCCCCGGCGCCCAGCAACACCACGCGGTACACATGCGCAGTATTCTCCGTATCGATGCTGGTGTCGATGAACGAAGTGTCGGGGTGATCGATGAAGTCATGAAGGCCGCTCTCCCAGATCAATTCGTTCGCCTCGTTGAAGCCAGTACCCCGATAGAGCAGGAACTTGTACGGACCCGGACGTGTGGCCGTGTCCAGATCGAAGGCATTGGTCCAGCGTACCGTGTCGATCCCGTTCACAGGATCGGTCTCTCCCACGCTCACGTTGGTCATGATCGGCACCTGCTTGTTGAGCAGCGCACAGAACTCTTCACTCGCATAGCTCTCTGCGCCATCGGCGAAGACGGCCGTGACCATGTAACAGTACTGCTGCCCGAAGATCAGGTCCTGCTGATCGATGTGCGTGGTGTTGTTCACTCCACTTACCGACGCCAGGAACATGTATCCCGTATAGGCCGGCACACCCGTTTCACAATGATCGGGCTCGAAACCGTAAGTACCGACACGCCGGTAGATGCGGTAGCCCGTGGCGTTGCTGCAAATGCTCTGCTGCCACGAAAGTTCGATCTGCGGGCCGTTGGCCTGCGCCGCAGGATCTTCCGGCGCAGGTGCAACTATCCGGATCGTCATGGTCTCGTAGTCCTGCAGGTTGACCTCGCCACCGGTGTTCGCGCCATTATCGATAGCGGTGAACACGACCTGATAGGGTTGCGTTCGCACATGCGCACACGCCGTGTTCCAACTGAAAATTCCGTTCACCGGATTGCCCGCTGAAGGAGGTATGAAGGAGGCGGGGAAATTGGAGAGCAGGAACGGTTGCCCAAGCGCATTCAACGTTACGCTCTGACCTGTATTGGGATCACTGGCCGGCACATTGAAACTCAATAGCGTCCCCGCCACAACACAGGTATCTACGAGATCCTGGACCACGGGCGGTTGGTTATCGCATGCCACCACCGTGATCTGCATGTCACGGATCACAAAGCCGACCACCTCCATGACACCCCACACATTGCGCCGCCACTCGGTCACCTTGAATGCGATATTGTATTCACCTGTTACTCCCGGCGAATTCCAAACGATCGTCCCATCGATCGGGTCGATCGAATAATTGGGGCCCGGGAATATGTAGTCATTGAGCGGTTGTGCGTTCAAGCCCAAGCAGACCACCGCCTCATAGCCGAGGCTGTCGCCATCGGTATCATATGCCGCCGGATTATGGACCCAGACCTGGTTGAGGCATGCGTTCTGTATCGGTGAATTGGCGAATTGCACGGAACAATTGTTCCCGGCCGTGGAGCTCAACGCGATCATGGACTGTACAGCGAAAACCTGGTTCACCGAGTTCGGTACGTTGTTCACACCAGGATTCCGGTTCGGATCGTGGAACCAGAGCGTGTAGGTGAAAGGACCTGCATAAGTGTGCGTTCCCACATAGACGTTCTTTCTAACGTTGGAATATCCGGGAAGCGCTTCGAAGTAGGACCTGTCGATCATTGATGAACTGCCATCACCCCAGTGAAGTTCAAGTTCGGGACGATCTACAGGTGAATCCGTATCGGTATGTGTGATGATGGTCGCCTGCACCATGTTCCCACCAAGGTGGCACACCAGGATCTCTCCAGCGCGGTTATGTGTCGCCCCGGCCATCAACACAATGGCGATCGAAAGGAGAGAGAACAGCGTGCGCAGAAAGGTCATACCATACAAAGATCGCACACAGGCAGCGTGTTCTGACATACCGTTCATCGCTTCCAACGTACCGGGCCTGCTTTTATTCCACAGGGAGCGCGCCGGTTATCTTTGGCTCGCCACCGATGATCACGATCAACAAGACCTCAAGACCTTCTGCAGCGCGGGACACACTGGTGATCCTGGAAGACACCGATCGCTTGCGTGAATTGGAGCTGGAACGCAATGACCGCCAGTACCTGATCGAGCAATTGGCCAATGCCGACATGGCCACTTGTGACATTTCGGGAAGACTGGTGATGGTGCATCTGGTGAAAAAAGACCTTCCCCGAGCTCTCCTCTTGGAAAGGGCACGCCGCGCAGGGGATAGAATGGCGAACCGGTTGAACGAGGCCAAACGCACTGAAGCCCAACTGCTCAGCTTGAATGACGACAATGACGCTATTTTGGCGATCACAGAAGGCATTGCGCTGGGCAGTTATTCCTTCCGGAAATACCTCTCCGATCGCAAAGGCGATCCCACGTTCGATAAACTGAACCTGATCTCAAAAGAAGTTTCGGCCAAGGCCTTGGAAGAATTGGTGGACCTCTGTGAGCTAACATGGATCGCCCGGGACCTGGTGAACGAGCCCCATTCCTTTCTTACCGCACAACAACTCAGCTCCGAGATAAAGAACCTGAGCCGCACTTCGGGTTTCAAGGTGCAGGTAATGGACCGTTCGAAGATCGAAGCACTGAACATGGGCGGCCTGCTGGCTGTGAATAAAGGCAGTGTGGATGAGCCCACGTTCAACATCCTGGAATGGAAACCGGCCAACGCAAAGAACAAAAGGCCGCTTCTGCTGGTGGGAAAAGGCGTGGTGTATGATACCGGAGGGTTGAGTTTGAAACCCACGCCGAACAGCATGGACCAGATGAAGTGCGACATGGCCGGTGCGGCCGCCGTTGCATGTGCCATTGCTGCGGTCGCCAGGCGTGAGCTACCGATCCATGTGGTGGGCCTCATACCGGCCACCGATAACCGCCCCGGTGGCAATGCTTATGTACCGGGCGATGTACTACGCATGCATAACGGCACCACCGTGGAGGTGATGAACACCGATGCTGAAGGCCGCTTGATACTGGCAGATGCATTGAGCTTCGGCGAAAGGTTCGAAGCCGAGGAGGTGATCACCATTGCCACGCTCACCGGTGCTGCCCAGCGGGCCATCGGTAATTACGCCACTGTGGGGATGGGAACGGTCCCTGATGATAGGTTCATTGAATTGCAACTGGCGGGCGATCATACCCACGAACGCGTGGTCCGCTTCCCTTTCTGGGACGAATATGGCGAGGAGATCAAAAGTGATGTGGCCGATATAAAGAACCTCGGCAGCGACCTGGCCGGGGCCATCACGGCAGGTAAATTCCTGGCCCATTTCACCACCCGCCCCTTCATTCATCTCGATATCGCCGGACCGGCCTTCCTGACCAAGCGCGATGGTTATCGCACCAAGGGTGGCACAGGAGTGGGGGTGAGATTGCTCTATGAATACATGAAGCGCCGCGCGAACAGCTAAGTTGAAGGCAGATGTCCATGGAAAAGAACCCGACGCGGGTAGCGATCAGTTGTGGTGACCTTCAAGGTATCGGCCTTGAGGTGGTTTTGAAGTGCTTCGAGGATAACCGTATCCTGCAGGACGTAACCCCCATCCTGTATTGCTCGGCGAAGGTGATGAGCCATCACCGCAAGACCCTGGGGCTTGAAGAAGTCCAGTTCAACCGGGTGGCCGATGCGCGCGATGCAGTTCCGCGTAAGCTGAACCTGGTCAACCTCTGGGATGAGGATCTCACGATCGAGCTGGGAAGACCTTCAGGACAACTGGCAAAATATTCCATCCAAAGCCTCGAAGCCGCCGCAGGTGATCTGGCCAACGGAAAAGTGGATGTGCTGGTGACCGCGCCGATAGACAAGAACAGCATGCAGCAGGCAGGCTTCGCGTTCCCGGGTCATACGGAATTCCTTCAACACATGGCCGGCAGCGACAATGAAGTGCTCATGCTCCTGATCGGTGATGGCCTGCGAGTAGGCACGGTCACGGGCCATGTTCCATTGAAGGATGTACCCGCAGCAATAACCACCGAGAAGATCATCTCCAAGGCGCGCCTTATGCATCACAGCCTTCAGCGCGATCTGGCCATTGCCACACCGCGGATCGCTGTCCTTGGCCTCAATCCGCATGCGGGAGATAACGGGACTTTGGGCAATGAGGATCGCGAGCGTATAGCGCCAGCGGTACGCAGACTCAATGAGGAAGGTATACAGGCTTTCGGCCCTTATGCCGCCGATGGCTTCTTCGGAAGCGGGGGGTTCAAAGGATTTGATGGGGTCCTGGCGATGTATCATGATCAGGGTCTCGCCCCCTTCAAGGCGCTCAACTTTGGCCATGGTGTCAACTTCACCGCAGGGCTGCCTGTAGTGCGAACCAGCCCAGACCATGGCACCGGCCTGGATATAGCCGGCCGTGGGGTGGCCGACGAAGGTTCGTTCCGTGCTGCCGTATGGCTGGCGTGCGATATCCGCCGCAACCGCGACCGTTATCGTCAGATCAACGCGAACCCGCTTCAGCCCCAAAAACGCGAAAAGGAAAAGAAGGAGGCTTGAAGCGCTCCGGTCCATAAGTACGCTGGAAAATACTACCTTTGCGCTCCTTTGGCCTGCCATACCCATTGGTCAACAGGCATATCGGCAAACGCTGTGGAACCTCTCAGGGAGCATACGATCAACTTCACCGGTCTGAAGGACGGTCAGCACGAATTCCATTTCGAGCTTGACAAGGACTTTTTCACGGCCGTAGGAGATGACCTGATCGAAGGTGGTCATGTGGCGGTCTACATCACCCTGGAGAAGAACCCCAACCTTTTGGTGGTCAACATCCAGGAAGATGGAAAGGTGGAGCTGCGTTGTGCCCGTTGCAATGACCCATTGTCTTTCCCGGTGCATTGTGATCAGCGCCAGATCTTCCGGCTCGCGCATGAAGAGCAGAGCGATGACCTGGAATTGGTGGTCCTCGATCCGAGTGCCCAGAGCATCAACCTGACACACTACATTTACGAATGCCTGAGGCTTTCGCTACCCATTCGCCCTGTGCATCCGGTGAACGAGTGTGATCCGGAAGTAATGAAGGTGCTGAATGAACATTCCGCAGAACATGAGCATGCTCCCGACCCTCGTTGGGACGCCCTTAAGGAACTGAAGAACAAGCGGCCGTAAGGCCTTTACTACCATGCCAAATCCCAAACGTCGCCATTCGAAGACCCGTACCGCCAAGCGCCGTACGCACCAGAAGGCCGGTGTGCCCACCCTCACAAAGGACCCGAACAGCGGCGAAATGCATATGCGCCACAGGGCCTATAAAGTAGGGGAAGATCTCTACTACAACGGGAAGCTCCTCGTTTCAGGCACCGAAGCATCTGAATAAGCATTGCTGATCCAGCCAGCCCGATCCCGTACATGAGGATAGGATTGGATATCATGGGCAGCGATCACGGCCCTGGCGTACCCACGCTGGGCGCGGTGCTTGCTGCGCGCGAACTTCCAGCAGATGTTCGCGTTGTGCTGATCGGTGATCCCGACAGCATTCATCACACCCTGAAAGGAGAGGGCGCAGATCCCGCGCAGTTCGATATCGTCCCCAGCAGGGATGATATCACCATGAGCGACCACCCCACCAAAGCGCTCCAAAGCAAGCCTCACAGCAGCATCAGCATCGGTTTCCACCTGATGAAGGAAGGAAAGATCGATGCGTTCGCTAGCAACGGCAACACCGGGGCCATGCTGGTCGGTAGTGTCTTCAGCGTAAAGCCGATACCAGGTGTCATCCGCCCCTGCATACCAAGCATTGTTCCCAAGGAAGATGGCCGCTACGGCGTATTGCTGGATGTTGGTGCGAACGCCGACTGTAAACCCGACGTGCTCGAGCAATTCGGGTTGCTCGGTGCCATGTTCGCCAAGCACGTGTTCCGCATCGATGAGCCCAGGGTGGGTCTCCTGAACATCGGCGAAGAGGAAAAGAAAGGCGATATCCTCCGCCAGGCCACTTATGGCCTTATGAAGGAACAGGACAAGTACAAGTTCGTAGGCAATGTGGAGGGGCGCGATCTCTTCAACGGTAAAGCTGATGTGTTCGTCACAGATGGCTTCACCGGCAATGTGGTTCTAAAGGCCGTGGAAGCCTTCCATGAAGTGATGAAGAAGCACGGTGTGACCAAAGATCCATTCTTCGATCGGTTCGATTATGAGAATTATGGCGGGCTGCCGGTGCTTGGCGTGAACGGCAACGTGATCATAGGTCACGGGATCAGCAATGCCATGACCATCAAGAACATGATACTTTTCACCCGCGATGTGGTGAACAGCAAGCTCAACGAACGCATCGCCGAAGCACTCCGATGACCCAGCGCACCACAGCCGCCATAACTGCCGTAAATGGCGCTGTACCGGAATTCAGACTTACCAACCATGTGCTGGAGAGCATGGTGGAGACCAGCGACGCCTGGATCACCGAACGCACCGGCATCAAGGAACGCCGCATCCTTCGTGGCAAGGACAAAGGTCTGAGCACACTTGCGGTGGAAGCAGTGAACGGGCTGCTGAAAAAACGGGGGATCGGTCCGGAAGAGATCGATCTGATGATCGTCTGCACCGTGACCCCGGACCATGTCTTTCCGGCCACGGCGAACATCGTTTGCGATATCATCGGCGCGAAGAACGCCTGGGGTTTTGACCTGGGCGCCGCGTGCTCGGGTTTCATTTATGGCCTTGTCACGGGAGCCCAGTTCATAGAGGCCGGCAAGCACAAGAAAGTGGTGGTTGTGGGCGGTGACAAGATGAGTTCCATCATCGATTATACCGATCGCACCACCTGCATCATCTTCGGCGATGGCTGCGGCGCAGTGCTGCTGGAGCCGAACAACGAAGGAGTCGGCGTGTTGGATTCCATTTTGCGCAGCGATGGTTCCGGCTGCCAGTATCTGCACCAGAAGGCGGGCGGATCGAGAAGGCCAGCCTCCTTTCGTACGGTGGATGCCGGTGATCATTACGTGTACCAGGAAGGCAAAGCGGTTTTCAAATTCGCGGTGACCAACATGGCCGATGTGAGCGCAGAGATCATGGAGCGCAATGGATTGAAGGCGGATGATGTGACCTGGCTCGTTCCGCATCAGGCCAACAAGCGCATCATCGACGCCACTGCCAGCCGTATGGGACTTGATGACAGCAAGGTGATGGTGAACATCGAAAAGTACGGCAACACCACCTCTGGCACCATACCGCTTTGCATTTGGGAATGGGAACCAAGGTTGAAGAAAGGCGACAACCTGATCATTTCCGCATTTGGAGGTGGCTTCACCTGGGGCTCCATCTGGCTGAAGTGGGCTTATGGCTCCTGACCAGAATTCTTCGATCCACAGTCAATTTGAACAGACATATTCCGGAAATTCCATCAAAAGGTCCGGCACCTATCTTCGTCCGGCCTTACGGGTACCCGAACAGCTGACCAATGAACCTAGCGCAGATCCAGGAACTCATCAAGTTCGTAGCCAAGAGCGGCGTGAGCGAGGTGGAGATCGAACAGAAGGATTTCAAGATCACCATCAAGACACCGGCTGGTAAAAAGGAACAGCCCGTACAGGTGATCGCCCAGCCCATGATGCCGCAGATGCAAGTGCCGATGCAACAGGCGGTGCAGGCACAAGCTCCTGCTCCCGCGCCGACCCCTGCAGCCGCTCCAGCTCCAGCGGCCGGCAATGACAGTAAGTACATCACCATCAAATCCCCGATGATCGGCACGTTCTATCGCGCAGCCGGTCCCGGGAAGCCGGTATTCATCAACGTGGGTGATGAAATAAAACCAGGTAAGACGCTCTGCATCATTGAAGCGATGAAGCTCTTCAATGAGATAGAGAGCGAAGTGAGCGGCAAGATCGTGAAGGTGCTCGTGGACGATGCTAAGCCAGTGGAGTACGATCAGCCATTGTTCCTGGTGGATCCTTCATAAACGGCGATCCTCATGTTCAAGAAGATCCTGATCGCCAATCGTGGTGAGATCGCGTTGCGGGTGATCCGAACCTGCCGCGAAATGGGCATCAAGACGGTGGCCGTATACAGCACCGCCGACAAGGAAAGCCTGCATGTACGCTTCGCTGATGAGGCTGTCTGCATAGGCCCTCCGGTGAGCCGTGAGAGTTACCTGAACATGCCGCGGATCATCGCTGCTGCGGAGATCACCAATGCCGATGCGATCCACCCCGGCTATGGCTTCCTCAGCGAGAACGCCAAGTTCAGCAAGCTCTGTCAGCAGCACAACATCAAGTTCATCGGTGCCCTGCCCGAACAGATCGAGGCCATGGGCGACAAGGCAACGGCTAAAGCGACGATGATCGCCGCAGGTGTTCCCGTGGTTCCCGGTAGTGAAGGCTTGATCGAGGACATCAAAGCAGCCAAAGCCGCGGCAAAGGAGATCGGCTATCCGGTGATCCTCAAAGCAACGGCGGGCGGCGGTGGAAAAGGCATGCGCCTGGTCTGGAACGAAAAGGAATTCGAGGAAGCCTTTGAAAAGGCCAGCCAGGAAGCGGGAGCGGCGTTCGGCAACCCGGGCATGTACATGGAGAAGTACATCCTTGAGCCGCGTCACATCGAGATACAGATCGCGGGTGATCAATACGGCACGTTCTGCCACATGAGCGAACGCGATTGCTCCATCCAGCGGCGCCACCAGAAGCTTGTGGAAGAGACACCAAGTCCTTTCATGACAAAGTCACTTCGCAAGAAGATGGGCGAAGCGGCGATCAAGGCTGCGGCCAGCGTGAATTACGAAGGCGTGGGAACGGTGGAATTCCTGGTGGACAAGGACCGGAATTTCTACTTCATGGAGATGAACACCCGGATACAGGTGGAGCACACGATCACCGAAGAGGTGATCGACTATGACCTGATCCGCGAACAGATCAAGATCGCGGCCGGCATCCCGATCAGCGGCTTGAACTACGAGCCGACCCGCCATTCGATCCAGTGCAGGATCAATGCCGAGGATCCTTTCAATGGTTTCCGTCCGAACCCGGGAAAGATCACAAGCTACCACAGCCC
>JAEZAU010000021.1 GCA_023430325.1 Bacteroidota bacterium | reverse complement strand
GCCGAGGCCACCAGGAACTGGTTGTTGAGCCAATCCAATTTATCGCAACTGGTGTAGATCGGGCGGTCGGCGCCGATCGGCAGGCAGAAATTGCCATTGTTCACGATCGAACTTTCGCTGCCTGTCGAGAAGTTTCCGCGGTTGTCGATGATGCGTTCGTTGGTGCTTGTGCGGAGTATATAGCCACCGTTGGTGATCCCATCGCCGGCGCTGTCCATCACGCGAAGCTTGAAGCAGCCTTCGGGCAGGCAGCAGTTGTTGGTGATCACCGCATTGTTCGGGAAGTTGCCTCCACTGCACAACACCACTTCACTGTCGAAAGGCGTGATCTCCCAGCTTGTCTGGTCACCATTGGCGTCGGTCTGAAATTCCAGCGTTATATCCTGTGTGCATGATACCGGAATGCAATTGCAACTTCCGTCCAACTCACCCAGAGAGACCTGGTTCGGATCCGGGTTTGCATCGCATACCGATCCGGTCTGGCCGACAGTGTTCGGGCAATCATCGAAGCAATCGGCTACGCCATCACCGTCATTATCGATAGAGCATGGGTCCTGAAGGTCCCAATTCAGAAGGAAATCACCGGAAGCGGTGCCATCCTGCAACCAGTACACATTCTGCGTTCCGCCAGTTGTGTTGGTCCAGCTATACTGATCAAGTCCAGGTACGCATGTAAGTATCGTACCGGGGCAACTGCTTCCGAAAGAAACTTCCACAATGGCATTGTAATCGTGTATCGCTTCGAAGTTGATCGTGGCACCATCTGGAACTGCGATGAAATAGACCAGATCTCCGCCGACAGCGGCTCCGCAACCAAGTGCCGCAACATCGTTGATGGCACCATTCGTACTTGCGATCAACGGAGCGCTTTCATTGGCAAGATCGATCGCCGTTGCGCAGTTCTCGCCGAGCGTTAAAGTGAAAGTGGTGACAGTACTGTTGGCACTAAAGTCACCACTACAGTCCTGCCGCACGTAAACATCATAGGTCTGGCCAGGTGTAAGTCCAGATAGCGATGTTGAAGTACCAGAGACCGGGATCGCAGTACCACTACCTGCGGTTGCCCCGGTCCCGGGTGTAAAGCCGGCAGGCCCGTATTCAACGATCACATCACCACTGCACGTTGCATTCCAGCTGACATCAGCAGAGTTCGGGCCGGTGATGGTCGCAGTGACCCCATCGACCACAGTGCATGATGCACCGCCGGTAACATAGGAGTAGTTCCAGATATACACCGGCCCTCCCGCGCCCGCACCTTCCACTTGCAGATAAACGCGTTGCGTTTCGCAGGTGTTGTTCGTCCAGGTGACCTGCCCTTCAGCGTTCGCGATCGGTCCTGTGGTGAAGTAGCTCGCTCCACATGCAAGGTGGACATCGCCCGGGCAGTTATCGCCGTAGGCCAATACCATGGTTGCACCGCCAATGTTCTGCACAGTGAAGCTCAATGTTGCTCCAACAGCCACATCGTGGTAGAGCAGCACATCAGGACCAGGCATGTTCGCATTGCACGTACTGGAACTGTATGTATTCTGTGCGTTGGCAGTGGTCGCAGATGGAGAAACAGGTGTATCTGTTGGATTCGAGCCAGCGAAGTTGATCGCAGAGGCACAGAAGTCTCCTGGTACGATATGGAACGCAAGAGGACCAACATTTGAACTGATGCCTCCTGCACCACAATCCTGGCGTACATAGGCCTGGTAGCTGCCATTGGCAAGACCGGTAATGGAGCCAGGACTGGTGGCGAATGGTCCAGCAACGGTTCCGGTTCCCAATGTGAATCCGGTAGGACCATATTCCACCAGGAAATTTCCAGTGCATGATGCGCAGGACCAAGTGATATCCACCGATCCCGGCGCTGTGACCGCTGCGGCTGCGTTCGTTGGTGCAGGGCAGGTCGCGGCTGGAATGATGCGGAAATTGTCCACTCCAATATCATTGCCTGCGGCTGATGGAGCAGCTGTGCCACGGAGACGGATCACTGTTGTGGCCGAGGTGGATCCGATCGTGAACTGTTGTGTTGCCCATGTATTGATGGAAGTGGTGAGCAACGTCGATCCAAGTTGTGTGAAGTTGGCACCACCATCGGTGGAAACAAGTACCGCAAGATTTCCGCTTCCTGCCGAGTTGATGTATTCGAAGCGCAATAGTTCGGAACCGGTCGCAGCCGACATGTCGACATGGAAATCCAACGTGCCGATGACGGATGATCCCTGGCGGCTATGGAAGCGTGCCGATGGATAACTGATCGGTACTGAATTCGGGTTGGCGGCAATCGTTGTTGAAGTGAAGCCACCGCTGATATTGTTCCATCCTGATGCGAGCACGGTGGTGTTGCTCTGCCTCCAAGAACCGGCACCGAACGCAGGTGTATTCACCCAATGGTTACTGGCCAATGACGGTACATCCGCAGTGCTGCATCGGTTCCCCCAGCTTGCGAAATTCTCAGTGAACTGTGTTCCGGTGTAGGTGTAATATGTAGCAGGCGGCGATGAGATCGTGATCTGTACGGGGTCGCTCGTTACCGTACTTGGGCCCGTGCTGCAGGTCACTGCGTTCCGGTACCAGGTGGTCGTGTTGATCGCGCCTGTGGTGTAGGTCGCGCTCGTGGCTCCACCGATCGGTGACCAGGAGTTGCCATCGGGGCTGCTTTCCCACTGGTAGCTTACACCGGAACCGGGCGTGTTGTTCTGCAGGCTCAAGGAGGTGGTCATGCCCGGGCAACCAGAAGTAACACTAGCGATCGTATTACCAGGTGCTGGAGGCGGTGTACAGGGAGCCGGTGGAGAGAAGGTGAAGACCGTTCCTGCTCCGGGGTATGCCTGCAACCGGGTCACATCCGTAGTGCTACCAACGAACCCTGGGCGTACATTGATGTAATTGGTGCCGGCAGCGCCAGCGATACCCGTCCACCAGAACCCATTGGATCCTGTGGGAGCGCCAGCGCCGTAGCGATATTCGATCACGTTCGTCGTTTCGTAAAGCCATACCTGGAATAGCACATTTGCGCTTGCTGCATTGTAATCCACTCCGGTATTCCATTGGATCACCCGGATCCGATCCGGCGCAGAACCGGTCAGCACGGTCGAAACGTTCCCAGTACTCGTGGATCCGTCCGCAACGAATGGCGCGATCTTCGGGTTGTTGTTCGCATCATTGATGTTGTCGATGTTGAATGCAGTGATCGCGCTTCCTCCCAACCGCATTCCACCGTTGGAATTCACCGAGAATTCGGTGTAATCCGTTCCTTCGAAATTGAACGTGAAACCGATGTTCGTCACCGCCGATGCAGCATCATCCTGGTTCGGTCCGATCAGAACGGCCGATCCGGACATGGGATCCAATGTTGCGCCGGTGGTTGCGGAGAATGAATAGATATCCACGGTCTGTGCATGGAGCATTCCGCTGAACATCAGTGCGCCGATCAGGCCGATCGGTCCGGGCCTTTTCAGCAAAGGGAGCGTATTCCTACTTCGTGTATCGGACATGATCATGGGTTTGGTTGGTGTGGATCAGGAGGGAATTCATTTTGCGCCATGAAGCGCGGTGATGAAACTACCGGGTTGTTCAACCTCCATCCCGATCGGATGGGGCCAACTGTTGCACGTGGAGTGAACAGCAGAGAGACATGCTACTTCCCGGAAACGATGGATGCATCAATTCCCGTCGAGTAGCGTGAGCGATCCGGTGTAATACCGGCCATCTTCCGGAGTGTACAACTCATAGAAGTACGTGCCATCGGATAGATCGCTGCCGCGCCAATTGTTCCGGTAATTATCGGTCTCCAGCAACACCTGGCCCCACCGGTTATAGATCCGCAGGGTGTGTTTGATGTTCATGATCCCATTGATCACAAAGGCATCATTGTACCCATCGTTGTTCGGCGTGAAGACGTTCGGGATCTCCAGTTCACATCCAGAGTCAACGTACATGGAAATGCTCGCCGATCGCGGACATTCATCGGTCACGGTGAGCGAATAGGTTCCGTTGGTGAGTCCCGGAACAACGATCGACGCCATCGTATCACCGGTGCTCCATAGGAAGGCGTGATCGCCAAGTCCACCGGTCACTTCTGCATTCAATTCCGCCCATTCCGTATTACAACCCAGATCGGGTACCGGCACTACGATCTGTATCGGCTGATGGTCCAGCAAGGTGATCGATAGCGTGACCGGCGAGGAACCCCGGCAATTGTTGGCGAGGGTCGCTTCGATCGAAAGGCTCTCCGCTATTTCCTCTGTTGCATCCTCCAATGCTGAAAAAGGGACATCGATCGTAAGTTCACCGGCCGGAAATACCACAGTGTCGGGCAATGCCGAGATATCGCCGGATCCTGCACTTCCAGTGATGTTCAATGCGACGGCAAGATCGCTGGCCGCATTGTCACGCACGAGCGTAAGGATCGCTTCACCACAACCCTCGGTCAATGTTCCATCGTTCTGTGGCGTAACGATCGACATGGTGATCCCCCCGGTGGATGAAAAACTTCCGCCTTCAAGGAAAACCGCGGAATCCACACTGGAATCACCGGCATCTGCGATCGCGATCTTCAAGTGATAGGTCTGTCCGCATTGAACGCTTGATCCAGCGATCATGGGTACGGTGAACGCATCGAGCTGCAGCGTCGATCCACCTGTATTGTCAACGTAATAGATCGAATTGTTCTGCCAGTTCGGATCGGATGCAGCACATACGTAAGCGCCTCCACCAAGCACACCGGGAGATCCTGCGTTCACCGTATTGATCGCGATCGGCACGGTGGTGTTCGGAACGAGCGCAAGGTTCACTGCGCCGTTGGAAAATGGACCGGAGATCCCGGGTCCGCTCAGGAAAAAGGCGAACACATCGTTCCACTGGCTGCAAACGAATTCAGGATATTCTTCAGACGCGAACACAAAACGGAAGCTCACCGTATCTCCCAACGGTACGAAATCGAATTCGAGGATCGCCTGGTCCCGAAGGATCGTTGTGCTGCTGATCTGGAGCAGATCCGTATCCGCGATGTTGTTCGATATCGCAGGCGAAAGCGTTGAACTCAGATCATTGTTCGGACCGGTCACGAAAGGAATTCTTCCGGTTCCGAGGACCAGGCCGGAATTCAAACCCAATGCAGAAGCGGATCCGTCGAAGGATCCGATCTGATCGTTGACGCCGGGAGCGGGAACGCCATTGAAAGTGACATTGCTCACCGCGATGCCCTGGCCCACTAGGATCTGTTCCACCAATTCCACTGGTGTGTTCGTATTGTCCACCGTCAACTGACCGAAGAGCGGCATGGACGAACCGATGAGTGTTGCAGTAAGAACGAAAGTGCAGGCGGAGCGCAGATCTTCCATGATGTTCGGCCAAGTTCGCCACCATTTGTGCCGGGCGATCCGCCGGACGATGCTGATCGTTAAGGTTGATGCGAATAGCGCGATAGTATCTGACGATCGGCCGGATGCCTAACGAAGAACTATTTCAAAACGGTGACGTGCCCGCGGAATTCGCGCATCATGTTGTCCACGTCCGATCGAACGCGGATCATCCAGACATAGACATCCGTCTTCGGTTCCTCGCCAGCAACGGATCCATCCCAACCCGCACTAAGATCGCTGCTTGAAAAGATCACCTCGCCCCAGCGATCGAAGACAAGGAAGGCATAATCACGATCAGCCGCATCACGAATGATCGGAATAAGATCGTCGTTGACCCCGTCACCATTGGGTGTGAACGTATTAGGCACATATAGCGAGAATACGCCGTCGATCAGTACAACGGCCGTGGTGGTATCCATACAGCCATGATGGTTGGTCACGATCAATGTAACAGGATATGATCCCGATTCCATCGGCGGAAATATCACAGTAGTATCAGGCGTATTCGCCGATGATGGAGTTCCGTCCTCGAATTCCCATTCCCATGCGATCACATCGTTGCTGGAAAGGTCGGTGAATTCAATTTCGGTGTTGAACAGATCGGTCGGCTGCGGACCCATCGTTAGATCCGCGATCGGTGCGGGAAGTACATTGATCAGATCTATGATCGTGGTGTCACCAACGCATCCGGCCGGTGAAGTGACCTCGAGTGAAACGGAATAGGTTCCTGCGTCCATGAAAATATGTGTCGGATCACAGATATTCGAGGTCGATCCATCGCCAAATTCCCAATGACAGGAACCCGTCATCGTTGGATCGGTATCGTTGCTGAATTCCACCGTTAAGGGTGCGCAACCAGTAACAGGAAGTGCGCTGAAAAGAACGGTGGGCGGGCCATGTGCCACAACGGTATCAACATAAGTGATCGTCGCGCTGCAACCGATCGGATTGGTCACCGTGAGCGAAACCGTGTACTCGCCTGCGATCGGATAATTTCCAACCGCGTTCGTTGAAGACACGATCGTTCCGTTGCCAAGATCCCACTCATTGATCTGCGAAGCGGCATCGGTGGTCTGGTTCACGAAATTCACGGTGAGCGGAATGCATCCTTCAGGGGGCTGAATGCTGAAGGCCGGCTCTGGAACAGGAAGGATCTCGATCAGATCGGTGATCAACGTATCATCCTCACAACCTTCGGGAGTGCTCACTGTGAGCAGAACATCGTACGTGCCGCTGGAAGTGTACGTATGAAGTGGATCGGTGTCGGTAAGCTCTGTTCCGTCGCCGAGGTCCCAACTGTAGGTAAGACCGGTGGGTGGCGTGGAGTTGTTGGTGAATTGCACTTCCAATCCAGGACAGCCGATCAATGTATCGGCAACGAAAGAAGCCGTGGGGACAGCCGAGACCTGGATCAGATCCTCGAACAAAGAATCCTTCACGCAACCTTCCGGAGAAGTGATAGAAAGCGTGACATCATACCAACCCGGATCGGTGTAAGTGTGGATCACGTTCGTTGCATTGATGATCGTTCCATCGCCCAGATCCCAACTGCTTG
>JAEZAU010000223.1 GCA_023430325.1 Bacteroidota bacterium | reverse complement strand
TCAATTCCACGCGATCGGTGGTGAGGTAGGTCTGGCCGGTGAGCACGCCGCGCTTCTCGATGCAAAGTGTCATGATGGACCCGGTGTATTCGGCCTTTGTGATCACCTGCGCCTTGATGTACGGTTCCTCGATCTTCTCGATGTGCATCACCTCCGGCAATTCGCTCGGATTGTGCACTTCCACCACATCGCCGTTGGTCTTCGTAACGATGTAACCCACGTTCGGCACAGTGGTGATCACCGTCATGTTGAACTCGCGTTCCAGCCGCTCCTGGATGATCTCCATGTGCAGCAGCCCAAGAAAGCCGCAACGGAAACCGAACCCCAGCGCGGCGCTGCTTTCGGGAGTCCACGTAAGGCTGGCGTCGTTCAGCTGAAGCTTCTCCATGGCATCGCGCAGCTCCTCATACTCATCGGTATCCACCGGAAAGATCCCCGCCCATACCATCGGCTTCACGTCCTCGAAGCCTTTGATCCCTTCCGCGCACGGGCGATCCTTGTGGGTGATCGTATCGCCCACCTTCACTTCGCTGGCGGTCTTGATGCCGCTGATTATGTAGCCGACATCGCCGGCCTTCACTTCGGGCCGAGGGCTGATCTCCATCTTCAGGATGCCCACTTCGTCGGCGTTGTAGATGACACCGGTATTGAAGAACTTCACCTTGTCGCCTTTGCGGATGGTGCCGTTCATCACCCTGAAATACGCGATGATCCCACGAAAGGAATTGAAGACACTGTCGAAGATCAAGGCTTGCAATGGAGCGTTCGGATCGCCTTTTGGTGCAGGGATCCTTTCCACCACGGCTTCGAGCACCTTGTCCACCCCGAGGCCGGTCTTTCCGCTGGCGCTCAGGATCTCTTCACGGCGGCAACCCAGAAGATCCACGATCTGGTCCTTCACCTCCTCTGGATTGGCACTGGGCAGATCCATCTTGTTGAGGATGGGGATGATCTCCAGATCATGCTCCAGGGCGAGATACAGGTTGCTTATCGTTTGGGCCTGAATGCCTTGCGTGGCATCCACGATCAGGAGCGCCCCTTCGCACGCAGCAATACTACGGCTCACTTCGTAGCTGAAATCCACATGGCCCGGCGTATCGATCAAGTTAAGGATGTACTTTTTCCCGTTCAGGGCATAGTCCATCTGTATCGCCTTGCTCTTGATCGTGATCCCGCGCTCACGCTCCAGGTCCATATCATCCAGGTTCTGCGCTTGCATGTCGCGATCCGCAATGGTGCCCGTCATGTGCAACAACCGATCGGCAAGGGTGCTTTTTCCGTGGTCGATATGTGCGATGATGCAGAAGTTGCGGATATGTTCCATGTGAGGATCGAGCGAAAGGACCTGCCGTACAAGGCGTACAGGCTGCCAAAAGGCCTGCAAAGGTATGCGTTCGCACCTTGCCGGAAGGCTGTGATACCGTAACTTGCAGCGTTCCTGAACGATCAGGCAACCTTTTCTTTGGGGATCGCATCATCAATACGGATCGCGATGACGGACGAGCAGTTGGTAGCAGGGTGCATCAAGGGTGATCCAGTCGCCCAGAAGTCCCTGTACCAGAGGTTCTCGCGAAAGATGATGAGCATTTGCATGCGATACGCCAACAGCCGGGACCAGGCCCAGGACATGCTCCAGGATGGTTTCGTGAAGGTCTTCCAGAAGATCGACCACTACCGTGGTGATGGTCCCCTGGGCGGCTGGATCGCGCGTACCATGGTGAACACCGCCCTCGATCACATCCGCCGCAACAAGATGTTCGATCAAAGCCTGGACCTTACCGAGGCCGAACATCTGCACCAGGGCGATGAGACCGTACTTACTGGCATGAGCGCCAATGAGCTCATGGAACTCATTCAGGCATTGCCCACCGGTTACAGAACGGTATTCAACCTGTTCGTGCTGGAAGGATATGCCCATAAGGAGATCGCTGAGATGCTGGGCGTTTCAGAGAATACTTCCAAATCACAATTCATGAAGGCTCGCGCTTATCTAAGGAAGCTTCTTCCAAAGGAGGCGGCGGCACAGTTCGGACATGTACATGAGGCCTGATCTGCGCGACATATTCCAGGAGAGGCTCGCCGGGCATGAGATGCCGGTGGATCCAGCGGCATGGCAGGTGATCCAGGCCAAGATCGGTTCTATGGCCGGGGCCGAAGGTTTACAGGAGGTATTCCAGGATAGGTTCAACGGCCACGAAGTGGACGTCGACCCAAGCGTCTGGAATGCGATCAGTTCACAGATCGGCCATGGGGCTATAGTAGGTTCCGCTGGCGGTGGAATTATTGGTTGGGCGGCTGCTGGTCTGGGCGCACTGGTGGTAGCCACGGGCATCTATTTCGCAAGCACTCCGGCCCAGGAAGAACTCGCCCAGGTTACTCCTGCGATCGAAAAACAAGTTGAGCAAACGCCTTCGATCGGACCGGAAATTCCGGCCGTGGTCGAAGAATTCGTTGAAGAAGAAGCACCGGTGGCAGAAGAGGAGACCGTTGCACCGATAGAAAAGAAAGTGAACGAAGTGAAGAAGGATGCCGTTCCGGTAACCATTACAAAGCCGGAGCGGAAAACTTCGATCGTGACCGGACCTTCAATTCCTGTAGGAACAGCAACAGTTGCGACCACTACTTCATCGGTGCGAACAAACCAGCTTCCTATCGGAGAGCCGGAAGGCAAAGCGGTGGTCGAGAACATGATCCAGGAGATCGAGGAAAGCGTGAAGCGCGATGCGTTGGTCTCTGGTACATCTGATCCGGCCGGCCCACCACCACCGGCGGAGATCCCTGCCGAAACGGATCGCACCACTGAGCCGTCCACCAACACCGATCTGCCAGACCTGCATCTGCCGAACACGTTCACACCGAACGGTGATGGCATAAACGATACGTACTCTGTGGATATGACCGGCTTCACCCGCATGTTCATCCGGGTATATTCACTCCAGAACGATCGCCTGGTGTTCAGTACCGATACGAATGAACCTTGGGATGGTGCCCATTGTGAAAAGGGTTACTATCTGGTCGCGATCGAAGCGCTTGCAGAAGATGGCAGGTTGGTGACCAAAGGCAAAGCGGTCTGGCTGAACAACGACCGGTATTGACCCCGGCCTGGCGTAATTTTGCACCCCGTTATTGGGCCCACACGATCCGGGCACGAAGAAAATGAACAGATACCTTACGCTTCTCGGTACTATAATG
>JAEZAU010000168.1 GCA_023430325.1 Bacteroidota bacterium | reverse complement strand
CGGGCACTCTCCACCCGCATCGTGTGGATGGAGAAAGGGCTGGTACGCCGCGATGGACCCACTGACGAGGTGATCTCGGAATACCTGGAGAATTATAGTCCCAGTACGCATGAGCAGGTCTGGGAGGAAGGGAATGCACCCGGGACCGACGAGTTCTATGTAAGGAGCGTAAGGGCGATCAGCAGCAGGGATGATGGGGCATTCTTCATCTCTGATGCTATTCAGATCGAGATCGAGATCGTGAACCAAGCGATCGATGATGAGGACCTGAACATCAGACTTGCCATACTTACTTCCGCTGATGTGGTCGCGTTCGTCACTGATATGGAAGAATCTGTTGGCAGGCGGAGTATATGGCCAAGAGGACCTGCCAAGCTCATCTGCCAGATCCCTGCCGACCTACTCAATGACGGTGGTTATCGCGTGACATTGGGTTTCTGGAGAAAGAGCCGTTCGGTGCTGCATATAAGCGATGCCATTCACATTGAGATCCAGGAACCATCAAGAAAGAGCACATGGTATAATCGATGGGTGGGGGTTCTCAGACCTAAAATGGCCTGGATACGATGAACGCGACGGAAGATGACCTGTCCGGTTGGGATCATGCGACCAGCGATCATTCAGTTGTAGACGCATCGAAACCGGCCATTTATGTAACAAAGAGCTTTGTACCGCCGATAGAGGAATTCACTGTTCAGCTCCAGAAGATCTGGAAGTCACATGTATTGACGAACAATGGCCCGATCCATCGTGAATTGGAGGAGATCCTTCGGGCCAGATTCGATGTTCCGCATCTCTCGCTCTTTGCCAACGGCACGCTGGCCCTACAACTTGCGCTCAGGGCATTGGGAGTAAAGGGAAAGGTGATCACCACGCCTTATAGTTATGTAGCTACAACAAGTGCGATCCTGTGGGAAAGATGCGAGCCGGTCTACGTTGATATCAGACCGGATACGCTCTGCATAGACCCTGAACTCATCGAAGCGGCGATAACACCAGATACCACAGCGATCCTCGCCACGCACGTTTATGGCATACCATGCGATGTGGAATCCATAGAGGCGATCGCGAAGAAGCATGGTCTTAAGGTGATATACGATGCGGCTCATGCCTTCGATGTTCAATTCAAACAACGCAGTATTTTGTCCTGGGGAGACGCGAGCATACTGAGCTTTCATGCCACCAAACTGTTCCACACGGTGGAAGGTGGTGCGGTGATCCTTACGGACACCTCATTTGAACGCGATCTCAGGCTCATGCGAAGTTTCGGTCACTATGGTGATGATCACTACATGCTTGGCATGAATGCGAAAATGAGCGAGTTGCATGCCGCCATGGGGTTGTCGTTATTACCATACCTTGATCAGATCCGGGAACAGCGAAAAGCCATCACTGAACAATATGATGAAGCATTCGTAGGATCGGATATTAACAGACCTGTGCTTCCTGAGGCACTGCGGTACAATTATTCCTATTATCCAGTTATGCTCAAGGATCACGCCACACGGGAACAGGTTCTTACCCGGATGATGGAGAAGGGAGTGAACACACGCAGATACTTCTTTCCTTCCTTGAATGAACTGCCATATGTGCCATATGTGGCCATGCCGGTCAGTGAGAACATGGCAAGGAGAATGCTTTGTCTGCCATTGTACCCAGGATTGTCCGAAGAAGACGTTGATCGCGTGATCGACTCATTCAACGCATCTCTACGCTGATCGGAGCAATGGATCGGAACAAGCCCGGATTCATCCTGTTCTCAGGATCGAACGACCGGGCTGTACTCGCGCTATGTCGTGGTTTTTCACGATACCACATTCCTTTTGCATTGATCGGCCGCCGCAACACCGATCTGCTCGATCGGAGCGTCTATGCGCCACATTTTTTATCCCGGAGGACACATGGGAAGGTGGCACTCGAACAGATCGTTGGTGCCGTAGCTGAGGCACGCTCACTATATGGCGATCGACCCTGGGTCCTTTGCCCAACATCCGAATACCTGAACTTGCACCTGCTTGATCTGCGAGAAGATCTCAGCAGGCATGGGATAGAACTTTCCTTATGCCAGAAGGACCTGTACCATCGGCTCACGAACAAGGCCACATTCCGTGATTTCTGTGCTTCCAACCGACTCGATACGCCAACGCTGTACGTGAAGGATGACCCAGCGACACTAACCCTACCGTTCGTGGCGAAGCCGAGGGTGAACTTAACCGCCACTGGTGAAATACTCTATCCTCATCTTGTATTATCTGAGCATGATCGCCGGGAGTTGTTGGGGAGGCATAGAATGGACGACTACTACTTTGAAGAATTCGTTATAGGAGAAAGCTGGTATCTTCTGTATTACGTCGGACGGAATGGTGCATTTGTCACAGGTGTTCAACGCAACATCCTGCAACAAGGAAGAGGAAAATCCATAGTGCTTGCTTCCTCGTCCAAAGCTTTTGATCCGACAGTGGTAGCAAAGTATGGGAATGCACTGGCCTCTACCGGATACGCGGGATGGTTGATGGTGGAGATCAAGCGCACTTCTGAGGACCGGTTCGTTGCCATCGAAGCGAACCCCCGCTGTTGGGGACCTCTCCAACTCACGTTGGACGCAGGCATGGGACTCTTCGAAGCATTTCTGAACGATCATGGATATGAGCTGCCCTTACCTGAACCAACTTCCCGGAAATACCTGTGGTCCGGAGGCGTTGTTCAAGCTCTTCGTTCGGGAAAAGGTCTGGCCCGCCATGCATCGCGTCATGAGGTGCTGATGGCGTTGCTAGCGGCGTTGCCGAACGATGTTTATATGCGAAAGGACTCCATATCGTGTCTGATGGATGATCTTTGCGCGGGTTGAGCAGAACTCCCGACAATGAACTTGGAAGACCAAAAAAGATCGCTGGAAGCCCTTTACGCGATCACCAGTAAACATGGTCAGTATCAAACCTTGCCATCGGAACTGGCTGCACGTTTAGGGATGCAGTTCAATGTGAACGAAGAATGGCGCGGGGACAGAACAAGATATCCGCTGATCAAAGAACTCGTCCGCTCGTCCGGTGCGGCCACTGTGATAGATGTGGGTGCTAACACTGGATTTTTCACGCTGTCGTTGGCAGCCGATCTTCCTGGATTGAAGATCACGGCATGTGAAAGGAACAGGACTCATGCCGATATCATCGAGATACTGGCTGATGTGGGAGAGTATTCCTCCGTGGATGTCATCGATCGATCTGCCGATCTCGCCAACGTGGGATCGTTGGGTGATTTTGATGTGATGTTGCATCTCAACATATTGCATCATGCAGGCCATGATTTCGACCCCGACCTGGTGCCGGACAGGAATGCATTCGCCGAATATGGCATTAACTATTTACGAACGGCCCAAGGTTCAGCGCGCAAACTGATATTCCAGATGGGGTACAATTGGCGGGGAGATAAAAGCCTGCCCTTGGTCGCTAAGGAAGATCAGGTGGGCAAATTTCTATTCACGCGCAGACTGCTCGAAGGAGCTGGATGGAACATTCTTTCCGTTTCATTCGCCTGTAAAGGAGATGGGGATCTGCCGATAACCTACGAGGCGTTCCGGATGGATGAACTGCCGGGGGATGATTCGCTCGACAAATGGTTGCGCGAACGATACGAGGTCAGCGTGTGGAGTGAATTCTATCAGAGACCCATCTGGTTCTGTGTTCAGGACCGGCCATGATCAAGGTCGTGAACTAAAATTTTGAAGGAATGAGCAAAGTCTTTGATCCCGAAAAGGAAAGGAAGTTTCTGAACGATCTGGTCAAGGATTACACGGATACACATCCCTACAGCGAGATAAAAAAAGAGATCATCGTGAACATGATGCTCGCCCGCATGCGTTCGAAGGACGCTACCGGTCTGCAATTGGGTTGTGCGAACGGGTATGAAACGGAGTTGCTCGCATCCCATCTCAGAGCCTTGCAAGTGGTCGATGGATCATCCGTGTTCATTGAGCGGCTGAAGGGTCAGGATCATCCAAGTAACATTACCTTTCAATTGGCATTGTTCGAGGATCTTGATAGGACGAATGCGGGGCGTACTTTCGATCATGTAGCCTGTAACTATGTGCTCGAACATGTGCATGATACCGTCCCGGTCCTGAAGAACATCAGATCTTTGATGCACGAGAAGAGCACTTTATTCATTACCGTTCCGAATTCCAATGCATTGTCCCGCAGATTGGCTCTTAAGATGGGTTTGCTGAACTCCCTTGAAGGCCTCACGGAGAACGATCTCCGTCATGGCCATAGACGGACCTATACGCTCGCTTCTCTCGTCGATGAGGTTACAGGTGCCGGCTTTGAAGTGATGGAGCGCGCAGGAGTGATCTTCAAGATCCTTGCTGATTTCCAATTGAATCGAGCGCTTAAGGATGGGTTCCTCACCAAAGAGCATATCCTTGGGCTCCAAGCTCTGGCATTGGAACCTGAGAATATCAGCCATTGCGATTCCATTTTCCTTGTGCTACGCCGTAAGTAGTTAAGCCGATCATCGCTCAGCAACTGGAACACGTGAATGAACTGCCTTATCAGGAGCCACGTGCTCTGCCATTGGTCAGTATTCTCGTTCCTACCTATCAACATGCCCAATTTATCGACACCTGTATCAGGAGCATTCTTGCGCAGCGGACAGATTTTGGATTTGAGGTGATCATAGGCGAGGACGGAAGTACTGATGGAACATTGCACATATGTGAAGGACTTGCAGCGGAATGGCCGTCTACAATTAAATTGATCAAGCGGTCCCGTAAGGATGTCATGTACATTCTTGGTAGACCTACCGGTCGAGCAAATCTTCTGCAATTATTGAGGGAGGCGAAAGGTGAGTTCGTCGCTTTCTGTGAAGGAGATGATCATTGGATCGATCAGGGCAAACTCCAGAGGCAGGTCGATTCTTTGCGATCGGATGCTGCTGCAGTCGGGTGTTTCACTGATGCCTTCAATGAAAAGGATTCCGTGCGGACACGTTATATGGCGGGTTATGCAAGAGCGCCCGAGGGTCGGTGCCGTCAAGAGGATATCATAAGAGGACAGGGGATACCTACATGCACCTTGGTATTCCGGCGATCCGCTCTAAAAGGCGTGGAAGAATACCTGAAGATCTCCCCCGTCGGCGACACCATCCTCTTCACGTACCTCACGGAACACGGTCACTTCATCTATCAACCCCAGATCACCGGCGTACGCGTTATGCACCCCGGTGGCATCCACTCCCTCACGAGCGAAGCACATAAGAAGAAGGTCTATCTCACCACTCTGCCGATCCTGGATAAAATGACGCACGGCCGTCATCGTGCCATCATCGAAGATCGTAGGAATTCGGTGCTTCTCGCGGCCTGGTCGGCGGCCATTGCTGCTGGTGATCGGGAGCTTGCACGCATCGCATGGCCGCACATCGCACGGCAACGCAAGCGGTTCGGCTGGAACATCACCACCACCGCCCGCAATTTCATGAAGGCTTATTTTCCTGCGTTGGAAAGCACCTTCTCGCGGATCTTCCGGCGTTGAGAGCACAGCATTTCTTCCTGCCATCCCCGGGGATCCAACTACTTTTGCCGCGTCCCTGTTGCAGTTGGTATGGCCCCTCCTCAAGCCGAACATTCAAAGGTCACCGCCATTGTTGTTACATTTAACGGCAAAGCCTGGCTCGATCGCTGTTTCGGTAGTTTGTTGAATAGTACGCTGCCTGTTCGGGTCATTGCCGTGGACAATGGGTCGACAGATGGTACTCCCGATCTTCTTCGCGATCGATATCCTTCCGTGGAATTGGTGGCTACAGGAAGGAATCTTGGCTTCGGTGCGGCGAACAACATTGGCATGGCCATGGCTCTGCAGGCCGGTGCAGAACACATATTCCTGTTGAACCAGGACGCATGGATCAGGCCGGATACCATCGAGCTTCTGTTGCACGCGGCGGCGAGTGGATCTCGTTTCGGTATCCTGAGCCCTATTCACCTGAACGGTAACGGTGATGCTCTCGACATGGCGTTCTCCAATTACATAGTGCCGGAGAGGTGTCCGGGTCTCTATTCCGATCACATCACCGGAACGCGCCGCCTGATCTACGAAGCACAATTCGTGAACGCTGCAGCATGGTTGATGACGCGCCGTTGTCTGGAGCGGGTCGGCGGATTCAGTCCCACGTTCTTCCATTATTGGGAGGACGATAATTATGTGGATCGGCTGCATTACCATGCCCTGGCGGTCGGTGTGGTTCCCGGTAGCTTCATCCAGCACGACCGGGCGGCAAGGCCGATCGATCCTTTCATGGAACAAGTTCGGCGCCATGTCCTGTTGGCCTCTGATCCGGCGGCAGACCATGATCTGAAGGCACAACGCAATTACATGCTACGGCAGGCGATCGGGCAGTTGTTGGTCATGGACCTGCCAGCGTACCGCCGCACGATGCGCTTGAGAAATGCATTGAAGGATCGGGATGCGGAGAGTATCCGGCATGACCGCGACCTTACAAGAAAGCAGGGCACCACGTTCTTGAAGATCCCCTCTTCCGCACCGAAGGCAGCGATGGAAACCGCACGATGATGGCCGCACCCACTGTCAGTGTGCTCATGACCTACTACAATAAAGGGTCATTCGTAGAGGAAGCAGTAAGGAGTGTTCTGGCGCAGACCTTTGCGGATCTGGAATTGCTCATCATCGATGATGGAAGCACCGATGATGGATTGAAGAAGATCCGCAATATCGGCGATCCACGTATAAGGATCGAGCGGTCGGACGAGAATCTGGGCCGGCCGGCAGCAGCAAAGTATGGCTTCGACATGGCGCGGGGAGAATTCGTGGCCGTGCTCGATGCCGATGACCTGATGCATCCCGAACGGCTCGAACTTCAAGTCGCTGCCATGCGAGCCGATCCGGCATTGGGTGCATGTGGAAGCTATGCACGTTACTTCGGAAGAGAGGAGAAGATCGGCCGCTGGCCGTTGACCGATGAAGAATGCCGTGGACGAATGCTTTTCGATGGGCCGTTGTTGTACGGAACGGGCATGTATCGGCTCTCAGTTCTTAATAAGCATCGTCTTCGGCCCGACCCGCAGTGGCGCACCCCCGGCATGGACCAGCTTTTCGTTCAGCGCCTGGCCGTGCACACGAAAGTCGCCAACCTGGCTCTGCCGCTCACAGAATACAGGATCGGCGAGCAGAACATGAAAGAGGGGCGCGATCTTCTGGCAGATAGAATGAAGATGATGTATGAGACGTTGCGGATCCTGGGTCTGCCTCAGGATCGGGATGCCGCACGAGCCTTGGTGATACTGGAAGGACGGTTCCCTTCGGAATTATCGGCGTCGGACGTGAGACTTGTGCGCAGAACGATCAAAAGATCGGCCGATGTGGTCGGCCCGGGTCATCCGTTGCACAGAGAATTGTTCAAGGCGGAATTGGAGCGACGCTGGGCCCTGCTCTATTTCACCCTGCTGGTCCACGCTCCACTGGCCGGCTGGACCTACTTCCTGCTATCCGCGGAACGTCCCATGGACCGTGTGCGCATGTTGATCGGTCGCACCGTCCATCATTTCCTTGGCAGGATGAAGGCCCCGAAAAAAGAAGCCGCTTCCCCCTGATACAAGGCAGTTACCTTTGCTGGCGATCATGCCAGCCGCTTCACCAGTGAAGGTCACCGTGCTGATGACCCTTTACAACAAGGGGCCATATGTGGAAGAGGCCATACGCAGTGTGCTGCAAAGTACATTCAAGGACTTCGAGCTGCTGGTCGTGGATGATAGGAGCACGGATGATGGCCTTGAGCGTGTTCTGAGATCCGCCGATCCGAGGATCAGGGTGTTGACCCATCCTGTCAATACAGGACGGGCCGCGGCCGCAACGCGAGGCATCAGGGCTGCAAGGGGGCAGTATTTGGCCATACTTGATGCCGATGATGTGATGCTTCCGGAACGGTTACAGAGGCAGGTGGAATTGATGGATCGGGAGACCGATGTGATCGCATGCGGCAGCCAGGCCGAATTCATGGATGATGGTTCACCAGTGGGGAAATGGCCCGAGGACGATAAGACCTGCCGCGCCATGGCGTTGTTCGGTGATCCGGTGCTTTATCCTACTGCGATCTTCCGCACAGCATCTCTCCTGGAAGCAGGACTTTTTCCCGATCCGGAATGGCGTCGGCCCGGCATGGATTATCTGTTCCTGTTGAAGATCGCCACTCTATCTGGTATGCGTTTCGTAAACCTTCCTGAAGTGCTTACCCTGTACCGCCGGGGTGAACAGAACATGCGGCACGGTCGCGATGCGTATGAGGACCGCAAAGCGATCTATCGGGAGGTTTTCAGGCGATATGGGAAGGGCGTGAGCGAGGAGGAATTGGATCTACAGATGTTCATACACGGTCTTGGCGGAGGGAATATCCAGAGCATCGGGGTACCTGCATTATTCCGTTGGAAGAAAAAGCTTCTTGGTCTTAAAGGGACCGCTCCGATCTTTCCTGAACATGGTTTCGAGAAAGTGGTCGAAGAACGCTGGGATCGGGCATTCCATCGCATCGCCGATCGATCGCCCTCCGCCGGTGTACTTCATTTGATCTATTCAAGAGATCTTAGACCGGCACGTATCTACTACCTGTTGACCCGCCTCCTTAATAGTGCAGCATAACGAATGAGGGTCAGCGTCGTTATTCCTGTGTTCAATAAGGCGCCATTCCTGAGGGAATGTTTAACGAGCGTTCTCACCCAGGAGTACACTGATCTCGAATTGATCGCTGTTGATGATGCAAGTACGGACGGAAGCCTGGAGATCCTGAAAGAGCAGCAGGACCACCGATTGCGGCTGATCGAACTGCCCAGGAATGTCGGGCCCGCAGGTGCCATGCAACGTGCCATTGACGCTGCCCGGGGAGAGTATATCGTGCGTCTGGATGCGGATGACATCATGATGCCCCATCGGATCGAAATGCAGGTGGCTCATATGGACCAGCATCCTGAGTTGATCGCAAGTGGTGGCCAGGTCATTCTGTTCGGCAATAGTGAACACGGTTGGTGGTTCCCCCTGAACGATGCTGAATGCCGCGCCGAGATCTTGTTCGGCCAGCCGGTGTGCCAGGGTACAGCGATCTTCAGGAGGAGCATGCTCATGCAAAGCGGTATTCGTTACCTGGATGAATGGCCGCGGGTGGGCGAGGACTGGCTGTTCTGGGCCTCGCTGGCACCGTTCGGGAAATACGGGAACCTGCCCGTACCGCTAATCCGGTGTCGCCGAGGTAGTACCAACAGTACCGCAGGCATGAGCAAGGTGCAGAAGTTCGAACCGATGGTGGCACGATTGCTTACGATCCTTGGTCTGCGGGCCGATCAACAGGCCGTAAATATGCATCTTCTTCTGTTGCGTGCTTTCAAGGAAACTCCTTTATGGGCTGATATCGGACGATTGCGTGAGTGGATGGGCGAACTGGAAGAATGGAACCGGTCACGAGCCTTCACCAATCCCGAAATTTTCCATGCGCGTATCATGCATCAATGGGACAAACTTTTTCATCATCTTGCGGACCACGGAGTAAGTGCTGCATTGGGTCACATGCAAAAGGATCGGAAGGAGTTGATGCCGAAGATCAAATATTTGGTCAGCGTGTTCTTCTCGCGATCATTAAGGGGCCTGGTGCAGCGAAATGCGCCGGCATAATGAGATGACAGCTCATCGAACGCGGTTCATTGGCGTACCGTTGACTCTGGATACGCAGGACATCTATCTGCCCAAGCATTGCATTGAGAACGCCTTGCGCAATGCGATGTCATTATTCCAGGGTAGATTTCTTGATGTGGGCTGTGGTGAAAAACCTTACCACCATATCTTGATGGTGAATGGTGGTGGGATCACGGAATACATAGGCATTGATCTTGATCCAGAAATAACGGGGGCTTCTGCGGGTACGTGTCCCGACATTTTCTGGGACGGTATCAAGATCCCCCTTGCGGACGCATCGGTGGATTCAGCGATGGCGACTGAAGTCCTGGAACATTGCCCTGATCCGGCCTGCGTATTAGCCGAGGTACATCGTGTTCTTCGTGGCAACGGTACTTTCTTTATGACAGTGCCGTTCCTGTGGCCGCTGCATAATGTGCCATATGATGAATACAGGTACACTCCATATTCGTTAAAGCGTCTGTTGGAGAATGCCGGATTTGTGGATGTGGAGGTGAGACCGTTGGGAGGTTGGAACGCCAGCCTTGCACAAATGATCGGTCTATATGTACAACGTGCTCCAATGGGAAACATCAAGCGGAGGA
Organism: Bacteroidota bacterium; assembly: GCA_023430325.1. Classification (GTDB taxonomy): domain Bacteria; phylum Bacteroidota; class Bacteroidia; order Flavobacteriales_F; family PHOS-HE28; genus PHOS-HE28. The sequence continues at coordinate 471 of JAEZAU010000168.1, read as the reverse complement.
TCCTGCGCAGGGTCGCTTTTCCCATCGTACGCTATCTGATAAAGAATGACAGGCTACCCGATCTGAAAACGGACACCATGATCACGGCGCTTTCAGCAACCGCGCATAAACGGTGATGGCAGTATCCAGCGATATCCTGCTCGATGACAAGCCATCCACCTCGTTGAGGATCGCCGTTGCCTCACCGGCCGCTACTGCGGAAACGTTCATTCAAGCGCATATCGATCATCTGTCCACCGTGGAGTTGGTGCTTTCCGATGGTGAAGTGCCGACACGTTCATCAGACGGATCTGTTCTGGTGAAGGAAGGAATCGCCAGAGGACTGGATCTTGCCATGGGTACCTTCCTGAAGCGGAATGGACAAGGCCTTATCGCACGGCGGATCGCGAAGTTGTTGAAGGAACACAGGATCGATGTGGTACTCGCCGAGTATGGCAACACCGCAGAAGTGATGATCGATGCGTGTGCCAC
>JAEZAU010000151.1 GCA_023430325.1 Bacteroidota bacterium | reverse complement strand
GCTTCGCATCATCGAGACGCGATTGCAGCATGTCCTGGAACTCGCGTTCCATCTCCTTGGCGATCTCCGCTTCAATGAAACCGCACTCCTGCAACTTCTTGCTGTAGATCTCGCGCGGATCGGGATGCTTCGCGATCCGCTTGTACAGCACCGGCTGGGTGAACTTCGGCTCATCGCCTTCGTTGTGGCCATGCCTGCGGTAGCCGAGCAGATCGATGAAAACGTCCTGCTGGAACTTCTGGCGGTAATCCAACGCGAGCTCGATCACATACGCCACGGCCTCCACGTCATCAGCGTTCACGTGGAAGATCGGGCACTGTGTCACCTTGGCGACATCGGTGCAATAAAGACTGGTGCGCGCATCGGTGTAGTTCGTGGTGAAACCCACCTGGTTGTTGGTCACGATGTGGATCGTTCCACCGGTGTTGTAGGCCTTCAATCCGGCCATCTGCACCACTTCGTAAACAACGCCTTGCCCTGCGATCGCGGCATCACCGTGGATCAGCACAGGAACCACTTTGCTCACATCCTCCTTATGATCCAGATCAATGATGGCGCGCGCGATCCCTTCCACCACCGGATCCACGCTTTCGAGGTGGCTCGGGTTCGGGCTCAGTGTTACGGTGACACCTTTCTTCTTCTCGGTGATCGCGCAACTGCAATAGCCCATGTGATACTTCACGTCGCCTTCCACCAGCGCGTCGTCGTAATCGCGACCTTCGAATTCCGCGAAAATGCTCTCGTAGGTCTTGTGCAGGATGTTCGCGAGCACGTTCAAGCGGCCGCGGTGCGCCATGCCGATCACGATGTCCTGCACGCCGTGTTTTTCAGCGCCTTGTTCAATGATATGGTCCAGCGCGGGGATCAGGGTTTCCACACCTTCAATGCTGAAACGCTTCTGGCCGATGAATTTCTTTCCGAGGAACTTCTCGAAAACGACGGCCTGATTCAGCTTGTTGAGGAAACCTTTACGGGCATCCAGATCGAACTCGGGCGTGTTGCGTGTGCGCTCCATACGCTCCTGCAACCATTGCACTTTTTCCGGCTGACGGATGTAGCGGAATTCCACCCCGATGCTGCGGCAATAGGTCTGGTGCAGATGATCGATGATATCGCGCAGTTTCGCCGCACCGATCCCCAGTTCCGATCCGGCCTCAAAGACTTGATCGAGATCCGCATCGGAAAGACCGAAATTCTTCAGATCCAGCGTAGGCTCATACTTGCGGCGTTCGCGCACCGGGTTGGTCTGGGTGAAGAAGTGGCCCCGTTCGCGGTAGGCATTGATCAATTCGATCACCTTGAACTCCTTGAGTACTCCTTCCGTATCCACGGAAGAAGCCTTACCGTTCGCGCCGGGCAGCAGATCGTTCCGCTGGCGGGCAAAGTCGAACCCCTCGAAGAAACGGGCCCAGCCGGGATCAACAGAAGATGGATCTTTCAAGTATTGCTGATAGATGCTTTCGAGAGCGGCACCGTCAGCGTTGCTCAGGTACGAATGTTTGTCCATGATGTGGCCCGCAGGCGGGCGATCGGGATCCTGGTGCAAAGGTAACCTTCGGCGCGAAGGCCTTGTCCATTACGGCGCCTTTCGCTAAAAGTTGCGGCCATATGCTCTTTTTCACCCTTTTCCGGCATGGCGCAAACGGGTAAGGACCTTTTGGAGACACCGCAACACCACTTCTCCTGCCACTGCATGAAGACCACCGGCTTCCAGGCTGCGGATAAGATGTTTCTCGGGAAGATCCACCCTGTACATGGCCACCTGGAATGGATGTGCGCCTTGAGCATAAAGATCTTCCAGGACCGGTAGCACGCTTGACCGTAGCTCTTCAAAGGCGCCCTCACCCACATCGGGTATCAGTAACCGATCGGGTTCCGCGGAAAGGTCCTTTCTGAGCTGCTGCACGGTAGCTTCCAACAACTCGCGCCGATCGAGATACGGCCGAAGTCCTGAGAATGATGCCGGTAGCTTCTGTGCCATGGATCGCCGATCACACAAAGGTGCTACATGGCATTATTTTCGCCAGCCCGCGAACTCCGCTCACGAACAGCTTTCCACTGGACAACGAAAACATGAACATGCGCACGTTCCTTTCCATGCTCTGCCTGATCATTTCGATCGGCATCTTCGCCCAATATGGCACCTTCGACCCCAACGCCGTGAAGACCGCCAAAGCACTGACCACTGTAGTGGTGCTCGATGATGGGGATTCCCCTTACAACAAGGCGATCATGAATGCCATAAAGGCCGATTGGAAATTCACCGGCAGCTATGATTTCATCAAGGCAGGTGACCTCGGCAGCCAGCCGATCGCGGCAGACAAGCTCTACCTGTTGAAGACCTCCAAGGTTGATCCCGTGAAATTTGAAGGGACCTTTCTCACCCTGGTACAAGGCTGGAAGCAGAAGAAGGGAGAAGGCCTGCAACAAAAGGACAACGCCTTCACCAATGTGCCTGCGGACAAGGAACTGGCCTTCATGTTGATCGATGCGAAGGGGATGAACGAGAAGAACAGCGCCCAGTTCATCACCCTGTATGCGAAGCACATGCAGGATTTCCTGAAGAACGTGGAAGCTGGCAAGATCACTGATAAGACAACGGCCGATCGGCTGTATTCGAGCCGTACACGCCTGGTACGCGATGGGCAATTGTGGATCGGGAAAGAACACCTGGACAAGACCGTTCCCGATCTGGCCAAAGTGCAGGAATTCTACAAGAGCAAGGTGGAGATCAAGCCGGTAAGTGAATTGATCGGAGCCATAGAAAAGCAGGATCGCGAGATAGCTGTTACCGATGTGGTGATCACAGGAGACTACAAGACCAAACATTGTTTCAAGCGCGTGTTCAATGCCGGTACCGGGGAATTGATGTACCAGAAGGATGAACCCTCGCTGCACGGAAAGAAGGAAGGCTTCATGGATGAGGACCTGAAATCGATCGAAAGAGCCCGCTAAAAGACCCGATCATTCTACTTTGGAACGGCACCTCAGGGTGCCGTTCCTGTTCCTTGGAACCAGAGTTGCGTCATGGATGCCATGCGCGCACTACCCTATTCCATCTGGATCGTCAGTTCCGTGCTGCTGATCAACGTTTTCATCAGTCTCGCCAATACACCGGACTGGCTGGTGCTCTTCATGTTCCTGGCCGGGCCGTTCCTCATGGTGTGGATGGTGTTGCACGTTCTGCGCGATGAGAACATGGAGATGCATGATCTTCCCGAGAACGATGAATGGGGCTATCGGGACCGGCCGGACCTGAGGCCTTTGCGATCGCTCTAAGCCAACAATTCCGCAACTCTTCTATCTTTCTGCGAAATCCGCAGAAATGGCCCGTGCCTCACTGATCATTCTCCTATTTCTTTCAGGAACCCTTACTCAGGCGTTGCACCTTCCCGGGGGCACTATTTCCTATACCTGCCTCGGTGATAATATGTATGAGGTGAAGTTGCAGTTGATCCGTGAATGCAGCGGAACCGCCATGGTGCCACATTCCTTGTTCTTCTACAGCAGTACGGGGGTCGAATTCAGCGTGCAGAATATCGCTCCGATCCTGGTCGGCGGCGTTTCTCCATTATGTCCCGCAGAGGCGGCGAATTCCACCTGCAACGGCGGAACCACGGCAGGTTTTGAACTGTATGAGTTCCCCACAACCCTATTCCTGAGCCCGGCGGACGAGTGGACGATCTACTGGAGCACCTGCTGCCGCCAGAATTCCGTGAATGTGCAGATGAACCCCGGGTTGTACATCGAAACGAAATTCAACAATGTGGCCGAGACCTGCGATCGCTCACCGCTCTTCAACGATATCAGCATTCCGCGGGTCTGCGTTGGACATGAAGTGAACTACGACGGTGGTGCCACCGATGCGGACGGCCATACCCTGCAATACTCTCTGATCGATGCCCGGTTCGTGAGCGCCCTGCCGCCACCAGAGCTGATCGTAAGTGCTGTGAACTATGTTGTACCTGCATACGGAGGCGAACCGGCGCCCGGCATGACCATCGATCCGGCCACGGGGCTTATCCACTTCACACCTGCAGAGCAAGGCTATGTGGTGGTCGTAGTGCAGGTGGATGAGTTCAATGATGATGGCGAATGGATCGGCCGGGTGATGCGTGACTTCGCCTTCCTGGTAACTGCGTGTACGCCGAACGCTGCGCCATCTGCTGGATCGGGCATCATCACATCCAGCACAGGCAGCGTGGTAGTGGAGAATGAACGCGCATTCCGGGTCTGCCAGGGCGATCCTGCATGTGTGGATATCGAGTTCGAGGATCCTGATGCGGGACAGTTGCTCTCGATCATAACGAACGTGGACCTTGTCATGGAAGGCGCTACCATCGATGTGAGCGGCGCTGCACCGTTGGTCGCAACGATCTGCTGGGATGAGGTCACGAACACAGGGGGCGAATATCAATTCACCATTACTGCGATGGACGATGCATGTCCGGTGATGGGAAGCCGCACATACAATTACACCATTACCGTTGATGGTGCAGCGAACGCCGGGCAGGACGGGTCGGTGATCATCTGTACCGCCTCTCCGATGTTCAACATGCTCGATTCATTGGAGGGAACACCCGGTAGCGGTGGAACATGGACCGGTCCGAACGGCCAGCAACATCCGGGAATACTCGATCCAGCGGTAGACCCAGCGGGTGTATACACGTATTCGATCGGTGCTGGTAACTGCATGGGCTCGGCAGCTCTCACCGTGAACTATCTTCCCTCTGACGATCCTTACTGCATTTGGCTCACTGTTCCAGATCGAACGGTCATGATGCCAATACTTTCCCCGAATCCGAATTCCGGATCTTTCTTCATTCACAATGCTCCGATCGATGTGAGGACGATCCAACTTGTGGATCTTGCAGGGCGATCACAAGATCTTCTGTTCACCAAGGCTTCCGATCGGATCGAATTACATCTTCCATCCTCGCTGGAGAATGGCAGTTACCTGATCCGATGCACCCGTGAGAACGACGAGATCCTGCTGCTACGCACGATCTTGATGCATTAACAGAACAATAACGCGATCGCTGGCAACGGAAGAACCATCGTGCGATGTCTTTGTTGAAGTGAACGATGGCGAATGTTCTGATCACAGGAGGTACCGGCATGATCGGTTCCGCACTTTCCGCGGAATTGGAACAGCGTGGATATGAAGTGCGCCACTTGAGCCGCAGCAAGGGCACTTCACGATACAGGACCTTTCCATGGAATATCGAGAACGGCCAGGTGGAGGAAGCGGCATTTCGGAACGTGGATCATATCATTCATCTTGCAGGCGCAGGCATTGCAGATGAGCGGTGGACGAAGCGGCGAGTGAGCCTGTTGATCGAAAGCCGTGCGAAAGCGGCAAGACTGCTCCACCGAAAGATCAAGGAATTACGGATCGCGCCCAAGAGCTTCATCAGTGCGGCAGGGATCGGATACTATGGTGCTCACACAAGCGATCATATCTTCAAGGAAAGCGATCCGCCAGGTACTGACACCATTGCGCAGATCAGCATGGAATGGGAAGCTGCCGTGCGTGAATGGGAGGATACCTGCAGAACGGTAAGAGTCCGCACACCGGTGGTCCTTTCCGCCAACGGCGGTGCCTTGACGAAACTGGCAATGCCGGTGAAATGGGGACTTGGCGCTGCCTTGGGCTCGGGTCGCCAGTGGATGCCGTGGATCCATTTGGATGATCTTGTGGCGTTCTACATCCGTGCGATCGAAGACCCTTCGATCACCGGTGCCTACAATGTGGTGGCAGGGAATGCGACGAACAGCGAGTTGATGCGAACGATCGCAAAAGTGCTCCGCAGACCTTACTTTGTTCCGAATGTCCCGGGCTTTGCATTGAGGCTTGTTCTGGGTGATCTTTCATCGATCCTGCTGGAAGGAAGCCGCGTGGACAATGACCGGATACGATCGGTCGGTCTCCAGCCCCGTTACTCCGATCTGCGAGCAGCGTTGGAAGATCTGCTCCGTTGATCAGTAAGCCCGGGCGATCAATGATTGCGCGAGGTCGTACAGCGGCTGTTTTCTATCCTCTTCCGCCTTCACCGATCGCAACGCATCCAACGCCTCCCGTTCATATCGATCGGCCACTGCCGCTGCTTCGTTCCTGACATCGTACCGATCGAGAACGGCAAGCATCGATCCCACGTCACGAGCATCCGGATCAAGCATAAGTTGATCCTGGAGTTCACGTTCACCAGCGGCCTGTTCCTTCTCCAGAGCACGGATCAACAGCCAGGTCTTTTTTCCGGCCTTCAGATCGCCGCCGGTCTTCTTTCCCACCTTTCCTGGATCGCCGAACGCGTCAAGAATATCATCGCGCAATTGAAAAGCGATACCCAACTTCTCACCGAAAGATCCCATCAGCGACCGGTCATCTTCACCAGCTCCGCCGATGATCGCACCCATCCGCAAGGCGCAACCCAGCAACGCCGCAGTTTTTAGCCGGATCATCTCCAGGTATTCATCGACCGACACATCCGTTCGATCCTCGAAATCCATGTCCAGCTGCTGTCCTTCGCAGACATCGAGCGCGGCCGCATTGAAGACCTTCAAGAGATCGACATCGATCGAGAGCAGTTCATAGGCCTTCACCAACATTGCATCGCCGCTGAGGATGGCACTGTTGATGTTCCACTTCTCATGCACGGTGGGCTGGCCGCGGCGCAACGGTGCACGATCCATGATGTCATCATGCATCAAGGTGAAATTGTGGAACAGCTCCAGGCCCAGTGCCGGCGAAAGTGCTTCTTCGATCCGGTCGGAAAAAACACCACAGCTCATGAGCATTGCAACAGGCCTGATCCGCTTAGCCGGAAGCCGCATGATATAGCGGATCGGCGCATACAACGACCCATCCGGCAACTGTAAAAGCCACCGGTCCAAAGCCTCCTCCACCGAACGCTGACGATCCCCCATCGATCGAAGGCTCACTGTTGCACGAGTTTCATCAGGTACTCACCGTAGCCGCTCTTCACCAGCGGACGTGCAAGGTCCTTCAATTGCTCTACCGAAATAAATCCTCTTTTGAAGGCGACCTCTTCGATGCATCCGATCCGCAGGCCTTGTCTTTCTTCGATCACCTGCACGAACTGGGCCGCCTGCATCAATGATCGGAATGTACCGGTATCGAGCCAGGCCGTGCCACGATCGAGGATCTCCACTTTCAATCTTCCCTGCCTGAGATACTCTCGATTCACATCGGTGATCTCATATTCACCACGTGCGCTGGGCTTCAACTTCGAGGCGATATCGAGCACATCGTTATCATAGAAGTACAGCCCCGGAACGGCGTAGTTGCTTTTCGGCTTTTGCGGTTTTTCTTCGATCGAGATCACTTTGTTCAATTCGTTGAACTCGACCACACCATAGCGTTCCGGATCGCTCACATGATAGGCGAAGACCAGGCCTCCCTGCGGCCGCGTATGTTCGGAAAGCATGCGGCCAAGACCGCGGCCGTAGAAGATGTTGTCACCCAGGATCAATGCAACGCTGTCCTTTCCAACAAAGTCACGCCCGATGACGAAGGCCTGTGCAAGACCGTTCGGTTCCGGTTGTTCCGCATATGTGAAGTTGCATCCAAGCGCTTTCCCGTCACCAAGTAATTTCTTGAAGCTCGGAAGATCATGCGGTGTGCTGATGATCAAGATCTCCCTTATCCCCGCGGCCATCAACGTGCTGAGCGGGTAATAGATCATCGGCTTGTCGTACACCGGCATCAACTGCTTGCTTACCGCAAGTGTGAGCGGATGCAAACGTGTTCCTGATCCGCCGGCGAGTATGATCCCTTTCATGCGTGGCGAAAACTAGTCTTGCTTTTTTTCCCAGCCGTTCTCCAGCTTCAATTCGTTCAGATCGATATCCTCCTCCTCGTCCATGATATCCAGCAACGGCTCCTGGAATGCCTTCGTGGTCATGATCCTTTCGAATGTCAACAGCAACGAGGGCAGTATCAACAGGTTGGTGAACATCGCCACCAGCAAAGTGAACGATACCAACAGACCCAGTGCCTGTGTGCCCCCAAAATCACTGAAGACGAAAAGGCCGAATCCGCAGAACAACACGATGCTGGTGTACATCATGCTGATGCCGGCCTCGCGTATGGCATGAATGACCGAATGCTTCACCTTGTGACGTGATGCCCGCAGTTCCATCCGGTATTTGGACAGATAATGTATGGCATCATCCACCGCGATGCCGAAAGCGATGCTGAAGACCAGGATCGTACTTGGTTTGATCGGTATGTTCAGGTAGCCCATCAATCCTGCGGTCGCGATCAACGGCACAAGGTTGGGTACGAGTGATACAAGGACCATCCTGAAGGAGTTGAAAAGCAGCGCCATGATCGCGGAGATCAGGACCACGGCCATGGCCACCGAGATGATCAGGTTGGTGACCATGTACTTGCTGCCCTCAAGGAATACCACGCTGGTCCCGGTAAGGATCACACGATACTTGGCCGGATCGAAGATGCTGTCGACATGTGCACGAAGCCTGGCCAACATTTCATCCATACGCGCGGTTCCTACATCAGCCACCTGAACGCTGATCCTGGTGGTGCTTCGCTCCTCATCAAGGAACGACCGGGCCACACCTCCAGTGCTCGCAGCATTCTCCACATACGGAAGAATGAACGTTTTCTCGTTCCCCTTGATCAATGCGTACCGATCGGGATCCCCGCCATAGAACGATTGCTTCGTGAATTTGACCGCGTCAGCAATGGATAAGGACTTCGATAACTCGGGATATGTGGCCAGCGTATCCTGCAGCTGGGCGATCTTCCTCAGGTTCACATCCTTCAAGGCCTGCCCGCGCTTCCTGGTGTCCAGCATGATCTCCAGCGGCATTACACCGTTGAAATGCTTCTCGAAGAACGTGAGGTCCTTCATGACCGCGTCCTCGGTGGGCAGATCATCGACCACATGGCTTTCATCCTTCAACTGTGTGACGCCGATGAGGCCTATGGTGACAACGATCAATGTTACCGAGTACACCAATGGCCGGTGGTGTTGCACAATATTGATGAGACCGTTCGTGCTTCGATCCACCCATTTGCGATCGAGGTGCGCGAGCTCCCTGTCCTTGGGCAGACGCTGAAAGCTGAAAAGAATGGGGACCAGCAGCAGGCTGATGGCGAAGACCGCCATGATGTTCAGCGACGCAATGACCCCGAATTGCTTAAGCACGTCACTATAGGTGAGCGCGAACGTGGCAAAGCCCAGGGCCGTGGTGGCATTGGTCATGAAAGAGGCCATACCCACCTTGTAGATGACCCGTGTCAACGCCAGCATCTTGTTCTGATGCCGGGCCATCTCGTAATGATATTTGTTGATGAGGAAGATGCAGTTCGGAATACCGATGACGATCACAAGTGGAGGAATGATCGCCATCACAGAGGTGAGCTTGTAACCCAGCAGGCCTATGGAGCCCACGGCCCAGACCACGCCTACCGCAACCACCAGCAGGCAGATCCCCATCACGCGCCAGGACTTGAAGAACAAGAGCAGCAGCATGGCCACCACGCCCACCATCATCATCACGAACATGCGCAACTCCGAACGCGTGCGTTCGGTGACCACCGTGCGTATGAAAGGAAGGCCGCTGCGATAGACCTTGAACCTTCCCTGCTCGAACTTCTCCACACGCTCGTTGATCTGGTCCACCATATCGCCGCGCCGTTCGCTATTGAAACGTGCGGCATTCACGAAGACCATCATCAGGCTGGCACTGGAACTGTCATTGTACAACAGGCCATCATAGAAGGGCAGGGACCGCACCTTTCCCACCACGCTATCCACCTCGGCCTGGCTTTCGGGCATTCCACCAACAACAGGCTGAAGCTGGAACCTCTTCAGACTATCATCACGAACGAGCTCGAAAAGGTGAGCTTCCGAGAAAACGGAATCCACACCCTCCTCCATCTTGAGATCATGGCCAAGCTTCCACCAGGCCTGGAAATTCTCCAATTCGTACAAGGCAGGATCATCGACCCCGAGCACCAGCACGTTCCCATCCTCAGAGAACCGCTGAAGCAATTCCTGGTATTGCACGTAAGCACTGTCGCTCTTGGGCAGCAGGCCACCGAATTTGTAGCTCATCTCCACGTTCTTCATCTCGTAAGCGAAGAAGGCGGTGAGTGCAGCAAGGACGACCAATATCCCTGCCCGGTTGCGTAATATCCTACTGGAAAGCCAGGCCCACATTCAATGCAATGTAGACCACGACCTACCGGAGCCTACGGGCACAAAGGAACAACATCCGGACTGAAGGCCTCAATAAGGAAGACCCAGCGATAGCTTGAAGGAGAAGTTCTCGATCGGTTCGGGGAATTGATGTTCTCCCAGGCGCATGAAGGCTCCAGCACCGAGCGAAGTGGTACCAAGCTTGAGGATATTGTCCACCTGAAGACCGGCTTCATAATATCCGCTGCCAAGCAGATCGAAGGAAAGTCCATCATGTGCGGCAGGTTGTTGAAGTTCACCCCAGACCGCACTCCCGACCAGCATGGGCACTGGCCTGAAATTCCTGGTCTTGAACAACAGGTTCTTGAAGTTGTGGCGGATGTGAACTGCTACGTACCGATCGGCAAGGAATTCATAGGGAAGCATGGCTTCAAAAGTGTTCTTCACCGTGTATGGTATGCTTCGATCGAACGTGCCTTGGGGTACAAAAAGGAACGGATAGGCCGCATCTGCCTGAGCCATACCACCAAGTATGCGCACCGATAATTCACCATGGATACTGGATCGGAACACTTTTTCCAACATCGCGCTCAAACGCCATAGATCCTCCTCGCCCTGCCACAGACCTTTCACCGATCGGAAGGCGTTCACCTGTAGCACGGGCCATTTTCCGGGAACGGTGACCTGTCTTTCGGGAGTACGCATCACCCTTTCTCGCAATGCAAGCCTGAAGGAGGCGGTCATTGCCCCTGTCACGAACCTCGATCGGCCGAAGACCACATCCTCCGTCAATGTCTCGCGATAGAGATAACCCAGGCGGTTGTCCCACGTGGTATGTTCCGTGCCGAGCCACATCTTCAGCGCACTGTTCACCCTGAAGGCCACCTCTGCACCATAGCGTTCAATGCGGTCCATGCGTTCCACGAACCACATGCGCTGGCCTTCGTTCGAAAGCAGCGGCCTTGAACTTCCCGGAAATGATACACCACCACTTTCCAGAACATCGTCCTGGTAGAACATCTTCAACTGGAACTCCCGGCCTGGCCTGGGTTTAATGGTAAGATCACCACCACGCTTCCATTCCTTGTCCTGGAAGCCATATGCGAAATATCCGCCGAGCGAAAAATACCGGCTTATCCGATCATTGGTGGCCATTCCGGCGCCGAGCCTGATCCCTTCATATCCGTTGTACTTCAGGATCTGGTCAAGCCTCAGGTCCACCGGGCCGATCGGAAGGCGGGCAGTCGAAAGGGCTGAGAGCAGTTTCAATTTGTTGTCCAGCTTATGCTTCTCGCCGATACTGTCCATTACATGGTACGTGCGCAGTTCGCGGGCATCGAGCGTGTCGGGTCTCAGCCTGGCCCACAGGTCATCATCCTTGCGGATCGCCATGCGATCCATCACGAATTCCGGTCCGCGTACTTCCTTCCGCTCCACATCCACATCGATCTGTATATCGGACAGATAGGTGCGCCCGATCCCCATCAATCGCCAGTTGTTCACCTGCACGAAGTCCAGGTACAGGAACGTGTTCAACTGCACCGGGAACCAGGCCGTACCGCCAACTTTCTCGAACTGTTGTTGCAGCTTGATGCTCATTCCACCCTGGCGTTCTGCCGGTTCGGCGATCACGCTTTGCAAAGCATGACCATCGGTATTCACGTAGAGCACACCCTTCAACGCATCGAACTTTTTGTTCTTGCGAGGCCGATAGCTGATGACGAAAACGGTATCCGCACCTTGGTAGAGGGTATCTTCAAGGATGTAGAGGTATCGATCGGTACTCCCGGCTGCGATCGGGCTCAAGTAATTCTTCTCCAGCAGGGTGATCTGGGGTTCGTATATGGAGAACGTTCTGGTGGATGCGGCCAAACCGAGGAGTGAAGGGTCCTTCAATCCACTTACGCGCATGCCGAGCACTTCCTCCTTCTCGTTCGCCGGTGGAATGAAGGATCGTTTCGTAGCACTTTCGATCAACAGAAGATGATGTTTCTCCATCCAATCCAATGCATCACGATCATTGCTGTCCAACGCAGCCAACCTCTCGGGATCGTTGAGAAGCGTGCTGTCCAGTTCAGCGGTGAATATGGTCTTGCTGTATGAAGAGTAGCGATGGCTGCGCTCGCGAAGACCATTGTTCTTCTTTCGCTCCGCATACACGCGCTTTATGATCCGGTGGGCCGGATTCTCCCCCGGAAGTATCTCAACTGTTGAGAGTTCCACTGCGGTCCGCATCATGCGCACCAACTGGAATTGATCCGCCCTCATGGACAATTCCAGCGGTGCATATCCCACATAACTGAACTTCAACCGTGCCTCTTCTGAAGGCACCTGCAGGCTGAATTTTCCATCAATATCGGTGGTGGCGCCCTGCCTTGACCCTTCGGCCAGAACATGAACGAAAGCCAGCGGCTCAAGGCTCTTCTCATCCACCACGCGACCGTGCACCACGAATTGCGCCCGACCCACGAAGGGAAGTAACATAGCGATCAGAAGGAATGAGCGGATCGACATGAATTGTGGCCGTAGGACGAAGAAGCGAGGCGAAAAGTAACAGCCGTAACTTTCCCGCATGCTCGCCCGCTCAAAGGACGCACTGGAATGGATCCGAAAGGCCGACGTCCGCCGTTCTCGCAACGCGATCCGGTTGTGGAGCAGTTACCAGCGGGCGAAACGATCGGGCGACGTGAGGATCGGGGGGCTGCCGTTCAGTTTGAGCTTCGAACCCACCACCGCCTGCAACCTGCGCTGCCCTGAATGTCCGAGCGGCCTGCGAAGTTTCACTCGCCCTACTGGCAACCTGAAACAGGATCTTTTCAGACGCGTGATCGATGAACTGTCTCTGGACCTCTGGGCGTTGACCTTCTACTTTCAGGGAGAACCTTACATCAATCCGGGATTTCTGGAAATGGCTGCGTATGCGAGCGAAAAAGGACTTTACACCTCCACAAGCACGAACGCTCATTTTCTGGATGACGCGAAAGCCGAGGCCACCGTTCGCAGTGGACTTTCACGCTTGATCATCTCGATCGACGGCACCACGCAGGAAACCTATTCGGCCTACCGTCGAGAAGGATCATTGGAAAAGGTGATCGAAGGGGTGAGGCGGATCGTGGAGTGGAAACGAAAACTGAAAAGCGCAACGCCTCACGTCGTCTTCCAGTTTTTGGTAGTGAAGCCTAACGAGCACCAGATCCCAGAGGTGAGAGCGCTGGCCAGGATCGTGGGTGCGGACGAACTGTGGTTGAAGACGGCGCAGATCTACGATCCAAAAGATGATCATCCATTGATACCGCAACAGCAGAAATATTCACGCTACCGGAGGAACACCGATGGCAGTTGGAGTGTGAAGAACAGCATGCAGGACAACTGCTGGAAGATGTGGCACAGCTGCGTGATCACGTGGGATGGGCGTGTGGTTCCCTGTTGTTTCGACAAGGATGCACACCACGTTCTTGGCGATCTAAAGCAGAAGAGCTTCGGTGAGATCTGGAACAGCGATGCCTACAACGCTTTTCGGAGCACGCTGTTCAAGAGCCGCAACGCGATCGAGATGTGCC
>JAEZAU010000150.1 GCA_023430325.1 Bacteroidota bacterium | reverse complement strand
CCCGGCCACGGCTGGACCTTCCATGGCCACGAGGATAAAGGCGCGCGCATGGTCCCAGGCATCTTTCGCCGGTTGAAACTTCCGTTGGATGAAAAAATGCGTTTCGTGCAGAAGCTGGTCGCCTTGCTGTTACGTCCGATCGCGCTCACCAAGGAGGAAGTGACCGATTCCGCCGTGCGCCGTTTGCTATTCGATGCGGGCGATGACATCGATGCGTTGATGATCCTGTGTCGCGCTGACATCACCAGCAAGAACGAGAAGAAGAAGGAGCGCTACCTGCGCAATTACGAAGTGGTGTTGCAGAAGTTGAAGGAGGTGGAGGAAAAGGATCGTGTGCGCAACTTCCAACCACCGATCACCGGCGAGGACATCATGAAAGCGTTCGGCATCGGACCATCAAGGCTGATCGGTGATATCAAGATGGTGATCAAGGACGCGATACTCGACGGAGAGATCCATAATGATCGCGAGGAAGCGTGGGAGTTGATGATCCGAACGGGAACGAAACTCGGTGTGGAACCGATCGCTGGGATGGATCGGCCGGTGTGAACATGGGCGATCCGGTCATCTTCCATTTCATCCGTCACTTTTCCCGCTCCATCCGGTTTCAGGCTTGAGGGCTCCTAAGCCTCGATAGTTTTGACCTCGGAAATGGGACCCATCGCATGAATTCGCCGATCCATATTCTCCTCAGGGCTTCAGTGCTGATCCTTGTCTTGGCCTTGGTCGCCGGTTGCAAGCATCAGCCGGATGAGTTCATTCCACTCGATCCGATCAGCGGTGGGGGGATCACCTGTGATTGGCCCGGGGCACCATCAACTCCAGCGAATTGTGATCCAGGCACGATCTATTTCCAGCAACAAGTGATGCCGATCATCATGCGCAGTTGCGCACTCACCGATCCGAATAATTCCGATCTGACCTGCCATCATGTTACCGTTGATGGAGACCAGGATCTGAACTTCACCAATTTTGGCAATATCGTGGAAGAATCGGATGATATCCTCGAAGCCATCCAGGATACCGACCCAGATGACCACATGCCACCCTATTCAGAAGAGCAACTGACCCAACAGGAGATCGATATTATTGAGCAGTGGATCTCCCAAGGGTCGAACCTGAATAGCTGCGCCAATTGCGACACAGCGAACTACACATATTCAGGCAAGATCGCTCCGATGGTCTCGTTGCATTGCACGGGTGGTTGCCACGCAGGTTCGAGTCCTGCGGCAGGCCTGAACCTCTCCAACGCAGTGGTCCTTAAGGATAATGCCGCCCGCGCATGGTTCGCGATCAATAATTGCACCATTCAAATGCCGCCGGTAGGGCCGCCATTGACAGCTTGCCAGAAGCAGCAGTTCTATAATTGGATGGCTAACGGTGCCGATATCACCAACTGATGAAAGGCTTGTTCCACATATATCTTCTGGTCGTTAGTATCTCCCTGGCTTTCACCGGTTGTTACTATGACAACGAACAGGAGCTATATCCTGGTGCGGCGACGTGCGATACAACGGTGCCGGTGACCTTCAGCGGAGCCATTAAGCCATTGATCCAGAACCGTTGTGCGGTTTCGGGTTGCCATGCCGGCTCACAATCGCCCGATCTGCGCAACGATCAAACGATCAAGCAGCATGCTGACAATGGCTCCTTGAAAGCAAGGGTCATCGATCGCATTCCTCCGGCGATGCCGCCAGGTGGTCCGCTGCCGCCCTGTGAGATCCAACAACTTCAAGCCTGGCTCGATCAAGGAGCACCAATGAATTGATGTCATGCGCGTAAAGACTTTCATAGCAGTAGGAGCGGTGGTAGCGATCGTGGGCGGAGTGTTCGCCTATATGGAATACAACCGCAAACCTGCCGGAGCTGATTCAGCAACTGTGGAACATACTGTAACCGCGGAACAGCTCTACAGCGATTTCCAGCAGGATGAAGCAGCTGCCGGAGCCAAGTACGTTGGCGAAAAGGAGCAGGTGATACAAGTAAATGGCACCATCCGTGATATTGCCGATGCTGGTAATGGCATCACGAACGTCACACTGGAAACAGGTGATCCGCTGGCCGGCGTGGTCTGCGAATTCAAGGAGAAAGTTCCCGCTACCTGGAAGGCCGGCGACCAGGTGGCAGTAAAAGGGTTCTGCCAGGGCATGTTGATGGACGTGGTCCTGCAGCGATGCGTCGCCGCCCAATGAACAACGAAAAACAACAGAAAATGAATAAGGCAAGAAAACTGATGATCGCCATGGCCTTCCTGCCATTGGCATTGGCCGCACAGGACAAGTACGGCACACGTACAGGCTACATCTCGTTCTACTCGGCAACGCCGGTGGAGAACATCGAAGCACATAACCGCAAAGTGACCAGTGTCATCGATCCGGCCTCTGGCGCGATCCAATTCGCCGCGTTGATCAAGGCGTTCGAATTCGAGAAAGCACTGATGCAGGAGCATTTCAACGAGAACTACATGGAAAGCAACACGTTCCCAAAGGCGGAATTCAAAGGCAAATTGAACGGGCTTTCGGCCGATCAGTTGAAGAAGCCAGGCACCTATGATGTAACAGTGGAGGGCGACCTTACGATCCACGGGGTCACCAGGAAGGTCTCACATCCTGGAAAGGTCACGGTGAAGGAGGATGGATCGATGAAGGCAGTGAGTGAGTTCATCGTAAAGCCCGAGGATCACAACATCGAGATCCCAGGCGTTGTGCGCAAGAACATCGCGGAAGAGATCACCGTGAAGGTGGACATGGATTACGCGAAGCTTTGAATGATCAATTGGAGTGCGATGAACGTGGTCAGGACGGATGTGTTTTCGGAACCCATGTTCGATCCAGGCACCATCGTACTGATCAAGCCATTTGTGGGGTTGGCTTGTGGGGAGGCCGCTTGCACCGCCGGATCACTGGCGGTGCAGGCGGTC
>JAEZAU010000120.1 GCA_023430325.1 Bacteroidota bacterium | reverse complement strand
ATCGCAAAGAGGCCAGCGATCGACCGGTGTGCCTGCAGTACCGTGAAAGGTTCGTCATGCGCCAGATCGGGATATGCGATCCTCAGCAGCCGGACCGCCAGACACGCCAGAATCATGATCGGTATGAGCGGATCGATGCGCTTCTGCACGGCGCGAAACTATCCGGGCACGGTCAGACTTTGCGATGCATCAGGAAATGCGGCCCTATCCCGGGTATATCGAACTCATCTCCCTTCACCTCGAAACCGAATCGCTCATAGAACGGCAACGCGATGATCCGTGCATTGCACCACAACCGATCGGCCTTCTGGGCGTGGAGATGATCCAACGCGAACTGCATCAATTTCTTTCCGGCGCCCTTTCCCTGGTATTCCGGATCGGTGGCCATTCCGCGCAAACGATACTGTTTCCAGCCCTGAAGTTCCTTGTGCGGCTCCGGATAGAACGATCCGATGGAAATGCAGCGATCGTCCTTGAAGACACCCAGATGGAACGATCCTTCGAGCCTGTCGTTCGCGAAGTGGGTATCCTCCAGCACACCACCGGGACGCAGCACCTTCAAGCGCAAAGGATAAGTATCCGCAGTACGGATGAACTGGACGCGCATTTCCATGCAAATTAGGACGATGTCCCGATCCGAGGCAAGAGTTCAGCGAACGTATTTGCGCTGAAGCGATCGAAGTGTAGTGTGATCGAGGTTGTCCATTGGTATGCTGAGGAAACCATGGGGAACTTGTATCCGCAAGAGATCGCCTTCAGCTTCGATGGAAACAATTTCATTCGGTCCGATGATCACCTCGGAAGAAGTAAAGGGAAGCGCTAATTGCATGAATGTTCCACGCTTTTGAACGACGATCGTTTCTCTGAAGGTCATTTCCTTTTCCGGTAGGAACAACGCGGAATAACAGGTCAAAAGCAACAGGAGGATCACGGAATAACGGATCGCGATCACTCCAGTACGGACAAAAGATCTTCCGATCGACATGGCGATCATCCCGCCAATGCCACCGATGATGATCGAACCGCCCAAGGCGATCAATGTACCTACCGCCAACCGGCTTATAAGGTCCATGGATGAAAATGCAATGGTGCCTTGTGGTACCAGAAAACCGTTGCGTTGATCGGAGAGAAGTGCGTCCAGGTCCGAGCCTTCCGATCCGATCAAAAGATCGGCGCCACCGATCAAGAGACGAAGACCGAGCACGATCGCAGCCGCCAGTAGAACGAACTGGACAGCCTCCTGCGTGTTGTGCTCCAGCTCGAATTTCATCCGCAAAAGATCAGCGGAAGTAACGCATGTCCTGCCCGGCCTTCAGGTCCACCAGGCTTGCATAGATCAGGCGGATCACATTCTCCACATCGACCCGGTTCACGCTTTCCACCGTGGTGTGCATGTAGCGCAGCGGCAGGCTGATCAACGCGGATGGAACACCGGCATTCCCGTATGCGAAGGCATCGGTATCGGTCCCCGTGGCGCGGCTGGCGGCCAGGCGCTGAAAAGGGATCTTGTGCTTTTGCGCCGTACCCAGAACATGCCGCAATACATTATTATGTACCGCTGGCGCATAGCTCAGCACAGGACCGTTGCCACAAGCGATATCACCGTTCTGGATCTTGCTCATCATCGGTGTCTGCGTGTCATGCGTAACGTCGGTCACAATGGCGAGATCGGGCTTTATGCGTTCCACGATCATTTCGGCACCGCGAAGACCTACTTCTTCCTGAACACTGTTGGTGACATAAAGGCCGAACGGCAATTTCACCTTGTTCTCGCGAAGCAATCGTGTCACCTCGGCGATCATGAACCCACCGATGCGGTTGTCCAGCGCGCGGCCTACGAACATCTTCTCGTTCATCACCGTGAACTCGTCCTCGTAGGTGATGACACAGCCCACATGCACGCCGAGCTTTTCAACTTCTTCCTTGCTGTTGCAACCACAATCCAGGAAGATGTTCTCGAGCGAAGGGACTGTTTCGGTCTTTCCGTTGCGCACATGTATCGCAGGCCAGCCGAATACGGCTTTAACGATACCGTTCTCGGTATGGATGTTGACCCGCTTGCTGGGCGCGATGATGTGATCGCTTCCGCCATTACGGCGCACGTAGATGAAGCCTTCCTTGGTGATGTAGTGCACGAACCAGCTGATCTCATCGGCATGCGCTTCTATCACCACCTTGTATTCAGCCTTGGGATTGATGACGCCCACCACCGTGCCATACGGATCTACGATGTGATCATCGACATACGGTCTGAGGTATTCCAGCCAGAGTTTCTGCCCTTCGCTCTCGAATCCTGTGGGAGAAGGATTGTTCAGATACCGTTGCAGGAAATGCAGCGACTTGGGATCCAGTAAGGAATCCGTGCTGAACCTTCTGTTGCTCTTTTTGGTCGCCGCTTTTTTCCGATCGTTCTTCCTGGCCATCTGCTTTTTTCGCTGGGTGCGCAAAGGTAATCCTGCCTTTTGAGCAGACCTTCCGATCATTGCGAAGCGATCAACAGCGTCATCAACATCGGTAGTTTTGCTTCCGATGCCATTGGCGAACGCACCCGACCTGGAACTGTTCCGAACAGGTGATGGGTCCTTCACGTTGCGAAGCGAAAAGCACAAGGAAGGTTATCACAGCCGGCACGGAGCAGTGCAGGAATCCACGCATGTATTCATTCACATGGGTCTTATGCATGTCCTGGATCGGATCGATGACAGGCCGGTGGATATCCTGGAAGTAGGTCTTGGCACGGGTCTGAACATGCTTCTTACCTGGATCCGTTGCCTCGAAGGAAAATGCAGGGTCAACTATACCGCACTGGAACCTTATCCCTTGAGCAGGAACGTGATCGAAAAGTTGGCGTACCCCGATGATCTGGGGTGGCCTGGCCTTGGAGGGTCTTTTCTTGACCTGATGACAGCGCCACCGGTCGATCGGCGATCGATGGAAGGCGGAATGGAATTCAGGTCGGTACACGGATCGGTGCAGGAACTTGATCTTACGGAAGAATTTGATCTGGTCTATTTCGATGCTTTCGCACCACATGTGCAGCCGGAGATGTGGACATCGGCGATCTTCGATCGGATCTACGGGGCCATGAGGCGGGGGGCAGTGCTGGTGACCTACTGCGCGAAAGGGGATGTGCGGCGTACGTTGGAAGCCACAGGGTTCACCATTGAAAGGCTACCCGGACCACCGGGCAAACGCGAAATGCTAAGAGCCACCAAGTGATGCGTGAGGACACGCAGGGACCTCGTTTCACCATCAGGGTCTATGGATTATTGATGCATACGCTGCATGGGCGGGATCATGTGCTGGTGTCCGATGAGATCATCAAAGGGCGGCAGATCACGAAATTTCCTGGCGGAGGCCTGGAATATGGCGAGGGCCTGAAAGAGTGTCTGGTCCGCGAGATCAGGGAGGAGCTTTTCGATGAAGCGCTCGATCTGCAGCACTTCTATACCACGGACTTTTTCCAGCAGAGCGTTTTTCATGCCACACCCATGCAGGTGATCAGCGTGTACTATCGCTTCGCACTCCACGACCCTGAAAAGCTCCCGGTGATCTCATCACCTTTTGCCTATGCCACGAAAGACCAACAAGAGGGTTTTCGCTGGCTCGATCTGGAAAATGCCCGTGAAGAGGATCTCAGTCTGCCGATCGACAGGGTGGTGATGCGTCAATTGAAGCAGAGCCGCTCATAAGATCGGCTCACCAGACTCTTTCAGGTAGGCATCGTAATTCTGTGAAGCGGCCTCCATCAACGCACGTTTGTTCTTCGTCAAGGTGCCAAGGTCCGGATCACCGGCTTTCACTTCTTCGAGCAATTCATTCGCCGTGGCCATGCTCTCTTTCGCATCACGCAACATACGCCCTCTTGCCTGTGATAGCGCAAGCATCTGCCAGGCGCCGGGGTTCTGCGGATCGTAACCCACCATGCGGCTGAAGATCTGTCTGGCCTTGGAGTATTCGCCTTGATCATACCAGAGCATGCCCATGTCCATGGCGTACTTGTTCAATTCACGCCAGTAGTCCTCATGAACATGGAAGTAGGCCAGGTCCTTGTCCTTCTTGCGGTATTTCACGGCGTATTTCAGCGCATCGCGATCGGCCTTCTTGTATTCCTCCTGGCTGGTGAATTCATCAAGTTTGCTCATCTCATGGTAGCATTTGCTGGCATACAGATAAGGAAGCGGATCCCGTCTCGTATCACTGTCCGCCATGTACTTCGAGGTCTTCTTGATGCATTTCTCATACTCGCCATCAACATAGTAGACCAATAGGTCCTCGTAGGTAGGCGGCTGGGCGTTGAGCAAAGAATGCAGGGGAAGTAAGCAAAGGATGAGGAGGGACTTCTTCATTCTCCATGAAAATTTGGTGTTCGGCCGAAAGCCACAAGGATGGTGCCGTCATCACTGCCCGGAGATCATGAGGACCTCAAAGCTGCTGAGGTGAAAAAGGGGCCGGTGGATAACTACTGAATGGAAAAAGGCGCATGTCTGCGCCTTTTATCATTTCTTAGCGGACCCGTAGGGATTCGAACCCCAAACCTTCTGATCCGTAGTCAGATGCTCTATCCAATTGAGCTACGGGTCCTTCGGAAAGCGGGGGCAAAGATATGGCAAATGGTGGATCAGACACTTGTTCCGATGCTCCGATCGGGTCAAAGCGCCGGGAAACCTTGCTGGGCAAGGCACGTAAAAGAGCAACTTGGACTGGAGCGCCGCCAACGCGTGGCGAACACAAAGCGGATCGATCAATGAAAAACCAATACCCAATGTCTGGAGTGAGAAAGTGGATGCTGTTGCTGATGGCCACCATAGGGACCTCAGTAGCGCAGGCGCAGTTCCTTGTGGATGATTTCAACAGGGCCAACAACAATACGGTAGGCAATGGCTGGACGGAGAGCGAGACCAACCCTCCGGGCAGTGTCCGCATCACCTCCAACGTATTGCACATGCAGAGCAATATCGCCGGCAGGGACTATGTGTCGATGGTGACACCCAGCACCTATGAGACCACCTTGAACAACAACGGATGTATTCTGGAATGGTCCTTCAACATGCGCCAGAACGCTCCGAACCCGAACGGCTTCTTCAACCTGGCACATGGTATAGGGTTCGTGCTTGCCGGTACAAGCGGGGATCTTATGACCGGCCAGGGATATGCCGTGGTACTGGGAAGCTCGAGCAACCCGGATTCACTTCATCTGGTTCGATATTCCAATGGACTTTCGTCCAATGCCGTGCTTACGAAGTTGATCACCGTCGGTCCTTTCAACACCCAATTCCTATCGGTACGGGTCACCTTCGATCCATCCACGGGTAGTTGGGAGATGTTCCATGCTTCCCATCCGTCTTCATTCCAGGATCCGCAGACCGCGAACACCAGTGCAGGTACGGTGATCAATACGACCTATACCGGGACACCTTTACCGTATATCGGATGCATGTGGAACCACGGTACGGTGAATTCCACCTGGGGCCAATTCGATAACATCAGGGTGCCATACGGTTGTTCCTCGCGGGTTGAATTTGTCGGTACCTCAGGGTCCATCAATTCCAGCGCTCCAAGTGTTTCCATTCCTCTCCAACTGTTCTCTCCCAGCCTTGTTCAATCCACTACGGTGGACATCACCGTCACCAGTGGCGATCCAGCCGTGATCGGCGGCAGTTACAACCATCAAGTGGTCTTCCCTGCATCGGCTACGAATGCCGACCTTGTTCTGAGCATTCCAGTGGATGGAGACTGTTATGGTGACAGACAACTTGTCTTCCAGATAACAGGTATTACAGGCGGAACGGGAACACCCCTGATCGGTGAGGACGATACCTATACCCTTACGATAACCGACGATCGGAGCGGGCCATACACCGCGCTTGCCGAAAGCTTTGAGACCGATGGAAGTGGATCGCGTTATGTACTGAACACCGCTCATGCGAACCCCGGATCGGGCAGCTTCTTCCTTCGTGGTGATAACGCCCAGATGGTCGCTGCAGGCGGATCGAGCCTGACCAATAGCGATGGTCCGAATTACATAGGCGCCTCCGATCTTGCAGCAGTGGCGGCCAATTCAGAGGTGTCGGTCACATTCAGCAACATCGAGATACTTGGAATGAGCAACGTGACAGTGGATCTTCGGGCCGGCGCTCGATACTCCCCGATCTATGATCAGGCCGCTGCGCAGCGGGACTATCTGTTCGTTGAGGCCAACGTTGACGGAGGAGGATGGATCGTAGTGGGTGCATTCCGCAGCCATAAGTTGAATCCGTTCGTAGATGGATGGCTGCGACAGGATACCGATCTGAACGGGGTGGGAGATGGCATAACCTTGACCACTACCTTCCAATCATTCCAATTTCCATTGAACACAACGGGTTCGTACATGGACGTACGGGTTCGTGTTCGATCCACCGCTCCGCAGGAAGAGATCTATTTCGACAATGTTCAGGTGAACGGGACAAGGTGCAGGCCCATTTATTGGAGCCAGGGCAGTGGTCTGGAGACCGCCTCCATCTGGAGCACGAAGCCCGTTGGAACGCCGACCGCCATCAGCGTCGATCGTCGCAAGACCCTTATCATCCAGCAGGGTCACACGGTCACCTCCAGCGGCACGGATCGCGAAGTGGAGCAACTCACCGTTGAGAACAACGCCGCGTTGGATCTGGCAACATCCACCTGGGATATCATAGGAGATACGCTGGTGAATGAAGGCAACATCACATCCGGTGCGGTGGGAGGAATAGGCATCGAAGGCTCCGGTGTGGTGGTCATGGGCGGTACTGGTACTTATGATGTGTACGATCTATCCATCAATGCACCCGGTGGTACCAGCACGGCGAACACGATCAGCGTTCGTGGCAATTTGTTGTTGGATGGTGGTGTCTTCGACGCAACTGCGGCCACGGTCACACTTCGCAGCCTCTCCACGGGTACAGGGCGGCTGGGGCCGGTGCCTCCAGGAAGCGGCTATCTGGGATCGCTCACCATGGAAAGACGCATACCTGCCGGGCCCACCAACTGGCGCTCTCTGGGATCACCGGTTGCTGGAGCCACCATTGCAGATTGGCAGGACGATTTTTTCACGGCCGGTTACCCGGGTTCAGCATATCCGAATTTCTATGATCCACCGGGAAGCGGCATTTACTGGCCGAGCATCCGCTGGTATGACGAGACTGATTCAGGTGCAGGCCAGAATGATGGAGCAACAGGTGTCACCAGTACACAACCCTTATCGATCGGTCAGGGTTTCACGGCCTGGGCTGGCACAACACTGAATGGAACGGTTGCATTCACCATCGATGTGACCGGCGCACCTAACATCGCGCAGACGCCCATCACCTTGCCGATGACCTACACGAACACGGGTGTTCCTTCCACCGATGGTTGGAACCTAGTGAGCAATCCGGTACCATCGCCGATCGATTTTGCGCTCATCAACCGTGGAGCCGATGTGAGCAATGCCTATTGGATCCTGAACCCACAGAACGGTTCCATGGCCACCTGGAATGGTGTGGTAGGTACGAACGGCGCCAATGGCATCATTCAAAGTTCCCAGGGTTTCTGGCTCAAGGCGAACGGTTCCGCAGTGACCACCACAGTACATGAGAACGCGAAAGCGGCCACCAATTCAGGGGGGGTCTTCATGCAGGTGGCGGATCTTCCGATCCTCCGCATGAACGTTCGCGATGAGGCCCAGATCTATCATGATGAGGCATTGATCGTATTTGCTGATGGTATTCCAGGGGTGGATGCTCTCGATGTGCCGAAGCTGGAATTCGATAGACCAGGTGCTCCTGCGATCTCTTCCTATGACGTGGAGGGGAACTCTCTTACCATCAATACCTACGGCATGCCCCAGCAAGCGATCAGCATTCCATTGAAAGTTCGCGTTACGGCTGCGGGCCAGCACCAACTGCAGGTCATGGAGATCGCGCGCATCGCAGGAATGGCTTGTGTAAGGCTTGAGGACCAGCAGGAAGGCATATCAGTAGAATTGGAGGAAGGATCCGTCTATCACTTCTACATGGAACCTTCGGCACCTACCGATCGGTTCATCATTCACATCTCAACACCTGTATTGCACGAAGTGATCGATGTAACCTGTCAGGGTCTCAACGACGGTGGCATCACCGTCACTGTTCCAGATGGGGCACAGACGATCACGTTGATGGATGTCTTCTCCACACCGATACAACAGCAGGACGCCGTTGTTGGAGAATTCAACGCGCTTGCAGGTGGCGATTATCTCATCTCTGTAACAAGTGATGCCGGTTGCGGCGACCTGGTCGCTTCGATCCATGTAGGTGAAGGGTCAGTCATTGACGCCGCTTTCACCACAACAGCATCCACCTGTGGAAATGCGGATGGCACTTTGCAGGCCGAAGCCATGGGCGGTGTTGCTCCTTACACCTACACATGGAACACGGGTGCAACAGGCCAGCAACTCATCGCTTCGGCAGGTGAATATTCCGTGACCATCACTGATGGGAACGGATGCTCATGGACCAGTGGTCTTCGTGCCATCGACCAGGAGGCCGGGCCTACCGCAGCGTTCATGTTGCCCGAAGATACCTATATGCCCGGAGAGGCCGTTCCTTTCATCAACCTCAGCCTGAATGCTGATAATTACGTTTGGGACATGGGCGATGGAACGGTCACCGAGGCGATCGAGATGAATTACATATACGGCATGCCGGGTGAGTACACGGTATCGCTAACTGCGATCTCCGGGGCATGTTCCGATGTCTTCACCCAGCAAGTGCTCATCGGCGGTGCCACCTCCATCCATGAATTGGAGACCGGGGCCATGGCCGCGTGGTATAATGGCAGCGCCATCGTGGTGGAACATGATCTACAGGTCAACGGCAATGCACGTATCGAACTGATCGATGCACTCGGGAAAGTGCATGCTGAGCAACGTATCACATCCTCACCAGGTAGATCGCTCATGCCAGCTGAAGAACTTACCGATGGCGTATGGTTCCTGCGAGTGACCAACGGCGATCAAATGATCACTGCACGGGTTGTCGTGGTACGATAAAAAGTACAGGATCTTCAACGAAGCTGCCGGGAACACCCCGGCAGCTTCGTTTTTTGGAAGATCACATCCACCTACATTTGTACCATGATCATACGTCTTTTTTCCGCAGCGCTGGCGATGACCATCCTTAGCGCATGCAGTCAGGGCCAGAAGGGCCGCGTTCAGTTGAAGACAGAAATGGATTCAGTGAGCTATGCGATCGGTAGCGATATCGCCAGCAACTTCAGAAAGTCCAAATTGGATAGCGTGAACGTGGATGCTCTTGCAATGGGCATGCGCGATGCATTGGACAGTGCCAGCGTCATGAACGAAGAAACGGTACAGGAGATCATGCAGGGCTACATGGTGAAGATGCAGCAGAAGCGAATGGAGGAGGAGAGGGTACAGGGGGAGGAGAATGTGAAGAAAGGCGCCGATTATCTCGCAGAGAATGGCAAGAAGCAAGGTGTTACCACCACTGCCAGCGGCCTTCAGTATGAGGTCATCACCATGGGCACCGGACCCAAGCCGTCGGACACTTCACAGGTGAAGGTGCATTACACTGGCCGGTTGATAGACGGTACTGTCTTCGATAGCTCCGTTGATCGTGGCGAACCTGCTGTATTCCCAGTGAACCGTGTGATCCCGGGATGGGTCGAAGGTCTTCAATTGATGCCGGTGGGATCGAAGTTCAAGTTCCATATCCCGAGTGAGCTGGCCTACGGCTCCGGCGGAGCTCCGGGCGGACAGATACCACCGAACAGCGTTCTGGTCTTCGAGGTGGAATTGCTTGAGATCATGCCTTGATCGGGATCGATCCGATGACATTGAGAAAAAGGGACCTCTTGAGGTCCCTTTTCAATTTGTCTCAGTCATACAGACCAAGCGGATCTACGGACTCTCGGGCAATTCCATCCAATGGCTCACTTCATGGAAGAACCTGTTGCTGCTGCCTTCGCCCAACCAGAAATGTGGACTTCCGGTATGACCGGTTCTGCTCGGATTTTTCAGGAAGAAATCAAGGGCGAAACGCATGATCACCACATTGCGCTGTTCTGTAGCCCCGGACTTGCCGGGTAGAAAAACGGTGTTCTCTGGCAAATGACACAGCACCCTGGCGCCATCCGGCGGCAAGCGATCGGCCACGGAGATCCATTCCATCCGGCCCCCAAGGTAGAGCCTCAGACCTTCGGTTCAAGCGGCAGATCTTCACCCAACACGGCGTAAAGCAGATCATCGGCGCTACGCCTGGCCAGCTTCTGGATCTTGTCCGAAGCTTCACCGAACATCTTTTCGCATTCCTTCTTCACCAGATAGCGCAACAGGTCATCATGCACATCAAGGCCTGATGCTGTGATGGATCCCTTCGTACTATGGTTCCACTGCCAGATGAGCCTTATCGCAAGGCGCAGGGATGAGCGATCGTGCATGCGTCCGCCCTGTATCACCCAACCGCGTCCTTCGCCCAATTGCACCATGCTTCGAAGGGCCGTCCTCATCATGCTCACAAGGCTCTCCACGGTTATGTCGCCTTCAGGCCGCCGTACCAGATCGCTGGCAGCAATGTCATCGTTGCGCTGGTAATAAAGCTGATTGGCCCGGGGCATGCTCTTGTTGAATTCCACCATGGCGGCATTCACCGTTCCGCGGTGTACCACGATGGTCCCGTCATAGCCGTCCACAGCCTCACGTTCCTTGTCAGCAAGCATTTCCAGGTAGGTGGCCTTCAATCTTTCCGGATCGAGCGGTGGCAGTACGAACGAAGGTGCGCCTATAGCATGGCAGCCTCGGCGGTGGCAGATGCCGATGAGCCGGAGACTCAACGCTCGAAGGAACGGTGCATTCAGACCAATGGTCTCGCGATCTGGAAGCACGCCACGATCCTTTCCGTTGAAAAGGGCGATGTGATCGGCTGCATAACCCTGGGGGTCTATGGTGAGGCCGGCAGCATGGTGACTCAACTCGAAGAGTATCTCATCTGCTTCCAAGGCCGCCGGGATCGAATCGATCATGATGGTGGCGCGCACCGTACCGCGAGGCACTTCAAGGTATTCTTCAAGATGGTCGAATAGACGGGCCCACCAACGTGCCTCCAGATGGGTCTGCACATCACGCAATACCAGGTGTATGCCTCCGGAATGATCGATCAGGTGCTTTCCACAATTCAAAAAGATCAACGCCAGATCGAAAAAGGTGGCAGGTACCGGTGCATCACCATAGCTCAGCGCCGTCTCCATCACGTACATGGGCCGGGGAGCTATCATCAAGCGCGTGGTGGACTTGGGGTTCACACGAACACGGCCGCCATCGGGAGAGAGATAGGCCAGACTTTTTGTGGCGGCTCGTTCCAGGCTCCGATGAGCCCGAAGGATGTTCCAGGTATCTGAAGGGGTGAAGTTCCAAAGATCGGCTATGTAGGATTTTGCCCCTGCGTTCAATCCTTCGATCAATTCAGACCGGGTGGCTCCCCCCAGCAATTCGACCCGGCGCTCCAACAGATGGTCGGGCAGGGCGTCCACGGTCCAATCCGCTTTGCGGATATGAGCGGTCTGCTCATTAAGACCGACATTGCCTTCGGCAATGGCGTTCCGGTGGATGGTCCGTTGATCGAGCAACTCACACCGGCGCTTTTCGAACTCATCACAGAGTTCCTTCACCAGTTCCCTCACTCCTTCGCTCAGAAGGCGCTCCTGCACGGTCGATATCACTGCGATCTTTGTTGCTAAGGATGAACCCATTTCTTTTATCGACGAATTGACAATTATCGTCGACGAACCAAATATACGGTAGGCGGTCGCATTGCGTCAAGTGGACATCATCTGCGCGGCCGGTCCCTTGAACAAGGCCCTGCCATGGATGGTGGCTTATTTTTATGCCCCCAGCCGTCCGGCCAAAACATGAGGAGAACCTTGATCCTATCCCTTTCTACTCTATCGATCGCTACCAGCGTTGCACAATCACGGTCCATCACGTACACGGAGTTCGATCTGGATAACGGCCTGCACGTGATCCTGCATGAGGACAAGAGCACGCCCATAGTGGCTGTAAGCGTAATGTACCATGTAGGCAGCAAGGATGAAGAGCCCGATCGCAGAGGGTTCGCTCACTTCTTCGAGCATCTTTTGTTCGAGGGCTCGAAGAACATCGAACGGGGAGAATTCAGCAAACTGGTGGAACGTGCTGGTGGTGTATTGAACGCCAATACCAGCGGGGATCGTACCTATTACTATGAGGTGCTGCCCAGCAATCAATTGGAACTTGGTCTCTGGCTGGAGAGTGAGCGCATGCTGCACGCCAAGGTGGATCAAAAAGGTGTGGACACCCAGCGGGAAGTGGTGAAGGAGGAAAGACGCCAGCGGTATGAGAACCAACCGTACGGCAGCATCCTGATCGAGGTGCTGCAGAGAGCTTATAAGAAGCATCCATACCAATGGCCCACCATCGGGTTCATGGAAGATCTCAATGCCGCGAGTGAGGCCGATTACCAGGCGTTCTACAAGAAATATTACGTTCCCAACAATGCGGTGCTGGTGGTGGCCGGCGATCTCGATCAGGAGGTGGCACGTCAACTGGTCACCAAGTATTTCCAGGACATTCCACGCGGTGCTGATATTCAGCGGAGACAGATCGTGGAGCCACCGATGGCCGCCGAGGTACGCGATGTGGTGTACGATCGCATACAATTGCCCGCCGTTGTACAAGCCTATCGTACGCCAGCCTTGGGAACGCCGGACTTTTATGCGGTGGATATGTTGAACCGTCTTCTTTCCAATGGGAATTCATCGCGCTTGAACAAGGCGGTGAAGGATGAACAGCAAAAGGCGATCTATGTCGGTGCCTTCAGCCTTCCCTTCGAGGATCCTGGTCTGGCCATAATGTTCGCGATCGCGAATGCCGGAGTGGATGTAATGGAACTGGAACGTTCAATGGATGCCGAGGTTGAACGGATCCAGAAGGAAGGCGTTCCCGCCGAAGAACTGGAGAAGTTGAAGGCACAGTTGGAGACCGAGGCCGTACAGGACAACAGCCGCGTTTCGGGCGTGGCGCATAATCTGGCCAACGCTCATATGCTTCTTGGCAATACCGATCTGGTGAACAAGGAAGTGGATCGATATCTCGCGGTCACCGCCGAAGACATCAAGCAAGCCGCGAAAACTTACTTCGTTCCGAAGAACAGGGTAGTACTTCATTACCTGCCACTTTCACAAAAGCAACAATGAGACACCTGCTGCTCCCGCTTTTTCAAGGTGCACGCATGGGTCTGGGCCTGGCCGTTGCACTGCTCGTACCCACCATCATGATCGCACAATTGGATAGAAGCCGCCCGCCGGCACCTGCACCGCCCCCGGTCGTACATATGGGGGAGTATTCATCATTCACGCTCGGCAATGGCATGCGGGTGATAGTTGTGGAGAACCACAAGCTTCCATTAGTGGGTGTTCAGGTGAAGTTCGATATTCCACCGGTGGTGCAGGGGGAGAAGGCCGGTTACGTGGAAATGTTCGGCGATATGCTCGCTGCCGGTACGGGTCTGCGCACGAAGGTGCAGTTGGATGAGGAGATCGATCGGCTGGGTGCCACCATGGTGACCGCCAATGATGGAATGTTCTTGAGCGGCTTGAAGAAGAACCTGCCGGGTCTGATGAAGATCGCCGAGGATGTGGTCACCAATTCCACATTTCCTGACAAGGAACTGGAGAGGATAAAGACCCGTTATGTTTCCGCAGTGAAGCAGCGTAAGGATGATCCGGATGCCATTGCTGAGGCCATCGGACGATCGGCGACTTTCGGGCGCACCCATCCATACGGTGAAGTGATGACCGAGCAAAGTATCGCCAATATCCAGCGCGATCACATCAACGGATATTACAAGCATTTCTTCAGGCCTGATGCGGCTTATCTGGTATTCGTAGGAGACATCACCGAGAAGGAAGCAAAGGACCTGGCCAGGCAACATTTCGGCAAATGGAAAGTTCCGCAGGTGGCCACCCAGAACGAAGATGGATCGGAGACCGTGCCAGGGTTGGGCATCGTACAACGGATGGGCGATCCGCTGGGCCCGGCAGGTCTGCGGCGTGTAGTGATGGTGGATCGGCCAGGGTCGGCACAATCGGTCCTGAGGGTCACATTCCCACTGAATCTGCAACCCAAGGACATGCGCTCCATGAGCGCCCAAGTAATGAACACGATCCTTGGTGGTGGTGTGTTCAATGCGCGGCTCATGCAGAATCTGCGCGAATCAAAGGCCTATACTTATGGGGCCAATTCCAACCTGGAGATCGATCGGTTCAATGGAAGCTTTACTGCGGCAGCCAGTGTACGCACCGAGGTGACCGATAGTGCCGTGGTGGAGATCATGAAGGAGATGGAACGCATGCGCAATGAACCGGTGACCAACGAAGAATTGGAACTGGCCAAGAACTACATGGCCGGTGCATTTGCGCGTGGTCTGGAGGATCCACGCACGGTGGCACGGTTCGCGTTGAACACCTACCTGAACGATCTGCCACAGGATCATTATGCGACCTATCTCAAGCGTCTGGAAAAGATCACCGCTGCGGATGTGGAAGCTGCCGCCAAGGCATTCCTTCATCCAGATAATGCCGTTATCTTCATTGTGGGCGATAGGGAGAAGATCCAGGGGAAGCTCCAGGGTTTGAGCGCCGATCCATCAGCACGGCTCATGGTGCTCGATGAGAGCGGTGAGATCTATCGTGAGCAAGTGGAAGAGGTGACGGACAGGACTGCGGAGCAGGTGGTGGAAGCCTATTTGAAAGCCATCGGTGGTCGCGATGCGATCGCAGCGATCAAGCACATGTACACGCGCTCGCGTACGAAACTGGGAGGCATGAACATCACCATGGAACAATGGCATGGACCCAATGGCGAGTTCCGATCGAAGACAAGTGCTGAAAAAATGGGCGTGCTGCAGGAGGTGATCTTCGATGGAGAGCGTGCTGTCAGCATTTCGCCCCAAGGGCGTGAAGAGCTCACCGACATCGATCTATGGGATGTGATAGCGGGTTCCCGTCCTGTACCGGAGACCGATCCAATGAGCTACGCCGAGAAGATGATGCTTGCAGGTATCGTGACCATTTATCAGGATGAAAAGGCGTACAAAGTGGTGATCACTACAAAGGGGGGATCCTCGATCACCGATCTCTATGCCACCAACAGCGACCTGAAGAGCCGCCGAATAGAACAGAAATTTTCGATGGGCAGACCGATGACCATCACCACCGACTATCTGGACTACAGGCCGGTGAACGGGGTGAAGTTCCCGTATCTGATCACGCAAAGTGGCGGGCCCATGGGCGATACCGAGACCAAGGTCGAAGAGATCCGCATGAATGAAGCTTCGGCTACAGATCTCTTCGAAACAGCACTGCCGCCGATCCCCGAGGACTGATCGCTTTCCTGCACCTGAAGCGATAGAAGGGAAACTACCCCGGCTTCTCTCCGCTCACAGCTTGTCTGAGCTGAACGAATTCGGCCAGGTTCTCAGGTTCGAAGATCCCGATGATCCTTCCGTCCTCGACCACAGGCATGATCGGAAAGCCTGATGCGACCAGGGCTGCATAAGTGGGATGTGCGAATTCTTCTGGTGATACAGATCGTGCCTGGTGAAGCTCTTGAGCATCGATCCGTTGCTGGGCATTGCCGGCAGCTATGGCGGAGAGCATGTCATCACGGGTGATCACGCCAAAGTACCTGTCACCATCCATCACTACGGCCACTTTGTCTCCACCCGCTATTAGCTCGTTCACCGCACGATCGATGGTCGCATCCGGTGGCAATATCCAGAACCGGGTACGCATCACCTCCCGCACGCGGACGCCCTGCATAAGGCTTTGCTGTTTCACGCTCCGGGCTTCGGCGCCTGCCGCGAAGAAGATGAAAACACCGATCAACGCGAGGAAAGGCTGGCCGTTCATCAGACCGTAAAAGGCGAAGCCGATCGCAAGCAGTCTACCCAGACCCGTTGCTATCCGGGTGGCTTTGTACCTCGGCATCTTCATGCTCAGGAGCGATCGCAGAATGCGGCCGCCATCCATTGGGAAGGCCGGTATCAGGTTGAAAAGGAACAGGATCATGTTCGCCATCACCAGGAAGATCAGCACATGGGCACCGTCCGTGGCATGGAATCCGAAGTCAGAAAAGATCATGGAAACCCCTGTGGCGGCAAGCAGGATGATCGCGAGCAGCGCGATGACAAGGTTCACAAGAGGCCCGGCAATGGTGATCATGAATTCCTGCTTGGGATCTTCTGGCATGCGTTCAAGACTGGCAACACCACCGATCGGGAGCAGCGTAATATCACGGGTATGGATCCCATAACGCTGGGCGGTGAGGGCATGACCGAACTCATGCAGGATAACACAGAGGAATACCAGCAGCACCAGGCCGATGTTCATCAAGATCATGTTCCAGGAAGCGCCTTCAGTGTAACTCCCGTATGCGATCCATGCGGGTAGTAACAGGAAAGTCCAATGAAGCCGCACATGGATCCCTTTGAAACGGAACAACGGTATGCCTCCTCTCATGCTCGGAGGCGAGGCCGGCGCCGCCATCAGGTAGCTCTTTGCTGAAGCACGAGCATCGGAATATGCGTGTGCATGGCCAACCGTGTGGCGGTACTACGATGGAAAAGCTGATCAAAGAGGCCGCGATGCCTATGGATGACCACCACCATGTCCGCATCGCTCTGGTCGGCCAGGTCATGCAATGCGGTGATCACGTTCTCCGCGCTGATGTAGTGGTGGGAGTGCGGTATGGCGCCAAGCAGTTCATCATACACGGAGCCGCTTTCATCGTTCTCCACGGTGCTCTCCTCGTTCATCACGCGCACGATCATCACTTCCGCCTGGCTCCAGCGCGCAATGTCAAGCAACACTTTCAACATGTTGCGATCAACGAAACCTCCATCATCAGCAAGTATGATACGGCGCGGAGTGCGGTATCTGGCCTGTTCAGGTACGGCCAGCACGGGAAGGTCCGTGCGTTTGATCACATCTGCGGTATTGCTGCCGAGCAACACCTCTTTCAGGCCACTGGCTCCCTGGGTGCCCATCACCACCAGTTCGGGCCGGTCGGGAGGATCTTGAAAACGGCCGATCACGTTCGGCAGGTCTCCATGCTCGCTCAGCACCCGTATCTCAGGTCTTCTACCGGCAAGTTCCTTCTCCAATCTGGTCTTGAATTCATCCAGGCCTTCAACCGATCCCTTTGCCAGCAGATCATCTATGCTCCACATGGTTGTGGCCGCTCCCCTTGGCAGCATGTAGCTGTTCAGGACCGTGTACACGTTCCCTTTATCCCCATACAATTGCACTGCGAACAGGGCTGCGTTCAACGCATTCTCGCTGAAGTCGGTGGGAAGAAGGATATGTGCCATGAGACCGGTATCGATCAAGTATCAATGCCCATGATGATGTCCGGCATCCGAGGAACGCGGGGCTGAATCCACGAAGTAATAGCCGGCAAAGAGTAGCACCACCAATACCACGAAGCTTAGCAGACCTTTGATATTATCGGCCCTGCCATCATCATAGATGACCGTATCGGTATTCAATACCGACCACCAGAATGGTAATGTGAGGGCTACCAGCCAGAGTGCAAGTCCTATGATCTTTCGCATGGTTCTGTTCGAAGGTGGTTCGTCGGTAAAAGTACTGCGATCGCACCGATCAATGATCGGCCAGGCGTTCCAGCCCACGCGTATCGGTGATCACGATCTCACGGCCCTGCATCTCGATGAGCTTCTCGTCCTTCAGATCACTAAGTGTGCGGATGAGGGATTCGGTGGCCGTGCCGACCACGGTTGCCAGGTCCTCACGGCTGATACGAACGCCGAGCTTTTTGGCATCACCATCGCCATAGCGATCGCGCACCCGCAACAGGGCCTGGGCTACACGTTGCCTCACGCTGGAATAGGCCAGTTCAAGCAACCGCTCCTCCTTTTCCTTCATGTCGTTGGAAAGCATCTTGATGAAGCGCATGCTCACATCCCTGTCCTTGTACATCAGCGCCAGCATGTCCTCCCGCGGAATGAGGGCCAGTTCACAATCCTCAAGTGTTTCCGCCGTTTCCGCAGCTTTTCCTGCTTCCAATACGCTGAGATAACCGAGGAAATCGCCCGCATTATGCAGCCCGGTCACGTATTCCTTGCCGTCGTTGTTCATCTTGAAGGTTCGCACCTTGCCTTTGTTGATGAAGTAGATGCTGCGGAGATCATCCCCTTCATGGTAGATGACCTCTTTCTTGCCGATGTTCTTCACCTTGCGCTCTTTTGAGATATCCGAGAGCGCAGCAGTGCCACGAGCGGTCTCCATCAAACTGTTCAGACCATTGATGGTCTGTTCGAACCCTTTGCGGAAAAGATCGCTGCGCCTGAGCCGCCCTTCTATCGCGTTCAATAATTCACTCTCCTCGAATGGTTTGGTCAGGTAGTCATCGGCTCCCAGTTCCATGCCCTTGCGTACATCGCTCCGCTCCGCCTTGGCGCTCAAAAAGATGAAGGGTATCTCTGCCGTGGCAGGATCGCGGCCAAGCATATGCAATACGCCGTATCCGTCCAGTTCAGGCATCATGATGTCGCAGAGGATCAGATCGGGTCTGTTGACGCGTGCCTGTTCCACACCCCGCCGACCGTTCTCAGCGGTCACTACATCATAATTGGCCAGTTGCAGGATCTCGGCGGTGTTCTCGCGCACGTCATGATCATCCTCTATCAATAGGATCTTACGCTTTGACATGGTGTTGGGGTAGCTCTACGGTGAAAGTGGTGCCCTGGCCTGGTATGCTTGAGAATCCGATATGGCCGCCCATCAGGTCCAGATATCGTTTTACAATACTAAGGCCCAGGCCGGTACCCTGTACTGTGAATGCGTTGCTAGCCCTGAAGAAGCGTTCGAACATGTGTTGTTGGTCTTCCATGGGAATGCCTATGCCCTGGTCTTCCACCCTTACTTGTAGAATGCCGTTCTGGAGATTGGTGAGCAGGCGGATGGGCCTGTTCTCAGGGCTGTACTTGATGGCGTTGCTCAGCAAGTTGCTGATGATATTGGTGAGCATTCCGCGATCATGGTGTACGAGACGATCGGTGCCTGTATGATCGAACTGGATCTCCTGCCCGCGCTTTGCAAGAGAGCGGAGTTCTTCGATAAGTTCAATGGAGAGGTGCACCACGTCGGTATCTGCCGGTGTGATGGTCACAAGACCCTGTTCAAGTTTCTCAAGTGACAGGAAATCATTGAGCATGGCCGTGAGCTCCCTCACTTTTCCGCGAATGCGGGCCAGATGCTTTTCGATATTCTCCTGCTGCGGACCGTCGGTGTACCGCGTGATCAGGTCCACAGAGCTCATGATGGTGGTGAGCGGTGTCCTGAATTCATGCGAGGCCATGCTTACGAAGCGGCTTTTCAGGGCGTTCAGCTCCTTTTCGGCTTCCAGGGCCTCACGTACGTTCTTCTCTGCTTCGCGCAGCTCGGTGGTCCGCTGCTCCACACGATCTTCAAGGTCGGAGTTCGCCTTATGCAATTCCTGTTCTGCGATGCGCCTGCGGGTGATATCGGTGACAAGGCCCATGGTATAACGCTGGCCTTCCACCTCGAAGTTGTTGAGGCTCACTTCAACGGGGAACGTACTGCCATCCTTGCGCTGCCCCATGAGATCGAGCCCGATGCCCATCGGGCGTTGTGCCGGGTGCTCATGATAATGCTGCCGTTGCTGAGAGTGCTTGTGGCGCACAGGCATGGGAATGAGCACCTCCACCGGCTGGCCGATCAACTCTTCGGCCTCGTAGCCGAACAGTTCACGAAGTCTGGGATTCTGTAAACGGATACGCCCGGTGCCGTCCACCACAACAAGGCCTTCCGCAGCTGCGGAGAACAGCATGGAATAGATCTTCGTGAGGTGTTCCGGGGAGAAGCTGGCGGGCATCCGGCGGCCGAAGATACAGGAGGCGCCGTGAAGGCATCAATATCCGGCTCGTATGGTGGATCGGTAAAAAGACATCATGCCCTCTCCTCGTACACCTTCCACTTCAAGAGCGGCTTGGCGTAAAGGTTCAGTGTGGCCGCCCGGTCACCGCTCGCATTGGTGTAACGGTGGATGCTGTGGCCATGCGCAAGATGCGAAAAACACCCCCTGTCAAGATCGGAACGCTGCACCAGTTTCAGATCTCCCCGGCCATTGATCATGAACCGTTCTTCAATGACGGAGCCGACCACCGGATGCACCCAGGCCTCTTCCGTGTCATAATCATGAATGCTGGTGCGCTGGCCGGGTTCATAGCAGATCAGCAACAGTTCAAAGTCTTCGGTGCGTGCCAGGCAGGTGCGTGTGTAATGCTTCTCGTTCCAGCGGCAGAGATCTTCGAACTCCGAGGCCGGTATGTCCACCCGGCGAAGGATATTGAGATACCCTTCGGACCCGGGACCGGATACCAGGGCCTGCACTAGATCTTTTATGGTCCTTATTGTAGACACAAGCTTCGCAGGGCTATGGCCGGCGGTGTGGATCGCGCGCAACCCGGTGGACGAAATTGAAGATCCATCCACTTCGGCGAAATGACGATCGTCATGTGACTTCAACATGCTCTTCTTGCCTCTCTCCACGATCACAAAGCACCGGACTTCCGATCGCACGTGCCATGATCGTCCTCAGTCCCGAAGTATGAGACTTGTCAGGAAATGAAGCAACCTTTGAGGTCGATCAACGGTCAGTCCCACATGAACCACTTCTGCGCCAGTACGATCGGAATCGCATTTCTCGCAAGCATGACCGCATCCGCCCAACAGGTGGATTGGCTTCAAAGCGATCCGGTGAACTGGACGATGAACCCCGGCATGCCCGAGCATACGCTGGCTTCAGCGCCCGGTCATCTGGTCGCCATGCGATCGGTGGACGTGCACGTTCCGGGATCGCTTGGCGTCTTTGGTACGGTGGCCATGGAAAGGCGCGATCCGATCTCTGGTGCTTCACTCTGGAACTGCATCATTGGGGATTCGGTGTCCATGGCAGCAGCGACGGTGGATGAGAACGGCATCGCCTATTTCGCCGGTCAGTTCAAGGAAGATCAACTGGAGATCTGCGACGGCACCACGCTCCAATACGTCGGTAATGCCATCGATGAGAACGCCTTCCTGATCGCCTGGGACCTGGAGGCCGATCAATTGGTGTGGGTGAAGAACCTCACCGCCGAGGTAGGTGGCTGGCACAAGGTGGCGGCATTGGCGATCGATCCGAACGGAGATGTGTGGTATGCGATGACGGATTTCTTTGAAGGGATCATTGCACGTGTGGATGCCAACGGCGGAACGCAGGATGTGCGGGTCATCACCGAGTGCAAGACGATAGGTTCCATTTCCTTCGATCCATGGGGTGGGCTTTATGTGAGCGGTGCCACGGACAATGCCGGATTCTCATTCGCAGGATCCACCCCGGCCGTTGATGACCCGTACAACATGTTCGTATTGCGTTACACGCCTGATGGCAGCGCCGGTTTCGTCGTCTTTGCGGAGGATATCACCTTCCAGGAGCCGATGGTTGTGGCCACCGATGATGGGCACGCCTACATCGCGGGCAACGTCTTCGATGCCACAAATTGGGGTGGTTTCCCGGTGAATGGCGCCGATTGGGGAAGCGCGGCTTTCATCGCGAAGCTCGATAGCTCCGGAACATTCCAGTGGCTCGTTGAAAGCGATCCGCCAGGCGGATCGATCAATGGCGATGTGGAGGCTGCAAGGAATTCCTGCATCGCGATAGATGAAGAGAACAATGTCTATTTCACCGGAACGCTTCGTGGGCAGATCGACTGGGGGAACGGGGTGGTGAGCGACGGAATGACGATCGGCGTGCGAACGCTCACGGTCGTGGCCTTCGATCCGAATGGCGTTGCGCAATGGGCGAGAACAAGTTTTCCTGGCGGCAACGTTTGGGCTCAGACGATCACGGCTTTGGCTGAAAGCGATGCGGTCCATTTCCAGGCCCACGTAACCAATGAGTTCACGATGGGCGCACATACTACCAACACCGGCGGATCGCAGGCCGCGGTGCTTGGCAGGATCTCCGGTCTGCCAACAGCGATCCATCCGATCGATGGTCCGGCTGAAATGTTCATTTGGCCCAACCCGATCTCCGATCTGATGCTCATTCACATGGAAAGCAACGTTGCTGCCGATCTCTACAACGGTTCAGGCCAACGCATCGAAAGTCTGTGGCTCAAGGCTGGAGTGAACGGCATCTC
>JAEZAU010000078.1 GCA_023430325.1 Bacteroidota bacterium | reverse complement strand
GAGATGCTCAAGATGGTGCGCGAACTGCTTACCATGAAAGATCAGAAACAGCGCGATGTCATCGTACAACGGCTGGCGAAATATGAGCAGATCACCGATCGGATCGAAGTGGAAGTGAGCAAGTATCTCACCAAGACCAGCACCGAGGTACGAGATGAGGAAGTGAGCGGCCAGATACAGGGAATGCTCGCGATCATCGGTGATCTGGAACGTGTGGGCGACATCTTCTTCCAGATGGGCAAGGCCATGGAGCGGAAGATGGAGGCGCGCCTATGGTTCACACCTGAGCAACGACAGAACCTGACGGAGATGTTGCAGCTGCTGGAGAATGCCTTTCAGGTGATGCATCGCAACCTTGAGGCGGACAAACAGGAGGTGGACCTTGATGAAGCCGTGGAGGCTGAACAATTGATCAACCAGAAGCGCGATCAATTACGGCGTTCGCATCTGAAGAGCATTGAAGCAGGGGACTACAACGTGAAGAGCGGCTTGATCTACAACGATCTCTTCTCTTCGATCGAAAAGGTGGGTGATCATTTGATCAACGTCTCCGAGGCAATGGCCGGGGAGATGTGATCACTGCAGGAGGATCTCGCCCGAAAGCGCCGTATTGCTCTCATGTAGCGCACGATCCACCAGCTTTATCTCGAAGCGTACGGCGTCATAGATGTTGCTTCCACCAGCACCCTGACCGATCGCGAGAACACTGTTGCTCAACGCCACGGAGATCTCACCTTTCAGCGTTTTGTTCTGTCCGGTAGGCGTCAGATAGGGAATGCGGTAGTTCAGGTCCACATCGAATGGCGGCGTCTCCCACTCGCCGTTGCGGCGACCCTCCAACTTCAGGAAGAGATTGTTGTAGAAGGTGGAGCCCGTATCGAAAGGCGGGTTCACATCGGTATCGCTCAGGCCGATATCGCCATCGCCGTCGGTGAACGTGATGGTGAGCGAAGATGAATCAGTGAACTGCTCAAAGCGTGCATAAGCGATGCGCGGCTCATCAGGGAACTTTTCCTCCTTGCGGCAACCGGCCAATACCGTGAGAACGGTCACTGCCGCCAACGCTACTTTTAGGCCCTTACCGGTATTCATACATCCCAAAGTTACGGTGGATCCCATGTTCGGCGGAAGTGCGTTGCAAGAGCTGCTGGAAAGGCCGTTCCAGATCGGATCCACTGGAGAATTCAACGCGCTGGCGCTCGATCTATTCCATCTGCACGCGGAAAAGAATGCCGTTTATCGCGCTTTTCTTGAAGGCCTGAAGGTGGATCACCGGCGGATCGAGGAGGTTGAGAAGATCCCGTTCCTGCCGATCGGGCTGTTCCGCAACCACGATGTATTGTTGGAAGGCTTGAAGCCAGCGGTCACCTTCACCAGCAGTGGCACCACCGGAACCACGACCAGCCGCCACCTTGTCCCATGGCCGGAATTGTACGAGAGATCATTCCTGACGTCAATCCGGCAGTTCTATGGTGATCCAAAGGGATTCCGGATCCTCGCATTGTTGCCAGCCTATTTGGAACGTGCAGGAAGTTCACTGGTGTACATGGCCGAAAAGTTGATCGCATTGAGCGGCGATCCATTGAGCGGAACGTACCTCTACAAATACCAGGAACTGCCCGAAGTATTGAAGCGATCGGAGGAAGAACAAAAGCCCACGCTGCTTCTTGGGGTCACGTTCGCGTTGCTTGATCTGGCGGAACAATTCCCACAGCCATTGAAGAGCACGATCATGATGGAGACCGGCGGAATGAAAGGCCGCAGACGCGAAATGGTCCGGGAGGAAGTGCACGCCAAGTTGAAGAAAGCATTCGGTCTTGAACAGATCCACAGCGAATATGGGATGACCGAACTGCTCTCCCAGGCATGGTCGAAAGGTGATGGGATCTATCGTTGCCCGCCGTGGATGCAGGTGCGCATACGCGAAGTGAACGATCCATTTTCACGGGTGGAACATGGAAGGACGGGAGGTATCGATGTGATCGATCTGGCGAACATCGCGAGTTGCCCGTTCATTTCAACCCAAGATCTTGGGCGCGGATCTTCCGATGGGAGTTTTGAGGTGTTGGGCCGTTTCGATCATTCGGATCTGCGGGGATGTAATCTTTTGATCGATTCCTGATCCAACCCAATTCCTGATTACTAAATCGCCTGCAAGAATTAGGAATCAGGAATTAGGAATTGAGTTCAAACAACCCTCACCAAAAAATTCGTCTTCCTCCCCCGCTGAAGTAGAATGAACTTTCCTCCCAGCATATCGTTCTGCCCAACGATCCGGTCCTCGGCCACTTTCGTCTTGTTCACGTAGATCCCGCCTTCCTTCAGCGCACGTTTTGCTTCGCCTTTCGATGGAAGGAATCCGGTGGATATTGTGAGCAGATCAGCGATCGGAACACCTTGCGACAGTTGATCTTTCGCTACTTCAGCCTGCGGCACACCATCAAACACATCGATCCATTCGCTCTCACTCAGCGATGCCAGCGTTTCCGTAGTGCTCTGCCCGAACAGGATCTCGCTTGCCTTTTCCGCCGATCGAACACCTTCCTCACCATGCACACGACGTGTGATGTCCGCCGCCAGTTCCTTCTGCATGGCGCGTAGATGCGGTGCTTTGCGATGCGCCATGGCGAGGCTCTCGATCTCGGCCTGTGACCAGGTGGTGAAGATCTTAACGAAGCGCTCCACATCCTCGTCGCTGCTGTTCAGCCAGAACTGGTAGAAGCGGTACGGCGACGTGCGTTTGGCATCCAGCCAGATGTTGCCACCTTCGCTCTTGCCGAACTTGCTGCCATCGGCCTTGGTGAGTAACGGCGTGGTGATCGCAAAGGCCTCGCCACCATCCATGCGGCGGATCAGTTCGGCGCCGGTGGTGATGTTGCCCCATTGATCGCTGCCGCCCATCTGCACGCTGCAGCCGAGGTTCTTGTAGAGGTGGTAGTAGTCGTAGCCCTGCACCAGCTGGTAACTGAACTCGGTGAAGGAGATGCCGGTCTCCAGCCGCTTCTTCACGCTGTCCTTCGCTATCATGTAGTTCACCGTAAAGTGCTTGCCCACATCGCGTATGAACTGCAAGAAGCCCATGTCCTTGAACCAGTCGTAATTGTTGACCATCAAGGCCGGATTGGTCTTCGAGCCGAAATCAAGGAATTTTTCGAGCTGCCTGCGGATGCTTTCCTGGTTGTGCCGCAGCACATCCTCCTGCAGCAATTGGCGCTCTTCGCTCTTGCCGCTGGGATCGCCCACCATGCCTGTTGCACCACCTACCAGCGCCACAGGAACATGGCCGTTCCGTTGGAAATGCACAAGCGTCATGATCTGCACCAGATTGCCCACGTGCAGCGAATCGGCAGTGGGATCGAAGCCGATGTAGCCGCGCTGTGGACCCTTTGCCAGATGTTCCTCCACACCGGGCATGCTGTCCTGCAACATCCCGCGCCAGCGCAATTCATCAACGAATCCCATTCTTCAGATCAGTATGCGGCCAAAAGTAGAAAAGATGCGGTGGGTGGAATGCATGTCCATGTTTTGGGCGAACTCTTGTCAGGGCGTGGCTGCGCCTGCAAGTCCTCCCAAGAAATTCTTAGCCGCTTCGCTCCCCTCTCC
This sequence comes from Bacteroidota bacterium, assembly GCA_023430325.1. Lineage (GTDB taxonomy): Bacteria > Bacteroidota > Bacteroidia > Flavobacteriales_F > PHOS-HE28 > PHOS-HE28. The sequence continues at coordinate 1,190 of JAEZAU010000078.1, read as the reverse complement.
TTCGGGGAGGGGCCGGGGGGTGGGGTCCGGGCTTTCCAGCTACGCCACTTACGCAGATCAGGTCCTAGGCGAATTTCAGACCGATGATGACAATGTCACAGCGGGCCGACGACCTGCTCTATGATGTGGACTTGTTCACGTTGGCCCTTCGACGGGCTCAGGGTGACAATTGCATGTCACGGTGAGCCCGTCGAACCGCCACCCCGATCATTCATCCCTTCAGCGCCGCCCCTCTAACTTGCGCCACCAATGGACCTGATCACCGGCGCCACGGGCATCGTTGGACTGCACCTGTTGCATGAATTGACATCGGCCGGCGAACGCGTACGGGCGTTATGGCGAAAGAACACTGACCTTTCGATCGTGGAGCGGGTCTTCCGGCACTACACGCCCGATCCGCAACCGTTGCTGGATCGGATCGAATGGGTGGAAGGCGAACTGCACGATGTGGAGTCCTTGAAGGATGCGATGGAAGGCGTGGATCGCGTGTACCACGCCGCAGCGATGGTCTCCTTCGCGCCAGCCGATCGCAAGGAACTTTTTCGTGTGAACACCGCCGGTACGGCCAACATCGTGAACGCAGCGCTGATCAAAGGCGTGAAGCGGATCTGCCATGTGAGCAGCACGGCAGCGATCGGAAAGGCAGAGCCCGGTGTGGAACGGCATGAAGGGTTGCCGTGGGCCAGCGACAGGAACACCTCGCCTTACGCGGCCAGCAAATACGCGGCGGAATTGGAGATCTATCGCGGCATCGCCGAAGGCCTGGATGCGGTGATCGTGAACCCGTGCATCATCATCGGGCCGGGGATGCCGGGGCGCAGCACCATGACGTTGATCGAGAAGATGCGCCGGGGCATGCGCTTCTATCCGCCCGGAAGCAATGCCGTGGTAGATGCGCGTGATGTGGCCGCTTGCATGCGGTTGCTGATGGAGAAAGGCCCTACCGGCGAACGATATTTGTTGGTCGGCGAGAACGTGAGCTACCAGCGGCTATTCACTGAATTCGCGAAAGGATTTGGCAACAAGCCGCCTTCGATCCCGCTATCACCGGCGATGTTGCAGATCGGCTGGCGGCTGGAGCGGCTTCGGACGTTCTTCGGTGGAAAGCCTTTCATCACACGCGCCACGGCGCATACCGGGATCATTCAGCGGCGGTTCTCCAATGCGAAGGTGAAGGCGGAGTTGGGGTA
>JAEZAU010000041.1 GCA_023430325.1 Bacteroidota bacterium | reverse complement strand
CTTCAGTGATCGCCGGGAGATCGCACGCCAGCACCAAAAGTTTGTCGTTCGTGGCAAAACGCATCGCTGTCACAAGGCCTCCGATCGGTCCCAGATCGGGTGTTTCATCGGGGATCACGAAAGGGCCTGCATGCCCGTATTTCTTGGGATCGCCGATCACGAGCAGATCATCGGTGATCGGCTCCAACCGGTCCAGCGCGCGATCCAACAGTGAACGGCCGTCGATCTCGATCAGCGCCTTGTCGCGGCCCATGCGCGAGCTTTTGCCGCCTGCGAGAACCACGCCGGTCCAGCCGTTCCTCATTGCAGCGGCAAATAATGGATCTCCACGGGATCACCCTTCTTCACTTCCCGCGTTGTTCCTGGAGAGAAGGCCAGCGCATCGGCCTGCAACAAGCTCGAAAGCATGTGCGAGCCTTGATCGGGAAGCAAGGTGACATGGCGATCAATAATGCGTGCAGCACGGAATTCGGCACGTTCACCTTTCAATTGAAGATCATGCATCAATGGCAAATGTTCCTTGCGCAGATCGGGCGATGAAGATCCCATCATTTTGCGCAATGCGGGAAGAACATATTCCCAGAAAAGGATCATCACGGCGCGCGGATTTCCTGGAAGACCGAAGATCACGGTATCGCCGTTCCGGGCGAACAACATCGGTTTGCCGGGCTTTTGCGCCACCTTGTGAAAGATGATCTTAGCGCCTGTTCGGTCCAGGATCGGGGCCACCAGATCATGATCGCCCACGGAAACCCCGCCGGTGGTGATGATCACATCGCTGCGCGACATCGCCTGTCGTAACGTTCGCTCCAGGTCCACTGCATCATCCTTTGCATATAGTGGTTGCGCACGGATCCCGATCCGTTGCAGTGCTGAGGAAAGCATCAGATCGTTGCTGCTGAAGATGCGGCCTTCCTGTGGGTCATCATCGGTGAACTCGTTGCCGGTGATGATCACCGTGACGTAAGGCCATTCATGCACGCGAACTTTTTTGACGCCGACAGAAGCCAGCAGGCCGATCGCAGCAGGAGTGAGCTCTTTGCCCGCTGCCATCACTTCTGTTCCGGCACGCACCTGCTCACCTTTGCGCCGGACATTCGCCCCGTGTTCCGCTCGTTGATCGGTGATCACGATCCGATCGCCGTTTCGCTGAACATGTTCCTGCATCACCACGGTATCGGCATCAGCAGGCATTTTGGCTCCCGTGAAGATCCGCACACAATCACCTTCACCGATCGGACTTGTCCAGATCCCGCCAGCAGCGATCTCACCGATCACCCTGAACTCGTTCCGATCCGCAACGAAGCGCAATGCATAACCATCCACCGCACTGTTGTCGAAGAGCGGATGATCATGCGGCGCAATTATCGGTGCGGCCGTGAAATGCGCGAAGGCTTCCTGTAGCGGCACTTCCTTCACTGGAAGCAGATGTAATGCCTCTTCGATCCGCTTTCGCGCTTCTTCCACCGAGATCACGGGAGCAGCAATTTAGCCGAGGCGAAAAGCAACACGATGCCGAGTACCTGCCGTAAACGCAAGGGCGGTGACCTGTGTGCGCCGAGGTAGGCGCCGAGAAGTCCGCCGGCCAGTGCAACGGCCAGCCACGACATCACTCCACCGGCGATCAGGAAAGATGGATCATTGATGCCGATCAGACCTGCCGCGCTGTTCACGAAGATGAAAAGTGCGCTCACCGCTGCGGCTTCATGCGCGGAATTCCATCGCAAGAGCAGGATCAGAGGGCTAAGGATTATACCGCCACCGATCCCGATCACACCGGAAAGCAGCCCGATCACCAGCCCGATCGCAGCAGCCAGCGGAATGTTGATCGGGCGCAGATCGTTGCTCCAACGTCCAAAAAGTCCGAGCAGTCTGGCAACTGCGAACAGCAGGCAGATCGCCAGCAGTTGTTTGTAGATCACCGGGTCGATCGGGATGCGTGTGCCGATGAACGCTGCGGGGATCGATGTGATCGCAAAGGGCCAGAACGATCCCCAACGGAAATGTCCGGCGCGCCGGAATTGCAGGAACGCGATGCCGCTCACCAATAGGTTCAACAACAATGCGGACGGGCGGACCACACCGATCGACATGCCTGCGATCGTCATCACTGCCAGGTATCCGCTGGCGCCGCCATGGCCAACGCTAGAGTAGAGGAGCGCGACCAGGAAAAGTGCGAGAAGAAGAAGCGGATCAGCGGCCATGCGCGATCAGTTCGTGTTCAGCATCGGGATCGAAAGGAGCGATGCGCAACCAATGACCATGTTCCAGATCGAGTACATCCATGGATCTTTGGATCGGTCGTTCCTCCATGATCGCGCGAATACGGCGGATCATCAAAGCAGCGGTGGCAGCAGGCACTTCCACCGGAACATTGGTCATGTCACATGCATCCTGTTCTGAAAGTCCACGGCCATGGAAAAAGTGATGCAATGACAAAGGATCTTCCGGCGCGTGCAATGTCATCACCTGCAGCTGTCTGCCGTGGATCGCGCCGGTGATGAGCGGGATCTTATGGCTTCCACAGAATTCGTCAAGGAGGCGGTGCGCATGAAGATCATCGGTGCAATCGGCGATCAGATCGATGTCCTTCAACTGATCGCCGATGTTCTTTCGATCGATGAAAGATCTTATGATCTCCAGATCCTTTCTCAAGTGAGCTAGGCGTGTTGCGGCAACCTCCACTTTCGATCTTCCGAGATCGGCATTTCCGTACAGCGGTTGGCGCGGAAGGTTGCGCTCTTCCACCGTATCACCATCGATCAACAAGATCCGCGAAAGCGGGAGCGTGCAGAGCATCGGCAGCAATGCGCAACCGGTGGCACCCGCACCGATCACGGCGATACGATCGAAAGGCATCTTCCAAAGGTAGATCCACTATTCATCCAGCAACCGTCCCAGATCGATCGCCGCCAGCATGCGCTCGTACTTTTCACCGGTGGTGAACGCCGTAAGGCCGAGCATCTTTATCGGATCCTGATCGAACTGCAGCTCCACGAAGAAACCATCCATCGCGAAGTATTGCACAAAGGGTGACCGTTCGCGACAGATCGCCACGAATTCACCGCAGTTCCAAAGCACCTCGGCGCGTTTTCTGAGCGCCAGCGCATTGAACGGATACATGGCGTGAAGGTGGCGATCCCAGGCGATCGAGCACGGGTCCTTTTCGGTGAGGTGTCAACAGGTGATGGTGGAAGATCGGTGAATGGTGAAAAGTGACTGGCGAATGGTTCCTGAAACATCTCCCTCCATTCACCAAGGACCATTCGCTATTCACCGAAGACCATTCACCTTTCTTTTTATTGGGCGAATTTCCGGCAGGGCGTGGCTGCGCCTCCAAGTCCTCCCCTGGGTCTGCCCAGGGTGCGGGCTTTCCGGCTACGCCACTTACGCAGATCGGATCCCTTCGATATCGATCCGATCACTGGACCGGTACGATCCAATTTCGGAACGGGATGCATCGGTGATCGCGCCAGCGCGCAAGGGATGGGAGCGGCACCCCGCACCCCGGGCTGGGCCCGGGGGAGGAGTACAGCGGACAGCCCGGCCCTTCAGGGATGCGCCCAAACCAACTCCTTTCTTCAAAATGCTATCTTTGAGTTTCCAATTGTGACCATCTGATGGCCGGAGTGAACAAAGTGATCCTGATCGGGAATCTGGGTGCCGATCCTGAAGTGAGGCATCTGCAGAACGGAACGCCTGTGGCGAACATCCGCCTGGCGACCAGTGAGACCTATAAGGACCGCCAGACCGGCGAGCGACGTGAACAGACCGAATGGCACAACGTGGTTCTGTGGCGCGGCTTGGCCGAGATAACCGAGAAATATCTGCGCAAAGGCAGCAAGGTGTACATAGAGGGCAAGCTGCGCACCCGCCAGTGGCAGGACAAGGACGGGCAGACGCGGTACACCACCGAGATAGTCGCCGATGAGATGACGATGCTGGACCGTGCGAGCGGCGAAGGCTCTGCGCCGGTACAGGGTGCGCAACAGCGCGCGGCCACCATGCAGCAGGCACAGCAGGCGCCACAAAATGCACCGATCGGTGCGGCTGAGGATATGGACGATCTGCCGTTCTAGGCGCGTCCTATTGTTCCACCGATCTGCAGCGATTGGAGCCTCCGTCCGCATATCCGCTTTTAGCCGCCCTCTACCTACGGCCCCTTGATCCCACCACGATCGTAGCATTCGTGGTGATCTTCCTTTTGCTGATCGCTTCGGCGCTGATGAGCGCGAGCGAGGTGGCCTTGTTCTCGCTCACACCCGCCCAATTGCGCGATCTGAAGGAGCGCAACGCCAGTAATGATAAACGAGTGATCGAACTATTGAGCAAACCGCGCAGCCTGCTGGCCACCATTCTTATCGGAAATAATCTGGTGAACGTCGGCATCGTGGTGCTTTCCGCCTTTGCCCTCGAAGGCATGCTCGATCTGCATACCATGCCCGAATACCTGTTGTTCATTGTACAGGTGCTGGCCGTGACGTTCGTGCTCCTTCTGTTGGGCGAAATAGTCCCGAAGGTCTATGCCACCACCAATGCGTTGAAGGTGGCCAGGCTCATGAGCGGCCCCCTGGTGATGTTGCGAACGATCTTCAAGCCGGTGAGCACGCCACTGATCAAGAGCACGGCCTTCCTTGAACGGCGATACAAAAAACGCTCTTCGCATTCCATCTCAGTGGATTCCCTGGGCCATGCGCTGGACCTTACACAGGATGGCGATACTTCAGCAGAAGAGCAACGAATATTGCGCGGGATCGTGAAGTTCGGGAACTTCGAGGTGCGCCAGATCATGAGGCCACGCACCGAGGTGGTGGGTTTTGAAAAGGAACTGACCTTCCAGGAGTTGCTGGCTGCAATAGTGGACAGCGGCTTTTCGCGTGTGCCGGTGTATGAGGAGACGCTGGATCGCGTGGTGGGTGTGCTGTACATCAAGGATGTGGTGCCGCACATCGGGAAGAAGGACTTTGACTGGCATACGCTGCTGCGTGACCCGTATTTCGTTCCAGAAGGCAAAAAATTGGACGATCTGCTCAAGGAATTCCAGCAGGAGAAAGTACACCTGGCCGTGGTGGTTGACGAATATGGAGGAACAAGCGGGATCATCACGCTCGAGGATGTGATCGAAGAGATCGTGGGTGATATCACCGATGAATACGACGACGAGGACCTGATCTACAGCAAGCTCGATGATCGCACCTGGGTATTTGAAGGGAAGGCGCCTTTGACCGATGTGTACCGTGTGCTGGAGATCGATGGCCAGCTGTTCGAAGAACATCGCGGTGATAGTGGAACGCTCGGTGGGTTTATCCTTGAACTTACGGGCCGTATCCCGAAAAAAGGTGAGCGGGTCGATCTACAGAATTTCACTTTCATCGTTGAAGCATCGGACAATAAACGGGTACGCCGCGTGAAGGTGGTGGTGCATGATGAGGCACGCGTTTGAATATTTAGCGATCGCGATCATCCTCCTGACCGGTTGCGGCGATGATCCAGTGCCGAAACCGCATGGGTGGTTCCGCATAGACCTGCCGGCAAAAGAGTATGTACAATGGGCCGATACAGCGACCTTCGGTGCCGAAATACCGGCATATGCGCGCATGGCGAAGCGGCAGACCGATGGCGATGTCCGCTGGTATGATCTGCGTTTCAAGGATCAACGCGCAACAGTTCATTTCACGTGGACACCGTTGCAGGACAACCTGATGCAGTTGATCGAGGATGCGCACATCTTCAAGAATACACATGAGGCCAAAGCTGCACGCATCAGAACTGATAGGATCGAACGCGACAGCGCGCGGGTGTACGGCCGCATGTTCAATGTGGATGGCGATGTGGCCAGCCCGATGGTGATCTACCTCACCGACAGCATGGATAACTTTCTATACGGCGCCTTGTACTTCGATGTGCGGCCGAACGCGGATTCTTTGGCGCCGGTGACGGAGCGGATACGGGAGGATGTACGGAGATTCGCGGAGACTTTGGAGTGGCGGTGAACAAGATTTATGGACCTGGTAATTTCAGATCGATAACCGGGGATCCCGTTTCGAACCGATCAGTCTTGTAGATCAAGAACGTGTCCGGATCCTGGACCACATAGAACAAGAATTCTTGTCCTTTATCATATACATCTAAAAAGCTCAAAGAATAAGCGCCAGTAGTGTCTGTCGTACAAGAATCAATGATCTTGTCATCAGTTTTAAGGAGTATAGTAGCTCCTGAGATAGTCTCCATCCGATGATCTCTAAGCATTCCAGAGATGTGGATCCGAATTGTCAGTGTGAGGATCAAAAGTCCTATGGATAGAAATAAGTTCATTTATAGTTACTTCTGTCTGATGCGCTTGAGATTTTCCGAGAGTACCGGGATATCTTTCTGTATGATCGCCCAGATCAATTCAGGTTCAACGGTATCGTACGCATGTGAAATGATGTTCCGCAATCCGATGATGTTCCTTGCTGAAGTGATCGGGAAGTTCGGTTGAAGATCAAGTATCTTCCGCACTGCTTCGCCAATGATCTCCAGATCGCGTTCAATAGCGCGTTGAAGTACGATATCCGCGAGGAATCGATCGAAATCATTCTGAGTTCTCACCTTGATCTCTTCGATCTCGCGTATAACGCTTTCAAGGTCTAGGATATATTTCAGTATTTCAGGCTGCATAAAGATCGATCTTCGAGCGTTCGATCTCCGCTTTTAGGATCGGGTTCTTCAAGGCTCTTTTGCTGATCAGATCCACCTTTTTGCCAAAGATGTTCTCAAGGCCTTCAAGGAGCGAGAAATAATTATCAGCATAATCCAAAAGCCTAAGGTCTGGGCCGAATTCAACCAGGATGTCGACATCGCTATCGTCATTCATCCTGCCATTGGCAGCCGATCCAAATAATGCGATCGACCTCACCTTGTGATCCTTGCACAAAGTGCGGATCTCATCGATCCTCGATCCGATCAGCGATATCATGTTATCAAAGATAGAAGTCACGGCTGTAGCACCCGACCAGTCCGATGCATCACCCCCAGGAGCACGCTCAGCAATACCAATGCCCCCAATTGATGCGCCACGCCCAGCACAATATTCACTTGTGTGAGCAATGTGAAGACCCCCAGCAGGAGTTGAAAGATCACCGCACCGATCAGCAAGTTGGAAAGCGAGCGCATTTCGATCCGCTTTCGAAGCGGAACACCCAAAGCGATCGTGCCGATCGCAACGAGATACGCCAGGTTCCGATGGATGAACTGCACGCCATCCTTGTGATCGGTGAAATTGGTCCAAGCGCTTTCCGTGGTGATCACGTTCTCCGGCATGAATTCGCCGTTCATCAGCGGCCATGTGTTGTAGATCCGGCCAGCATCCATACCAGCGGTGAATGCGCCCCAAACGATCTGGATCACCAACAGTACAAGCAACCAGCGGCTCCACTTTCCTATCGAAGTTCCATCCGATCGAAAACCGCGGCGATCCGTTTGGATATCGAAGATCGTCCACAGCACGAGCGCGAAAACGGCGAATGCCGCACAGAGATGGATCGCAAGGCGGTAGTGGCTCACATTAGCGCGATCCTGCAGGCCGCTTGCTACCATGAACCAACCGAGCGCGGCAACGAGTCCGCCGCCGATCAGGATCCACCAACTGCGAGTGAGCAACCAGCCTTTTAACAAACCTCGTCGCCAGAAGATCGCGAAGGGAATGATGAAGACCAGGCCCATGAGCCTGCCCCAATTCCGGTGCAGGTATTCCCAGAAGAAGATCCCCTTGAAATCGCCGAGGTCCATGTGCTGGTTCTTCAGCGTGTACTCAGGGATCTGTTTGTACTTATCGAATGCGATCTGCCATTCGGACTCGTTCATCGGCGGAAGTGCGCCCATGATCGGTTTCCATTCCGTAATGCTGAGGCCGCTGCCGGTGAGCCGCGTGATGCCACCGATCACCACCATGCAGGCGATGAGGATGCAGCCGGTGATGAGCCAGTTCGTTACAGGTGCGAGATGTGCGCGATCGGTGGACAGGGCGGGTGCAAAATTACCAGCTAGTGTAATAGCGCCGATCCGATCGGAAAGAAGAACAGCCTCCGAAGAGGCTGTCAAATAACTGGAAATACGCCCGGTTCACAAACGCATGATCTGCGTAAGCAAGGCCAGGATCGAAGGTAGAACAGCGATCGTAGGAGTGGAAACGTTCACGCGTTTCTGGTCCTTCGCATTTATTGAAGAATGCTCGCTTGTTCCCTGTACCTGCTTGGTGATCTCCACAGCCAACACTTTGTATTGTCCATCGTGCAATCCTTGGATCGCTTCGATCATCTCTGCATCGGTCACCTTGCTCTCGTCATAGGTCACGATCGCATGATCGCGCTCGTCGCCCTCAACGAACTTGATCTCGGTGCTGTTCACGCCAGGCAACTTCGCCAGGGCCTTCTTGATCGAGCCGCCGCACATCATCTCACAGCTCATGCCTTCGATGCTCAGATCGGCATACGTTACCGGTTCGCCCGATGTGATCGATACCTCCTTCACCGAACGCTCGATCCCTGCAACAGCTACATCAGCAGCTGGTTGCTCGGTGGAACTGCAGCTGGCCAAGACAAGTACTAGAAGTGCTGGAAATGTGAAGCGAAGATCCATTTTCGATCGGGTTACAAGCATGTGACGCTCGACACGCAGGAAACGTTACAAAGGTAGGATTGTTTTCTCGCCGGAGTGATATATGGACCGAACCCTTTCATGGATGGCCATCTACGGAACTCCGCGCCAGATCTGGATCTCATTCGATCATGCCATTCGATGGACCGATCGATGCAAAAAATGTGAACGAGATCCCATGGGGTGATCACATCGATCCATTTAAGCGGCGATCGGCCAAGTACCTTCGCGCCGCTTTTTCCGATCGCACCGATGGAACCTTCCCGCACCCGCGCAGCAGACTGGCTGGTGCTCATCGTGCTGGCGCTGATCTGGGGCAGCTCATTCATCCTCATGAAACGCGGACTTTTCCATGAGGGGGAACCGGTGCTTACGCCATTCCAACTGGCCTCAGCGCGGCTTTCGATCGCGTGGCTCACGCTTTCGCCGATCATCTTCAAACACTATCGTCATCTCTTCACACATTGGCGTCCGCTGTTGGGCGCCGGTTTACTCGGCAACGGGATCCCCGCCTTTCTTTTCGCCACAGCACAAAGCCGGATCGATAGTTCGCTCAGTGGCATGCTCAACAGCCTTACGCCGCTCATGACATTGATCTCCGGCGCACTGCTCTTCGGATTGCGCTTTCGCGCGATCCACGTTCTTGGCGTGGTGCTCGGTCTTGGCGGCGCGGCCGCCCTGATCATGATGAAAAGCACTGCCGGCATGCCGAGCTGGTCGTTCTACGCTCTGATGCCGGTGATCGCAACAGCGATGTACGGTATCAACGGCAACATCATCAAAAGTCATTTGTATTCGGTGCCACCCGCCGCGATCGGCGCGCTCGCGCTCACGTTCGTTGGTCCGGTCTGCATC
>JAEZAU010000205.1 GCA_023430325.1 Bacteroidota bacterium | reverse complement strand
TTCCAAATGAGATCATACAGACGTTCCGCATCGCGGTCCTGTCCGGCATTGCGAACACGCATGTCGGTGGGTCGGATCGCTTCGTGCGCTTCCTGCGCTCCCTTGCTCTTGCTCTGGTAGCGGCGCGGTTTGCTGTAGCGTTCACCGTATTGCTTTTCGATCACTCCTTTCGCCCAGCCGATCGCCTGTTCGCTGAGGTTCACGGAATCGGTACGCATGTAGGTGATGTGACCCTGCTCGTAAAGGCCTTGAGCGATCCGCATCGTGCGATCCACACCCATGCCGAGCTTTCGTGATGCCTCCTGTTGCAGCGTACTTGTGGTGAAGGGCGCGGCCGGAGTTCTTTTTCCCGGTTTCTTTTCCACTGCACGCACATTGAACGCCGCGCCGATGCATCCTTGAAGCAGTTCACGCGCCTGTTCCTCGGTCTCGAACCGCGTGGGATGATCGGCCTTTACAGTAGCGCCCGTTGATGTCTTGAATACGGCCGTTACTTTGAACGCGCTCTTTCCTTCGAAGCCGAGGATCTCCCGTTCGCGCTCCACGATCAACCGTACGGCGACACTTTGCACACGACCGGCGCTGAGGCTCGGCTTCACTTTTCGCCAGAGGATCGGGCTGAGCTCATAGCCCACCAACCGATCGAGGACGCGGCGTGCCTGCTGGGCATCAACCAGGTGAACATCGATGCTCCGCGGATTCTCGATCGCGGCCATTACGGCCTGCTTGGTGATCTCATTGAACGTGATCCGCTTCACCTTCTCATCCGGAAGACCGAGCGCTTCCTTCAAGTGCCAGCTGATGGCCTCCCCTTCACGGTCTTCGTCGGTCGCGAGCCATACGGTGGCGCTCCGATCGGCTTCCTTCTGGAGCTGCTTGAGGCGGTCCTTCTTATCGTCGGGAATGAGGTAGATCGGCTCGAAACCGTTATCCACATCCACGCTCAGTTCACGTTCGGGCAGATCGCGCACATGGCCATAACTGCTGAGCACCGTAAAGCCATCGCCCAGATACTTCTCGATCGTCTTTGCCTTCGCCGGTGACTCCACGATCACCAGATCGCCGCCTTTTTTCGCCATCTACTTTCCGCAATTGAGGGGTGCAAAGAAATAGCCTTCCGGTCGGCCGCTGGATCATCCGGCGCTGCTACCATATATACTTCCCCTATGGGGAAGGAATTTTTCAACGATCCGATCAGTGATCAACGATCGGGAGTCAGGTCATCCATCCGCGGACCGATCGGTCTGCTCCAGATGATCAACAGCGGTTGATGAACAGGCATGCGATCAGTATCCAGGCAGCAACCACATGAATTGCCAACGCTGGATCAACGAACGCCTGTGAACGGTGGATCGGGGAATTCCTGGGCAACCAATGCCCCCGACTTAACGATCCGCTAGTTGATAAGTCGCAGTGTGAACGGGTAGCGGTACATCTTGCCTTCGCTGGCCTTGATGGTGGCTACGATGACCAGAACAAATGCGGCGATCCCCAATGCCCACATCATGAATATTCCGATCACCAGAATGATCAGGATGAACGATATCGCGAACAGGATCGCCAGTGTGATCTGGAAGTTCAGCGACTCCTTCGCGTGCTCCGCCACGAACCTAGACTCGTCCTTCTTCACCAGGTAGATGACCAATGGAATGATGAAACTTGAAACGAACGTGAGCACATGTGCGAGCAACGCCAGCATTCGTTCATCATTAGTTGGTTCCGTGATGGGAGAAGAGGTGGCAGGTTGACCTTCGAGATGCATGGCCAATGTGTTGAACTTGCAGTCGAAACTAAGCGGACCGATCATTCGAACATCGATCGCCATCTGCGTGTTTTCAACCGGAAGGCCAATAGAAAGTACCGAAGCCACGTTCATCTACCGAACTTCGTGTCGATAACTCATGAACGCTCCGATCCGCCCGGCGATCCTGCATGTCATTCTACAGGCTTTGCTGTTGCTGGGATGCGATCGTTCCAGCGGACAGACTTCCGCCGATCAGAACAAGACGATGACACAGTACGACCACAGCACGAATCCGCATTATTCGCACAGCGATACAACCACGTTGAACGTTCCAAAAGAAGAATGGAAGAAGTTACTTCCGCCTGATCTTTATCACATAGCGTTCGAGAAAGGGACTGAGCGCGCCTTCACCGGAAAATATTGGGATTTCGAAGGGATCGGGACATACGCATGTGCCGTTTGTGGTAACGTGCTCTTTCAGGCCGATTCGAAATTCACCAGCAGTTGCGGCTGGCCGAGTTTCTTCCAGCCGGAACGAAAGGATGCCTTGAAGTATCACGAGGACAAGACCTTCGGCATGCAACGGATCGAAGTGACCTGCGGTCGCTGCAGCGCACACCTCGGCCATGTCTTCGATGACGGCCCGAAACCGACTGGATTGCGCTATTGCATCAACTCGGTGAGCCTGGAATTTCTGGGGGAGAAGTGATCATTCCTGCCCGCTAAAACATTTCCGATCGATCTTTCGGGCCAGGACGGCACCTCGATAGATTCTATTTTTCACAGTTCCGATCATTGACGATCATTCCCGCCAAGCCAAAGATCATACGTTCCGATCAGTAGGAGAACAGCCAGCGCGATCGACTTCATCGATCGAAAGATAAACCAGCCCTGCCACTTTGTCACCCCAACGGGATCCGGTACCTTTGCCATCCTTTCAAAAGTGCGGGTGAAAAAGCGGGTCTACATAGAAAGCTACGGCTGCCAGATGAATGTGAGCGACAGTGAGGTGGTCGCAAGCATTCTGGCAAAGGACGGTTATACGCCCGTGGAAACGGCTGAAGAAGCCGATCTCGTTCTATTGAACACATGCAGCATCCGCGAGAAGGCGGAATACACCGTGCTTCAGCGGATCAACGAGATGAACCGTTTGAAAGCCGCGAACAAGTCCATGAAAGTGGGTGTGCTCGGCTGCATGGCCGAACGGATGCGCGAGCATCTCCTGGAGAAGAAAAAGGTGGTGGATCTGGTTGTCGGTCCGGATGCATATCGCACCCTGCCCGATCTGCTTACTGAAGTGGACAATGGCCAGAAGGCCGTGAACGTGCTGCTGAGCCGTGAGGAGACCTACGGA
>JAEZAU010000118.1 GCA_023430325.1 Bacteroidota bacterium | reverse complement strand
CGCCCCCTCTTTTGCTTTTCCTGAGCATCGGTTATTTGAACATTCGATTGATCTCACCGAACACTATGGCGACCACTGCTCCAGCAGCGGCGATCCCCGTCATGGTGATACCTGCACCGATCCATTTTGAGGTGCTTTCGCTGATGTTCCATTCCGGCTGAACACTACCGTCTGCCATGGCGTAGGAAATAAACAGGAGTGCGAGGAAACCTCCCAAGCCGATGAGGCCGGGAAGTGCACGTTTACCAGCGCTCAACATCCCCACAATGCCAAAGATGAGAGCCATCGCCGCGCAAGCAATGAACGCTATATACGTGATCCATAAGCCACCATCTATCCCCAGGTCGTTCCCGGAATAGATCATGATGATGAAGATCACTCCCAAGGCCGAAATGAGCCAGAGAACGATCTTGCCGATAAGTGATCCTTGGTGCCCCATGGTTACTTATCGTTTAGCAAGGCGATCCTTCACGAGCATATCCACAAGGCTGATGGACGCTTCCTCCATCTGGCCACTGATGCTATCGATCTTGCTCACGAGATAGTTGTAGAAGATCTGCAGGATGATGGCGACGATAAGACCGAACACCGTGGTAAGGAGCGCCACTTTGATACCACCGGCTACGATAGCGGGACTGATGTTGTTTGCCGCAGCGATCTGGTCGAAGGCGAAGATCATACCTACAACGGTACCCAAGAACCCGAGCATGGGGGCCAGGGCGATGAAAAGGCTGATCCAGGATAGGCCACGCTCGAGGCGGCCTACCTCCACGGAACCATATGCGATAACGGATTTCTCCACCATCTCCACGCCCTCATCTGCACGATCGAGCCCCTGGTAGAAGATACCGGCTACCGGTCCGCGGGTGTTACGGCATACTTCCTTGGCCGATTCCGTTCCACCGCTGCGCAGGGCGGCTTCCACATTATTGAGCAGCTTGTTGGTGTTGGTGCTGGCCATGTTCAGGTAGATAACACGCTCGATCACGAATGCGAGGCCAAGGATCAAGCAGATCAATACGGGGGCCATCCACACGGGATCACCCTCGATGAAGCGCTGCTTGAACATCTGGTGGCCGCCTTCACCACCGGCATCGGTGGTTGCTGCGGCTTGTGAGGTGGCCGGGGCTGCAGGTGTATCCTGCGCCAATACCGGTGCTGTAAGCAGGCTCGCGCTGAAGAGGCCGGCAAGACAGAGGTTCAAGAACTTGCGTACCATGTTGCTGGTTTGTCTATCTAAGGGTGTGAGATCGTGTTGTGAGCGGGTGCGAAGTTGCAGAAGAAACGATCGCCGGTGTCATCATGACCGATCTTTCGATCGAAGAAGCCCATGGCGGAGAGAGAGGGATTCGAACCCCCGATACCCTCTCGGGTATACGCACTTTCCAGGCGCGCGCCTTCAACCACTCGGCCATCTCTCCTTTTAGCTTCCAAATTGCCGTTCTTCCGGATAACGGGCGGCCAAATTACAAAAAGGGTGAAGCTGCGGTACTCGGCCTGTATCGAAAGTGAGGTAGGACCTGTCGTATTCGTTCGGAAAGCCACGTCATATCAACGTGAGCTCACCACAGATCGGTGCTGCCGATCCCTGGCTCACGGCCTCCGTTCCTTCACTGCGCTGAGCCGAACGGCCTAAAAGGAACATGAGCTTGGTCACAGCGGCCTCAATTGTCATGTCCGCACCGCCGATCACTCCCATTTCTTGAAAGGCCCTGCTGGTCACATACCGGCCTTGCTCTACTCTGCCGCCTATGCATTGGGTCACGTTCAATATAATGATACCCCTATCGACCGCATCGCGCAGCGTTCGCAGGAATTCCGGGTCGGTGGGGCCGTTCCCACTACCGAATGTGGCCAGCACCACCGCGCGCAGATCGGTCTGCTGTAGTGCCAGTTCCAGCCAATCCGATCGGAGACCGGGGTAGAGATGGACCAATGCGATCCGATCATCGAGCTGTTCATGAAGCTGCAATCCTCCTGTACGTGGAGGCAGAATGGCCGATCTATCGTATCGCAGATGTGTACCGGCCTCGGCCAGGGCGGGCCAGTTGGGTGATCGGAACGCCTCGAATCGTTCGGCGTGGACCTTCACTGTGCGATTCCCGCGCATCAACCGGTATTCGAAATAAATGGCCACTTCAGGCACGATCGGATCCCCGTCATCATCCTTCGCAGCAGCTATCTCTATCGCCGTCACCAGATTCTCGCGCGCATCGGTCCTTATTACACCCACGGGCAATTGCGATCCGGTCAGCACCACGGGTTTGGAAAGTCCTTCCAGCAGGAAGCTGAGCGCACTAGCCGTGTAGGCCATGGTATCACTGCCATGCAGGATGACGAAACCATCGTATGCATCGTAATTGGCTGCGATCATTCGTGCGATACGCACCCAGTCCGAGGGCCTGATGTCGCTGCTATCCACCGGCACTTCGAAGGAAAGGGCTCCGAGCTCCACCTCGGTGCGCCTCAATTCAGGAACTTGATCGGCCAGGCTTTGTAGATCCATTGGCCTCAACGCGCCTGTGATGGGATCGCACCACATGCCGATGGTACCACCGGTGTAGATCAGCAGGACTTTCCCTTTCATCCGCGAGGGTCCTTATCGGCACGGAAAGCTCTATCCGCGTTGCGGGTGGTAATAGCACCAATATCATCCACGGTGCATCCGCAGACCTCTGCAAGTTTCGCAGCGATGTATGGTATGTATGCGCTTTCATTGCGTTTACCGCGGTAGGGCACCGGAGCCAGATACGGCGCATCGGTCTCCAGCACGCAATGATCCGGGCCCACCTCGGCCATGACTTCAGCAACGCCACCTTTCGGATACGTGATGACACCTCCCATCCCCAGAAAAAAATCGCCCAGCTCCACCACCAGGCGCGCTTGTTCCACCGTGCCCGTGAAACAATGAAAGATGCCGCGTAGATCTTGATCGTTCAGATCTTCAACTATGGAATAGACCTCATTGAAACTTTCGCGTGAATGGATCACGATGGGCAACTGCAATTCCTTCGCCCAGAGCACCTGCTGGCGAAAGACCTCCTTCTGTTGATCGACATAAGTCTTGTCCCAATACAGGTCTATGCCGATCTCCCCCACTGCATGGTAACGGCCTGAATGAAGAAGCCGTTCCACTTCCTTGAGATCACGGCCGGGATCAGCACCTACGGATCCCGGATGCAGACCCATCATCGGAAAACAGATGTCAGGATGTTGGTCCACCAGTTCGTGCATCGGCTCCACGCTCTCCAGATCTATGTTCGGGAGATATAGTCTGGTGACGCCCGCATCCAGTGCGCGCTGGATCATGTCATCACGATCGGCAGCGAACTGTTTATGGTAGAGGTGCGCGTGGGTATCCACGTACATGGCAGCGAAGGTACCGATGATCGTTGGATCTCATTGGGCATTCGACCAGATGCGCCCAGGCTCGCACCCGTACTTTTGCGCAGCTCATGAAATTGCTGGTCCTGCGCTTCAGTTCCATCGGGGACATTGTACTTACAAGCCCTGTGGTACGCTGCCTGAAGACGCAGTTGAAGGATGTGGAGATCCATTTTGCGGTCAAGGAACAGTTCAAGGACCTTGTCAGTAGTTCACCCCATATCGATCGCATTCATGTTCTGGATGATGACCTCAATGGTCTAATACGCCGGTTGAAGAACGAGAACTTCGATCTCATCATCGATCTGCATCATAATCTGCGTACCGCAACGATCAAGCGGAGGCTGGATGTTCCATCGAAGAGCTTCCCGAAACTGAACATTGAAAAATGGTTGCTGGTGAATCTCAAGATCGACCGGCTTCCGCATGTGCATATCGTGGACCGGTACATGAGCACCGTTGGATCTCTCGGCGTGAAGAACGATGGGCAAGGTCTCGATCTTTTCATTCCGCAAGAACGAAAGGTGGACCCCGGGACCCTTCCCGCACCTCATCGATCGGGCTTCACCGCCTTTGCGATCGGTGGTACGTACAACACCAAGCGGCTGCCACAGCACCGAATGATCGAACTGGCACAATTGATCGAAGGCCCCATCGTAATCATTGGGGGCAGGGAGGATGTGGACGATGGAAGGGCGATCGCCAGTGCCATAGGGAAACGATGCTATGATGTTACGGGAAAATATGACATTCTCGGCAGCGCTTCACTGATCGAGATGAGTACCGGAGTAGTGGCTCATGACAGTGGCGCCATGCACATTGCCGCCGCCTTCAAGAAGAACGTGGTATGTGTCTGGGGCAACACGGTGCCTGCATTCGGAATGGGGCCCTACATTCCGCAGCACCCGGAGCGGGCGCACAATGCCCAGGTGCACGGGTTGTCATGCAGACCATGCAGCAAATTGGGATATCCGCGTTGCCCGCAAGGCCACTTCCGCTGCATGGAAGCACATGATCTGAAGGCCATTGCCGATCGTTTACGCGCCGATCCTTCACGGACCCGCTGAGCAAGATCGATCACCGGAATTCGGGGGTCAAGCCTCGAACAATGCCTTCAATTCTGTGGCATCGGCCGGCTTCATCTTACCGGCAAGTATCAGGCGCAACTGGCGGCGGCGTAATGCACCATCATAACGCCTGCGTTCCTCATCGCTCTCAGGTATGACTTCAGGCACACCGATGGGATGGCCCGCCTGATCCACCGCAACGAATGTGTAGATGGCGCTGTTGCACTTGATCTTATCGCCCGTCATCTGGTCCTCCACCCACACATCGCTCCAGACCTCCATGCTGGTACCGAACGCCCGGCTCACCTGGGTGCGAATGGTGACGAAGTCGCCCAGTTTGATGGGCCGATCGAAACTGACATGGTTCACCGCTACCGTGACCACCACACGTTTGCAATGACGGTGCGCACTGATCGCACAGGCTATATCGAGCCACTTCAATAGCTGGCCACCCATGAGATTTCCCAATGTGTTGGTGTCATTGGGAAGAACAAGATGCGTGGTCTCGGCGTGGCTGGCCGATGCGGGGATCGAGGGTCTGCTCATTCTGCGGCTAAGGCCGGGCAAAAGTAGGCTGCGTTATTGCAGCGTATAGAAAAGCACGCGGCCATCATCAGTGCCGGTGATCAACTGGCCCTCATGGATCAACAGTGGTGCCCGGTGATGCTGGTCCTTGTTCTCTTTGAACTCCAGCTTCTGTACCGCTTTTCCATCAGCACTCACCACCTCTATGGCACCGTCCTTCACAGCGCGAAGGGTGTGATCATTGTGCTGCACTTCCATTTGCTGGTAGAACCGATCGAAGGTGGAGTTCTTCATGTCGAAGCCCATCTCTTTCACCGTTCTCGGATCGGGGATCCATTTATGCGGGGCGAGCACTTTCTCCTGTTTCCCTGTCTTCACATCCCACACCTGCCGCTTCCCGGAATGACCGATCAACAAGGCATACTCACCGTTCTCATTAAAACCAACGTGATAGGTGACCGTGGATCCATCTTCATTGAACGGAAAGGACTGCACCTTCTTCCCGCTCTCCAGATCATACAGTTCTGCTCCTTTATCGGTACCCACCAGTATACGATCTCCTTTGGGCGCAATGGCCAGGGCCACCACTTCGGCCTTCGAGACCTTTATGGTCTTCACTGGCGCGGGATCGATGACCTGGGCCGAGATAAGGAAAGGGGAAATGGCCGCAGCCATGAACAGTTGACGTAGCATGATCAATTGGTCCTATCGATGTGAGGGCGTTGTTGCTTCAGCCATTGGAGGGCGCTTTCCGTCTCTGGGAACATCTTTATCGGCCGGCCGGGCTTATGATGTCTTACGAAAACGTTCGCGGCGAGCTGGTGAACGAAATCGCGCACCACGATCGCATCTGCAGCGATGTATTTGTTGGAGACCTCCGATGAAGCAAAAGCACGCGCTTCATTGCTCATGGAAGTCCCTTCACCTACCGTCACCATCAGTAGCACCTTCTTGGTGCCCCGCCGGGCTTCGATGGCATCAAACATCTCCTGGACCTCCTGCTCGGTGATCACTCGGCCAGCCGAAAAATGAGCATGCACAAGATCCTCTTCAAGGAAAGTGACCGTACAAGCATCCAACTTCACTTCATGCATCTGCGCCTCCAAAAGGGGATGCAAAGGTAAGGCCATGCATCCCCGGTGATGGATATAAGAGTATGAACAAAAAGAGGCCCGGCCATGTTCAGCCGGGCCTCCTGGGTCGGATCGGACCCTCTATGATCGGATGATCCGCCTGGTCATTCCACCATCGATCTGAAGGGTGTACATGCCCTTGGGAAGATGGCTCAGATCGATACTGGTGCGGGTCGCAGTAACAGAGAGAGCTCCCTCATTCACCACACGGCCAGTGCTATCGTACAGACGGTATCGATCCGCGGTAGGTGGTGCTTCGATATACAAGAGATCCACTACAGGATTTGGATAGATCTTGATGTCCGGACCGTTCAATTCCTCCACACTCACCGAACTGATATCGGTGAAGCTCACATCATCCACATAATACTTGCCCATGTTACCGGCGCCACCAAAGGCGAAGAAGTTGATGGCACCGAGCTGGTTCGGAGCTGCACCGCCGTTCGCGTTGAAGGCCGTGGACCAGGTGTGCTGTGGAACCCCTTCAATGGCAATGGTACCTGTGGACTGGCCTAGATCGATGATCGTTGTTACCGTGAACCAGGTATCGTGCGAAAAACTTCCTGTGGATGTTACGCTGTTGGAAAGGAAATCAATGACGCCATCGGGCTTGAAGGTCACTTCGATCCCCCAACTACCATTTCCGATCGATTCATTGTGTTGAACGTTGTAATATCCCCCGAAACCTGAGGGGATGTACATTTCCCAGTTCAATGCATATGATCCGCTGGTCCTGTCGCCGAGCTTGAGGACCATGTCCTGCGGACCTCCCGACGTAGTAGCGCTTTCCAATTTCAAGCTAAGGGTGCCAGAGACCGCCTGCTCATTGCTGAGCGGCGCATCATCAGCACCACCAGGTTGATCGGACCATGTGGTCCATGGATCGCCGAACGTCTGTGCCACCAGATCGCCGTTGCTTCCACCTTCAAAGTCCTCAAAGAGAAGCACGGTCTGCGCATTGGTAATGAACGGGAGGATCCCGATCATGAGCAAGGGTAGAGATCTTTTCATCGGAGTCGAAGAGTTTGCCGAAATGTAACTGTTCGTCAAACGGTTCGCAACGTTCTCAACATTTCCTCCGGTCGTTCATCACAGGATCTTGGTACGGGTCGTGAAAGAAAAGATCCCCGGAAAATTTTCCGGGGATCTTCCTGGGACCAATGATCCGATCAATGCTTGATCAATCTCTTCACGATCTCTCCTTCTTCGGTGATCGCCCGCAAAGTGTAGCTACCAGCTGCAAGCGCACCTACATCCATCCGATGGACTGGCTGAAGACCGTTCACCGTGACCTCTTGAACATTCCGGCCGGCAACATCCATCAACACAAGACGCTCAACGGATAGATCAGGAAGTTCCACTGTAAGTAGATCGGTGGCGGGATTCGGATAGATCTGCACAAGATTCTCATCCAGCTGTGCGATGCCGACGTTGCTCAGATCAATGAAGACCACGTCATCAATGAAATACATCACTGGATCGCCACCTGCGTATGAGAAGAAGTTCACCGAACCCAGCTGGTTCATTCCTGTTGTGGCATCCACTGCCGTGTTGAACGGCCAGGTGAACGGCGCCCCTTCGTTCATGGTGAATAAGGCCTGCATGGTATTCAGATTGATGAGGAATTCAACTGAGAACCACTCATCATGAGGATAGTTCACGCTATAGTTCGAGCTTGCATTATTCGCTCCAATTTCAATGGTACCATCGGCCTTGAACGTGACATCGATCGCCCACTCCACACCGGGTTCCTCAGCATGCTGGATATTGAAGTATCCGCCATTGCCCTGCGGTATGTACATGTTCCAGGCAAGTCCGTAAATACCCGAAGTGCGATCGCCAAGCAACAAGAGCAGGTCCGAGGTTCCGCCGGTGCTTGGCGTGGTTGAAGTGATCATGACGCTATTGGTACCGGACTGGGCCTGGATGGTGCTGATCTGGGCATCTTCGGGAGTGCCCGCAGCGCCGGACCATGTGGTCCATGGCGCGCCAAGGGAAGCCGCCACATAGTCACCGTCGGCTACACCTTCAAAATCTTCCTGCACAATGATCATTTGTGCGTAGGTGGCGAATGCGAGTATGGTGGAAGCGAACAAGAGTATCGATCTTTTCATGATGAATGGATTTTGGCGGATCTCCACAATAGTTGGACCGCCTTTGGGATGGACCGTTCGCTGTTCCTCACACCGCCCATCCCACGCGCGAAAGTCCTTTACCACCCTGCTCAGTCCATGAGCCGGCGATCGTTGAGGTGGCACCCCGCCGATCAGAAGGATCGTTGTGATCGTTGCATACAGCGCTGCTGTTCCCAGCAGGGCCGCTTCGCTTGGCCCGCCTATCTTTGCGGCCCTTTTCCGAAGCCATGTCCAAGCGTTTTCCCCAGTACGACGAACTCGACCTGCCACGTATAGCCAGCGAGGTCCTGAAGCAATGGGAGGCGGAGAACACCTTTGGAAAGAGCCTCGAATTGCGGAAGGACGCGCCAGACTTCGTCTTTTACGAAGGCCCTCCGAGCGCGAACGGCCTGCCCGGGATCCACCACGTGATGGCGCGCACCATCAAGGACATCTTCTGCCGCTACCGTACACAGAAAGGTTTTCGGGTGGATCGCAAGGCTGGTTGGGATACTCATGGTCTGCCGGTGGAGCTTGGCGTTGAAAAGGAACTGGGCATCACCAAGGAGGACATCGGGAAGAAGATCTCGGTGGAAG
>JAEZAU010000114.1 GCA_023430325.1 Bacteroidota bacterium | reverse complement strand
TGGAACGGAACGGTTCACCTGTGATCGGAGCTCAGTCTCCTTCAGAGATCGATGACCACTGAAGTTACGAGGGCAAGTCTAGAGTTGCAGCGTATAGCCCGACCCGCAGGGATGCGCCCCCAAAATAAGATCAACTTTCGTTCTCGCTTGGAACAGTGCTGCGCGTCATGCGTTGCAAGCGCTCGCCTTCGTTGAATGCGATGACGTCGATGATGCGTTTGCCCGTGCGATCGTAAATGACCTCGACAAAAAAATCATTGATGCCATAGAATCTGCTCCGGCCGGTGTCGTTCCAGCTTTCGGTAATGAAGGTGCTGTCGTCGATGATGGGGAACAGACGGTCCTCTGGGCGTAACGCATTGAAATCAGTGACCGTGATGTTTCTCATGGAATGCGTAACGGACATCGAAAATAGCGGACAGTAATGAACAAAGCAAAGATCATACGAACATCAGCCGGCAACTTGTGCAAGCGGTAATTCCACCTGGAAGGTGCTGCCTTTGTTCAGGCCTTCGCTTTCGGCGATCACCTGCCCGCCATGCAATTCCACCAATTGCTTCACGATATTGAGGCCGATACCCAAACCGCTGGCATGTCCGGCGCTTCCGTTGCGGCCGAGTTGTGAGAACATCTCAAAAGCTTCGGGGATGCGATGCTGTTCCATGCCGATCCCGTTGTCCACCACGATGATGCGTGCCTTTCCTGCATCAACCAGGAGTGAAAGTTCAATGGAGCCACCTTCCGGGGTGTAACGCGAGGCATTGCTCAGCAAATTGCCGGTAATTTGCGCAAGCCGTGTTGCATCGCCATTCACTTCCACGGGGGCATCCGGCAGATCGATCACGACGTGTTGTTGTTTGGCGGCGATCTGCGGATCGACGCTTTCCACGGCCATCCAGATCGCTGCACGCAGGTCACAGATGCTGCGTCGTAATTCGATGCGGCCGCGGCTGATCCGGCTCACATCCAACAGATCGTCCACGAGCCGCACGAGATGCGCCATCTGGCGTTCCATCATTTCGCGGGTGCTGCGGGCAAGCTCTTCATCCTGCTGGGCGAACTCCAGGATCTGGATGCCATTGCGCAACGGCGCCAGCGGATTGCGCAGTTCATGGGCGAGCGTTGCCAGGAACTGGTCCTTGTTGTGACCTTCTTTTTCCAGCAGTTCCTGCATGCGCCGATGCTCGGTGATATCGGTACGGATCGCCACGTACTGCCGCGGTTTTCCTTCATCATCCAGGAAGGGCACGATGGTGGTGTCCATCCAATAGATGCTTCCGTCCTTGGCCCTGTTACGCAATTCACCGTGCCACACCCTGCCGCTGGTGATGGTGCTCCATAGATCATTGAAGAAGGCCTTGGAGTGATAGGCCGAATTGATGATCCGGTGGTCCTGCCCGAGCAGTTCCTCGCGTGAATATTTGGAGATGGAACAGAAGCGATCGTTGACCGATATGATGCGGCCCTGGCGATCGGTGATGGCCACAATGGCATGTTCATCCATGGCATCCATCAGTTCCTTGTTCTCCTTCAAGCTTACACGCAGGCGTTCTTCGCTGGATCGCAGCTGTTCTTCGGCAATGCGCTGCTCATGCACATCGGTACATGAGGTGTACCACTTCACTATGGTGCCCCGTTCATCATGCAGCGGGCGCGAACGTGCGAGGAACCAGCGGTATTCGCCTCTGGCATTACGGATCGGGAATGTTCCCTGCCAAGCATCTCCCCGCTTACGCGCCCGCTTGAGATCGGCGTTCACTTCAGCGTAATGGGCCGGATGTGAGCAGGCCATTAGATCCTGAAGGGTGGCCTGGCGCGGAAGGCCGGTATATTCATACCAGCGTTCATTGAACCAGTATTCACCGGTGAGCGGATCGAAAGTATTGACCAGTTGATCGATGTTATTCGCCAGCGAATGGAAGAGTTCCTCACTCTTCTTCAGCTCTTCCTGCACACGCCGCTGCTCGGTGATGTCCGTGCTGGTACCGAACCATCGGGTGACCTTGCCGCTCCCATCCCTGATCGGCAGTGCACGGCTGAGGAACCAGCGCCATTCACCATCATGCCTGCGTAAGGGAAAGATCTCCTCCCACGGCTCCCCTTTCTGGCCGGCCTCGCCAAGGGTGCGTGAAACACGTTCATAATGATCGGGGTGGTGGAGTTCCGCCTGCGACCTTGCCAGGATCTGATCGGCGGGCATGCCGGTGAATTCGATCCAGCGTTTGTTGAACCACCAATCCTTTCCATCCACGGATGCGATCCACACCAGCTGATCGATGTTATCGGCCAGCACCTGGAAGCGTTCATTGATCTCCTTTTCCTGTGCCTCGGCCTTTTTGCGCTGGCTGATGTCCATGCCGTTCATGATGACGCCATGGATCTGTCCATCGGGCCGTTTTATCGGCCAGATGGTGACGGCAAGATGAATTTCATTGCCGTTCTTTCCGATGCGCACGATCTCCGTGGGCGGCAGCGATCCCCCGGACAAAAGATGTTCATAATCACGTTTTTGTGAGGTGGAATCCGCTGGTGATACAAGTTCCCTCACGTTCATTCCGATCGCTTCTTCGGCGGAATAACCGAAGATCTCCTGGGCACCACGGTTCCAGGAAATGATAATACCCTCCCGGTCGGCCGTGATGATGGCGTTCGGTGAGTTGTTCACCAATTGGGCCAATTCTTCGGCCGGCATCGGTGCCGTGAAGGGGTCTGATGCCATTGAGAATTCTGAAAACCGAGGGAAAGGCCGGAGCCGTTCTCAAATATACTGGTCAGCACCGCATCGGTCCACAGTGTTCGATAAATGACATTATCGGCTCCATGAAGAGCGTAAATGTTGCGGGCAGCAGGCTGTTCGGCGACTGGGCGTTGAAGTTCCGATCCACTAACGACGGGTATGATCCACCTCCTTCACCACCCGGCCTTTTTCATAGTGCAATTCGCGGTGCACCTGTCCATCGGGAGCATAATCATAATGAATGCCGTGCTCTACGCCGTTCTGCCAGTTCTCTACGTATTTCTTTGTTCCATTCTCATAATAATAGACCCACTCACCATGCTCCACGCCGTTCTCGAACCGGCCAACATATTCAAGCTGGCCGTTGGGGTAATAGACCTTCTCCATCACCTTCACGGCCTCTTCGCCCTTGCCCTTCATGAAGACCACCACTTCGGGCCTGCCATTGGGATGTGAGGCCGCTACGTACTTGTGTGTGGAACAGGCCACCATCGCAACGGTGGCTACGATCGGCAGAAGGAGGCGGAACAGCTGCATCACGAAGCGAAGGTAGAAGGATCTCGCATGCGGAGGCCCGCTAGAACCAGGCGATCAATTTGAGGTTGTACCGCCGGGGGGTGAGGTAGTCGGGAATGGAATAATAGCGCCCGCTCACATCAGTGACCCATGTATGATCGATGGTGTTATTGATGTCAAGCAGATTGAAGACCTCCAGGCTCACCCACATGTTCTTGATGTGGCGGAGGAAATTCTTTTTTTCCTGGCCTTTTGCACCCAGTAGTTGTTTGCTGAAGCCGATATCCACGCGGCGGTAGATGTTCGTGCGCAAGGTGTCGCTGTACCGATCGAAATTGGGCGGGCCGAACGGGAGGCCCGTACCGAAGGCGAGGCTCAGGTGTACCTTGAACGTGGGCCAGCGAGGCATCTCATCCTGGAAGAAAAGGGCGAAATTGACCCGTTGATCGGTGGGTCGGGGGATCCAGCCGGGTTCTATCCTTGTGCTGTCCACGGCCACCTGATCGAAGGTGAAACCCGGCTGGATCAGCTCACCGGCGGCGTTATACCTGTTATAATAGAAGTCATCCTTCACGTCCTCCTGGATGGTCATCACGCCTGCGCCCACCCAACTTTCGATCCCCTCGATGAACTCACCGTTCAGTTTCAGATCGAGGCCTGTGGCATAGCCCCGGGCACTGTTGGTACCGTAATACCGGATACGGATGTTGTCCACTTCATAAGGGATCAGATCATCCAGATGCTTGTAATAAAGCTCTGCGGTGAACTTGAACGGCCGCTGCCAGAACTTCAGATACCGGTCCATGCCCAGAAGAAGATGAATGCTGCGCTGGGCACGTATCTCCGGATTCAACGTGCCGTTCATCATGCGCACTTCGCGATAGAAGGGGGGCTGGTAGTAAAGACCGGCGGCCGCCCAGAAGTTGTAGTCCAGCAACACAGTGTCACCTTCGGCATTCACCTTTTTCCAACCGGGATGATAGTTCAACCTTACGCGCGGGCTGGTGACCGTCTGTCCATTGTATGTCCAGTGCTGGCTGCGGACACCTGCAATGAGCGACCACCACCGATCGGTACCGGTATCCCAACGCCAGCTGTTCTGCACATAGGCCGATGCACGGACGCTTTCCATGTTCAAACGGCTCTTCAGAACGTAGTTCAGATGGAGATCTTCCCCGCTGTTCAAAGGCGTGCTGTAGCCTGAACTGTCCACCAGTGTCCACTCGCTCAACCTGTCGTTGATGACCTCACTACGGATGTCCGCACCCCATTGAAGGTATCTGGTGCCGCCCCATTCATGAAAGCCTTTGTGGGCCGCGGTATAAACGGTAGCATCCAATTGATTGCGCGCATGATCGAGATAACCACCCACGCCGAGGTTGCGCACCACTTCACCGAATTCATCACTTCCCAGATCGCGCTCCAGCTCCTGCAGCCAGTATTCTCCCAGGATATCGAAACGTTCACTTTCGAACGTCTTGAACGCGCTGACGGTGTACTTCAACAAAGTGTTCCTGTCCGATCGGACATTGAGGTTCAACGCGCCGAAATAGGTCTGGAATTGCGTTACTTCCTGCCCTTCGAAATACACCGTGAAACGCAATGCTTGATTGAACGTACCGAATTCGGTCTCCCTGTTCTGGGGGATCATTCCATAGCGATTGCTTGAATACAATCCGAGAAATCCCAATTCCACATTTTCGGTGATATCGTATGTCCAATACGTCTGCAGATCGGTGTACACCGGCCGGTATTCACCCTGCGTATCGAGACCCGAGAGCAGCAGTTGGTTCACCCGGTGGCGAAAGCCGGTGATCTGCCTCAGGCGTTTGTTCATCATGGCATCCTCTACATGCACGGCACCGCCCATGAGACCGAGCATCGCGCTGCCGGCAAAGGCGCGTGGCCGTTTGTAATGGATATCGAGCACACTGCTCATCTTATCGCCGTAGCGTGGTTCGAATCCTCCGGCGCTGAACTCGAGCCGTTCCACCATGTCCGGGTTCGGGAAGCTCAATCCTTCCTGCTGCCCGGCGCGTACCAGGAATGGGCGGTACACCTCAATGTCGTTCACATAAACGAGGTTCTCATCGAAATTTCCTCCACGTACGCTGTACCCACTGCTCAATTCATTGCGGCTCACCACACCCACCTGGCCCTGCAGAAGGGATTCAACGCCCTGCAACGGTGATGGATTGAAACGCACGATCCGCGGATCGAGGGTCTCCAGGCCTCGTTCCCTTGCCCGGCGTGTGCCTTCTATGACCACCGGATCGAACGTGCGCGATCGGAGGGTGATGTTCAAGGTACGATCGGCCCCTTCGGCGAGTTCCACCGTTTCCACGGTGGTGATGGTCCCTGAATAGCTGAAATGCACCTCGATCGGCCGGCCGGCAGGTAGTGAGATGATGTATCGTCCTCCTTCATCGGCTGCCACGCCGATGGAAAGATCCTTCAGGATCACGCTTGCACCTGGCAGCGTATTGCCTGCCTCATCGCGCACCAGGCCTCGCAAGGTGGCTGTGCCCTGGGCGGCCAGCAGATCGGCCAGCAGGCAGAAGCAGATCGGCAATATTGATCGAAGCATCCGGCGGTGGATAACGGATCGAATAGGCCCGAAGTATGGGAGCAGTTTCCTACCCAAGGGCCTCTGTTATACTGCCCGGAAGTGATTGTGGGCCACCGCTATGTTCGAGCACGAGGATGCCATGTGCATCGCAGATCCTCTTCAACCGTTCACGTGGCTCATCCTCCACGCCACCGCCGATAACCAGAAGCTTCGTGTCACCCTTCGTCAGCCGGTCCTCCAACAGTTGTTCATCCATGAAACCTTCCGCATCGAGCCCTGCCACGGCAAGTTGGTGGCCCACAAGGGCCATCATGGACGCATTCCTGCCGAAGTAGAAGATCTTCCGCTGCATGGGGCCGAAAATAGCGGATATGCAGATGCTCTGTACGACTGTGATGTGTTGTTCTACTTTCGGAGCCATGAAGACCGATCCACGTGCCGAGGCTTTCCTGCGTCTGTTGAAGATCATGGATGAATTGCGGGAGCAATGTCCATGGGACCGTAAGCAGACCATGGAGACCCTGAGACCACTTACGATCGAGGAGACCTATGAGCTGGGTGATGCCATTCTGCGTAATGATCTTGACGAGGTGAAGAAGGAGCTTGGCGATCTGTTGTTGCACATGGTCTTCTATGCCCGGATAGGGAAGGAGAAAGGTGCCTTCGATATCACGGAAGTGCTGAACTCGATCTGCGAGAAGCTCATCCGCAGGCACCCGCATATCTATGGTGATGTGCAGGTGAAGGACGAGGAGGAAGTGAAGGCCAATTGGGAAAAGATCAAGCTGGCCGAGAAGACCCGTGAGAGCGGGATGGAAAAGAGCGTTCTCGAAGGCGTTCCCCGCGGATTGCCAAGCCTGGTGAAAGCGATACGGATACAGGACAAAGCCCGTGGCGTAGGTTTCGATTGGGAGAACAAGGAGCAGGTGTGGGAAAAGGTGAACGAGGAATTGAAGGAGTTGAAGGAAGAAGTGGATGCCCGTTCGGACAAGCAGGCTGAAGAGCTTGGCGATGTGCTATTCAGCATCGTGAACTATGCCCGCTTCCTCGGTCTCGATCCGGACGAAGCGCTGGAGCGGACCAACCGCAAGTTCATTCGTCGCTTTCAGCACATGGAAGCTTCCATACGTGAGGAAGGCCGCAGTTGGGGCGATCTCGATCTTGCAGGCTTGGATGTCTATTGGGAACGGGCCAAAGGAAACAAGCCGGAATAGTTCGCTGGGAAGGTGTTTCCCCAGCATTCAGGGTGTGCGTGTCCCTTTGTCCCGAGACCAACTTGAGGGAGCTTGCCCTTCTCGATCCTTGGAATGCTATCAATTTTCGTTGGATCATACGAAATGCACGACGGATCGCGTATCTCTTAAGACGAACTACTAATATCCCTCCTGATCGGCAATATTTTTGTTCTCGGAGCGACCACATCGGTGATCCAATGTCCCAACCTCAACACTACCAGCACTACAATGCTCCTGGGCAGGCTTCACCCGGTCCACACATTGCCCACGTCCGTCAGCCAGATCCTCTAAGCCTGACACACCTTCTTGAACGTCAGAGAAAAGATGATTTTCTCAGCATGGCGAGCCATGAGTTGAAGACGCCGATCACCACGCTGAAGGCTTTCCTGCAATTGATCGCCAGCAATGATGGGCCCGAAGTAGTTGTACCGCGAGTTCATCTCAAAAAGATGGCCGATCAGGTCGATCGCCTCACTCGTCTGGTCACCGACCTTCTTGAGGTACACAAGATCCAGAAAGGGGAATTGGAGTTCGAGAACGAGCGGATCGATATGGATCCCCTGGTGATGGAGGTGGTGGCGGATGCACGGGGCAGGCATCAATCACATCGCTTCACTTTGACGGGGGCGTCCGGCTGCACCATTCACGGTGATCGCGCGCGCATCTCCCAGGCATTATCCGAACTGCTCACCAATGCGGTGAAGTTCTCTCCCGGTTCCGACCTCATTGAAGTAAGGATCACATGTGGTGAAAAGAAGGTTGAGATCATCGTCAGCGACCACGGCATCGGATT
The DNA here is from genome assembly GCA_023430325.1 of Bacteroidota bacterium. Taxonomy (GTDB): domain Bacteria; phylum Bacteroidota; class Bacteroidia; order Flavobacteriales_F; family PHOS-HE28; genus PHOS-HE28. The sequence goes on along the minus strand of JAEZAU010000114.1, from coordinate 20,844 downwards.
GAGCGATCAGGAGCAGGACCGCATCTTCGATCGATACTATCGTGTGCTCACCGATCCGGCCAAACCGTTCCCCGGTCTTGGTGTAGGTCTATTCATTGTCAGCGAGATAGTGCGGCACCACGGCGGTTCGGTGGCCGTATCGAGCATACCGGGCGAAGGTTCGGCCTTCACCATGTCATTCCCGGTGCACACCGATGGAAATGGCGCAGAATAACAACAATGCCATCAAGATACTATTGGTGGATGATGAACCCGATCTGCTCGGCATAGTGGAACTCGTGCTCGTAAAGAAGGGTTTCAAGGTAACAGCATTGGAATCGCCCCCCAGCGTGGAAGATCTAGTAAGTCTAGATCCCGATGTGGTCTTCCTCGATCTGCTCTTGAAAGGCCAGCACGGGGTTGATATCTGCCAGCGGATAAAGGCCGATCCACGTACCAAGGAGATACCCGTTGTCATTGTGTCCGCCCATACGGCACCTGAGGTGAAGGAAGCTTGCCAGGCCTGCCACGCCGATGATTTCATGACCAAACCTTTCGATATACATGAGCTGGGAGGAAAGGCCCAGTTCTATGGAAGCAAGCATCAGCAATTGAGACATACCGCGTGAGCGATCGTTCCGAACGTTCCACGATCTGAATGAATGAAGTTCCATCTTCCAGCGGCGCCGGATGGATGGTACCGCCTTTGCTGCCGTATCAGAAATTCTTCATCATGTCCAGTTACCAAAAAGCCGTTCGCACCATTTGCGTACTGCTCATCGCCGCCGGTCTGGCGCCCTTTAACCTACAGGCACAGGACGGTACCTATTCCACGGGATGGATCATGTTCAATGACAGCGTGGCCACTGAGCTTGAATTACGTACAGCACAACTCGAACGACTTCGAGAGATAGATCGCCGGTACCATGACGATTATGTTGCATTGGGTGCCACACCACGGTCCAATTCCAATTATCTGCCGCTTACCGAGCGCCGCAATGCCGACATTCAGGCCGTGCTGGACCAGGAGCAGTTCGAGGAGTGGATGCGTATGAACGACTACGATCACACCAACAGTCAGCGTCGTGCTGAACCCGGACCATAGAGCACCGGAATGGACCGCCGCGATCCACAAGGCGACCACTTCGAGCGGGACTCCAGATCCAATGTGAACGATCGTAACAACACTCCCAAATCAGGTGGCATAAATACGCCCTGAAGGCGACGCACGTATCGCGACGCTCAATGATCAATCATAATAGTAGAAGAGATGAGGATGAACGAGAATAAAAGACCGACAGAGGGTGATCGTCTGGGTGGAACCCTTTCAGACGGACGGTCCATGTCGCGCAACATGAACACCAATGCCGCGCGGGGGGGCGGTATGAACACCACGCTGCCACCATATATGATCGGAGCCTCGGTGAAACCTGCGAGAACAAGGGAAGAGCGCAGGGACGAGCTTCCCGAGAATGTGATGCGTGGTATGGAAGCGCTCCACCTCGATCACAAGATGTGGCTGAACGCGTTGCGCTTTTATCGTGAAGAACTCTTCATTTTCCAGAAACACCTGGAACAATACGTCACCACAGCAGCCGTGCCCGAGACGATGCCCCACGTGGAGCAATACCAGAACCGGTTCATTCGCCAGATAGAGGTCATGGATGAACTTGCTCATGACATCAAGGAACATGACAGGATGCTTGGCGCGCGTAGCGAAGATGGGTTGCAGAATGCGATATACCGGCCTTACGGTGTGCATAATGAACTGCGTGAACGGTTCGAGACGTTCGAACGTCTGTACAACGAGATGAAGCATGAATTCAGAGCGTGGTTGGCCTATAACCGCTGATCCTTTCTATCCGATCGAAAAAAGGCGTCTGGAACGGGCGCCTTTTTTCATGCGATCCCCTTTCCAGTAAGTCGATATGCCCCTGAGATCGGAAAGATCATCGAAATAATAACATGCATCATGGTGAATGGATCTGAGTACAAGTATTTTCGCCGCAAAGATCAACCCCTCATGATACGTTCGCGTTATCTGATCATCGTAGGAACCATGCTCCTGATGGGCACTTCCTGTGTTTCCAAGAAGAAATACACTTCCTTGAAGATGTCCAATGAGACCCTGGCGGGCAGGGTGGAGGAGCTGCGCAGGGAATTGGAGAACTGCAAGAGCGATCTTTCAGGCCAGCGTTCCAGTAATGAAGAACTGAGAGCGCAGAACCGCGAGTTGAGCGTGACCAACGCCGCGTTGCTGAACAACGTCGGGAACATGGCCATGCTTTCAGCGAAGGAGGCTGAGAACCTGGAGCGATCACTGGAAAGCATCAAGGAAAAGGACCTTCAGATCCGGTCTCTTCAGGATGCGCTTACCAAGAAAGATTCCGTTACGCTGGCACTTGTCGTGAGCCTCAAGGGAAGTCTTGGGAACTTGAGCGATGAGGATGTGGAGATCAACGTGGAGAAAGGAGTGGTCTTCATCTCGATCAGCGACAAGATGCTCTTCAAGAGCGGCAGCACGCAGATAAGCGATCGGGCCAACGAGGTGCTTGCAAAAGTGGCCAAGGTGGTCAACGACAAGAAGGACATGGAGTTCCTGGTGGAAGGCCATACCGACAACGTTCCGATCAGCAAGGAGTGCATCAAGGACAATTGGGACCTCAGCGTGTTGCGTGCAACTTCGATCGTTCGTGCCTTGACAACACAGCATGGTGTTGATCCCGCGCGCATCACTGCTGGCGGAAGGGGTGAATATGTTCCGTTGGTCGCAAATGACACTCCGGAGAACAAGGCCGTCAACCGCCGCACGCGAATAGTTGTGCTGCCCAAGCTCGATCAGTTCTATGAAATGATCGAGGAAGGTCTGAAGGATATGGAGGCCGAGAACATTCCCGCGTTGCCTGAGCAGGATGTTCAACCCCCGGTGGAAGATCGCTGAGCAGGTAGAAGCGTACAGGAACATCACTGGCCGGTCGTTCACCGTCGAGTTTTCAACCGTCGGTACGATCCGGCCAGGGTTGCATTAGCTTGCAGTGTCATTCGCGTGATGATGGACCGGAGAGATGGAGGATGACATTGGTACCACTTAATATCCATCATCATGAGCAAGCCTTTTCGATTGACCTTGACACGGGTGGAATGCGTTGCAGAGCAATTTTCAGAACCCGGCAAGGATGAACTATACCTCTTCGGCATCGGTATCACCAGCAGAGGGGACCGGTATTTCATCGCCCCTCGAAAGCTTGGCTCCTTCGGTACATCACAAGTGACCCCGGCCAGCTTCAAGGAAACGCTCGTGGATACGCAGGTCCATGACAGGACAGGTCTGGCCACCACGGCGATCTGGTTGTTCGAGCGGGACAGTGGCGGGCTGGCGAACGGTGCATCATCGATAGAGTCGCAGATGAATGAATTGCTGGACCAGCATCTGCAGGCCACCGCAGCCATGGACCTTGGAGAAGGCCGCCACGCATATGCGCTGGCGAGAACGGTGATCGATATGCGAGGCAGGCTCAATGAGCTTTCCGATGGATGGAACAACGATGAACTTTCGGCACCGCAGATCTTCGATCACACGTTGACCGATCCGGCGCTGCCCATTCCGGTGCCCTATCGCAGATCGTTCATTGGATCAGGGACCTACGTGCTCGAGTTCACCCATAGTTTGATGGCGACAGCACCGGTTATCCTGGGTTGAAGATCATTCGGCCTTCGCTGCCATCCATGCCGCCATGTCGCTGATGAGCGCCGTGTAGAACATTTCGCCGACCTTCTTGGCGCCTTGCGGACTGAAGTGGGTTAGATCGGAGGCGGCAAGTGGAGGGGATGCGTTCACCCAGCTGGGCATGCTGCCGCGCCCACCCATGGCCTCGTAAAGGTCCCAATAGACCGCACCCTGGGCCAGTGTGTTCTTCTTCATCGCATCACGTACATCCTCCAGAAAGGGCCTTGTCACCAATTGATCTCCTTCCTTGATGCTCATATCACTGGGACCGATCACGATGATGGAGACTCCTGGAAGCATGCGTTTGAAACGTGCGATCTGTGCGCCGAATGCGCGGCCATATTTCTCGGCATCCTCCACGCTGGTCATATGCGGCAGAACATTTCCGCCATATTGAAGGATCAACAACCTCACATCAAGATCGCGCAACATCTCTTTGAGCAAGGGCTGGTCCACCCGGTTGAACTCATAGCCGGCGGCGCCGCGCATGGCGATGTTGTCCATGTTCACACCGGTATTCCCTTCCAGCGAGATGCCGTACACCTCCGGACTATCGGCACCGGTCATTGTTATGGCGATCTCTTCCGGTGTGGCGTTGAATCTCCATTCGTGCTGCAGCAATTCCGAGGAAGATTCAATGGTCTGGGAGGATATCGTTTCACCATTCACTGAAAAGTCGATCACCAGCGGCGCCTTGTGCCATCCAAACCACATGCGGCAGATGCTGAACGTTTGAGCTTTGCCATAGGCACGCTTCCCTTTGCGCAGGATGATCGTTGCCGAATGAAGGACAGTATCGGGTGGCACCGTATCTGGCAGGATCGGGGTAAAGCGGGAGAAACTTGAAAGGGCACCGTAGCGAAGGTGGCCAGTGCCTGCCGCCTTGCGATCCATCACACTGTACCGCTTCCATTCTGGTGATATCTCGCGTACCACGCTCATATGCGGCACAATGTCAGCGATCGGAAAAAGACCCGGACCCACACCGCCGAACTGGCTTTGCAATTTGTTGCGCACATAGCTGGTGATGCGATCGCCCTCCAGTTGTGAATCGCCATAGTGTATGATGCGGATCGGCCTTGCGCCTTTGCGTGCGCGGGTCAATGCTTCGAAGAAAGGATGCAGAATGCTGCGATCATCTTCTGGATAATGGAGCATGATCCGCGCTTCCAATGGAGGCAGTGCGTTGGTGTCAGGAATGAATTGCCCCTGATCGGCGACCTCCACTTGAGAAGGATCCACGAAGACCGGATCGGCAATGGTATCAACTGGCAGCACAGAGGTGGGATCCACCACGGCTGATTCATCCGTGGGCATGGCGACGATCTCTGAGATGTCCACCCGATCGGCCTTTTCAGCGAAAAGATCGCCGGGGGCCGGAAAGGAAATGGTGCCTGAACCTCCTAACTTCAAGCCTTCCTTTGGAATAAGCAGACCCACCAGGCCAAGGCAGATGATCACCGCCAGGAGAAAGAGCAGCACATGGACCGGCCTCATTGTTTCGGTATCTTGATCTTCTGGCCTGGCCTGATCTTGTCGGAGATGCCATTAAGATCTTTCAAGGTCTGTGCACTTATTCCTTTGTGTCTCTTTGCGATCGCATAGAGCGAATCACCGGCACGTACGGTGTAGATGATATGGCCGGGTTCTTTTTCCATTTTCTTTATCTCCTCCATTGCTGGCGGGGCAGCTACGGTGTCTGCCACATTCTCCACCCGCACATCGATCGCTTCGTTCAATTGTGCGGCCATCATCAAGGCATGGTCAAGCTTGGTCCCATGGCCTTTGGGCAACAGAAGCACACTGCCTGCCGGCACACGGCCAGAGAAGAACGTGGCGTTCAAATATCGTAGCCGTGACGGAGGTAGTTCAAGCATCCGCGCCAGTTGCAGCAGATGGAACTCCTGATCGGTGACAAGGCTGTCGGTCTCTTCGAATGGATCGACTTGGATCGTGAGCAGCTCGAGTTTCCCGGCGTTCGCGCCAAGGTGGATCATGGCCATGAACAGGGGCATCACATCCTGGTGCCCGGGAGTAAAATGCGGATAAAGGATGCGGTAACCACCCACAGCACCCGTGATACCGATCGCGCGGGTAATGTTCGCAGGGCCGCAGGCGAAAGCCATCACCGCAAGTGGCCATTCCTGATATCGATCGTGAAGATCTTTCAGGTATCTCACCGCGGCCGCAGTGCTTTTCTTCAGATCATGGCGTTCGTCCATCATGGCATCCACACGCAGGCCGTAACGCAACGCAACAGGGTAGGTGAGCATCCATATGCCGGCCTCACCGGTGAGTGAAGTGGCGTGGATGTTCATCGCCGATAGTGCAAGGGGCAGATATTTCAGCTGTTCAGGAAGCTGGTTGTCCGACAATTCTTTCTCAATGATCGGGAAATAGGCATCCGCAAGTGCCATGGCCACCTGAAGGTCTTCGCGCCGTTGTTCGCCTAATAGATCGGCATAAAGGGCCACCGTGGTATCAGCGAACACTGGAAATCCATGGGCATCCTCTTGCAGCCGCGCATACAGTCCTTCTGTCACCACAGCTGGAAAAACGAATTGCTTGGGCGGGCGGCGATCTTCAAGCGTGAGTTTTTCCGCAGGCCATGTGGTCATCAGACTATCCAGCCGCCACAAGGATTGGCCTATCGTGAGAGCAGGCCACATACCTGCGAGTAGAACAAGGGACCGAAGGAATGAATGTGATCGCACGGAGTGTAAAGCAAAGATCATCTTTTCACAATGCATCGGCCCATGATCATGAAGCTTTAACGGTGTGGTGTTGAGGTCTCGCACTTCCAGGTCTGCACGGATCGATGTCGATCATCAACTTTGCATCATGCGAGCCATATTGTTGCTGTTCTTGATAACGGCCGGAAACTTGCTCCACGGCCAGGAGAAAGCGAGGATCATGAAGGAAGAAGAGCGGGAGGTGAAAGGAAAAATGGTGGTGGAGATATGGAGCGATGTGGTGTGCCCGTTCTGCTACATCGGCAAAAAAGAATTCGAGACAGCGCTCGCGAAGTTCCCGTACAAGGATAGTGTTGAAGTGGTCTGGCGAAGTTTCGAGCTCGATCCACGCGCACCGCAACGCAGCGATCTGGATATGTACGGAATGCTCGTGGAGAAGTATGGTGGTACGCGGGAGAGCGCAAAAGCCCGTGTGGCAGATGTAGTGCAGCGCGGCCTTACCGTGGGCATCCATTACAACATGGAAAAGGCGATCATCGCGAACTCATTCGATGCGCACCGGCTGATCCAATTGGCCAAGACCAAAGGCCTGGGTGATGTTGCTGAGGAACGTTTGTTCAAGGCATACTTCATTGATGGCCTTCACATCGCCGATCATGCCACATTGGAACAGCTCGGCAAGGAGATCGGTCTGGCTGGCAAGGTGGTCGAGAAGATGCTCGCGTCCGAAGACTTCGCACATGAAGTACGCGCCGATGAACGCGCCGCTCATCTGCACGGTGTTCGTGGCGTGCCGTATTTCCTGATCGATGGAAAAGTGCCCGTGAGCGGTGCTCAACCGTCAGAGACATTCCTTCGTGCCTTGGATCAGGCGTGGATGGATCGAAAAGTCCAAGAGCGCTAGATCATCTCCTTGAACCGACCTTCTTCTTCCGGGTGGAAGAACTCCGAGTGTTCTCGCTCTTATTGTTGTGGCCGCCGATCATCACTCCGCAAAGATGGAAGAGCATGCGCGCGCCCACGTTGGCATCCCATTCATCATGCTTGCCCGGTGAAACCTCCACCAGATCGAAGCCGATGATCTGCCGGCCACTTTCGGCCACGCGGGACAACAGGTAGGCCGCTTCTTCGAATTCGAAACCGCCAGGAACAGGCGTTCCCGTATTCGGACAGAGCTTCGGATCGAGGCCATCGATATCGAAGGTCACGTGTACCTTCTGCGGAAGCTGCGCAATGATACGGTCCACCTGCTTCTGCCAGGTGGCGCCCGCATATTGCTCCCGCCGCAGATCGCTGGCGTGATGCATGATCACACGGCCTTTTGCCTTTTCCAGGACCCGTTGTTCTTCTTCGCAGAAGTCACGTATCCCAACGCTCACGACCTTCCGTACTTGTTCGATCGGCAGTGTGTTGTAAAGAATGCTCGCGTGGCTGTAAGTGAATCCTTCAAACGCGATGCGCAGGTCGAGATGGGCATCGATGTGCAGGATGCCGAACTCCTTATGCCGTGCGGCCTGCGCGCGAAAAAAACCAAGCGGCGTGCTGTGGTCACCACCGATAAGTCCCACCATTTTTCCCTGGTCCAGCCAGTACGTGGTACGCTGCTCCACCCAATCGTTCAACACGGCGCACTCTTCGTTCACCAGTTGCAGAAGTTTCGCTGCTTTCAGATGGTCCTTATGGTCTGAATGTTCGACCTTGCGGATCTTCTTCTTCAGGTCGGCGCTCTGTTCCTTCAATGCCTGCGGCACTTCGTCCATGAAGATGCCCGTCTTCCAAAGCTCCGGGAATTCGCGGTGGTAAAGATCCACCTGGAAGCTTGCCTCAAAGATCGCTTCCGGACCTTCCGAAGTGCCGTGTCCATAACTGGTGGTCACCTCCCAGGGTACCGGTACCAGCACAATATCCGCTTCTTCTGCATTGAACGGAAGACCATAGATCCCAGCATGGATATCGCCAGGGCTGTTCGGATCGAAATCCTTGATCTTGTCTGCTTTGCTCTTCATGGGTCGCACGAAGGTACACGCATCATACTGCGATCATGGATCGATGTCCGTTCTTTGGGCGTGCCCCTGCGGGTCGCGCTATCCGCTATAGTCCTCGCTGCGCTGCGGGCTGCCGCTGCTATCGCTCACGCGCTGCGCATAGCCCCCGGCATTCGTATTGTTCCAACGATCATTCCACGCTGACCCGATCGATGGACAGGGCATGAAAACACTTCTTGTAAGCATCAAAACCGATCACGGCACCATTCAATATCCGCTCGTGTTCACCGGTCGGTCTTTCATTTAGCATCGCGCACAAGGCGATCCAATGCGATCGGAGATCCTGGCCGTACGCACCGAAGAACTTCCAGGCTATCCCCTGCAATTCCGGGTGGCCTGCGAGCGCCTTGGCGATCACCGCACCACCGAGCATGGAACCTTCGCTCACGTAAAGCACGCCCAACATCTCCTCGAAGCCTGGTGTTCCTTCGATCGTGATCTCATCAGGTGCTTCTGCGCCGATCGACCTCAGGTCTTCCATGATCATCTGCGAACGCTGAAGAAGCCTGATCGGAAGCCCGGTGATCTGCTCTTCATGTTGTGCGATCCACCGTTCCAGCATCACATGAAAACGATGATGTATGCGAAGCAGATGCACCAGTTGAGCCTTCGCGATCGTGCGTTGCATCAGCGGTTCGGCATACAGCAGATCCTCCACTTCGGTGTGCAGGCCCGCGGTATGGGCCTTCAGTCTTGCGGTAAGTTCCATTTTTACTTTTTCGGGAAGCTGATGGTGAACCGTGATCCTTTGCCCAATTCACTGCTCACATCGATCCAGCCGCCATGCCTTTCCATGATGCGCTTCACGATCGCCAGACCCACACCGCTTCCTTCATACTCATCCACGTTGGTGGAGCGTTGGAACAGTTCGAAGATCTGGCCGGAGTCCTTCATGTCCAACCCGATGCCATTGTCTGAAATGGTGTAGATGGTATCGGTGGCGGATTCGCGGCCGCTCACACGCACCTGCGGATCATCGGCATACTGCGAATATTTGAACGCGTTGGAGATAAGGTTGCTGAATACCTGTGCCACCATTACGGGATCACCGAAGATATCCGGTGCGGCCTCCACGACGAAACGGTGTTGTTCCGGCTTGTTCCGGTAGATCGACAGCTGATCATCATGAACAGAAGCCAGGATGTCCATCACGGGAACGCGCACCTTCTTTATGGCGACCTTCCCCATCTTTGAATGATCGAGCACATGATCCATCATCACGCCCATCTTCCTGCTGTTCCGCGCGATCTTCTCTGCCATCAGGCGCAGATCATCCGCCTCGGAGTACGCTGGATCCTTCAGGATTATTTCGGCGAAATTGGTGATGGTACCCAACGGAGTGCGCAGGTCATGTGAAATGGTGTAACTGAAGGATTCCAGTTCATCATAGGAATCCCGCAGTTTCCGGTTCAGTTCCTGCACTTCCACCGAACGTTTGTAATAACCGTTGAGGATGGCTTCATGCAGTTTGCCGGCCATTGCCGTTTCAGCGTAGGTCCATTTTTCACTGGTGCCACGCACTTCGGCCTCCCATTTCTTGAAGCTCTTGCGCGGACCCAATGTTTCGAGCCCGCCCTGCTTGAAGGGTATGTCGCTCTTCTGTGGAAGACCCGCCCACGCGATCTGCTGGCGTTTCTCTTCACGCAGGAAGAAGATGTGACCTTGAGCTTCCGGTTGGATCCGTATTCCCAGGAAACCGGCAAAGGCCACACCAGGAAGCTCCACCGGCAGACGATCGATGCGTTCCGTGGTGAAGATCGCTTCATTGGTGGACCTCATCATGGCATCCATCAGTGCGGCTATCGCCGTCTTTCCGGGATCGAGGCCTTTTTGGATCACTTCGCCGCCCACATTGCTCCAGAACCCGTCAGCCTTGAACAATTGCATCAGGCGATCGGCATTGCCATGCAGCACATCCTGTATACGCATGTTCGATCGCAGGTCATCCGCGATTCGTTGCAATGAACGGTCGGCGTGTTCCCGCGCCTGGTTCAAGGTCCTTTCCACTTCAGCATCGATCAGCACCGAAAGGAACTGGGTGATCAGCTGGCAGCTGATCCGTGCCTGGGGCGGTACTATCTTTTTTTCTGGATGATGGCAGGCGATGAGCCCCCACAAACGGTCCTGTGCAATGATCGAGATGCTGAAACTGGCACCCACGCCCATGTTCTTCAGATACGCGATGTGCACCGGTGATACCGCCCGGCAGCCCACGGCGGACATGTCCATCTCGAGCAGATGTTCGTGACCGGGAGAGACAACAAGGCCATGCGTAGCAGAGACCACATCAGGTATCTGGCGTACGGGATAACGACGATAGAGCTCACGCGCCTGCGGTGGAATATCCGAGGCAGGGAAATGCAGGCCCATGAAAGAACCCATGCCTTCAGCGATCGCTTCGGCCACTACTTCGCCGTGCCAATCCTCGTGGAATCGATAGACCATGACGCGATCGAAGCCGCTCACAGCCTTCACTTCCTGGGCTGCGATCTCCAACGCCCTGGAGAGATCGGGCTGCCCGGTACGCATACGTGTGTATGCCGAGAAGACCGGTAATTGTACATGGGTACCGGTGGTGGATGCGTTCTCTAACTCGATGATCAAGTGACCATCTTCCGATCGCATCAAGGAGACATCGTACAACTGACCATCAGGTGCCGTGAGTGATAGAGGAACATTCGCTTCGCCTGAAGATGCTTGTTGCACAAGAGATGAAAGCGTTCCCGCGATCGGCAGGGTGGAAAGTTCCGCATCCAGCAGATGGGCGACATCCATGCCCAGGATACCTGCAAGATTGTCACTGATGCAGCGGATCCGCTGCCCCGCCTTCTCGAGGATCAATAACGCCCCGTGCGCCTGTACCCTGCCGGGCCTGTGGATGGGCTCCCTGGCACAGTTGGCCAATAACTCATGGTACCTCTCCTCCTCCTCATTCCTCTCTGCACGTGCGGCATTGGTCATCAACGAGCTATTAATACCGCCATTCAATGTTCATGTCATGTAAAAAGCGGACATCGAAGGTACGACTTGTGGGGTGGATCGGTGTTACAGTGGATGACAATGAGAGCTGATCACATTCTGGTGAGGCAGCGTTCATCCAGATCCTCATGTTAAAAAAGAGATCAACGGACCCGATCCTGTAAGCCCGCCGATCGAGATCGGATCGGAACGATCAGGCAGAGTTGGCGGTTCATACTCCATCGACGATCCAAGACCTTACCTCGTTGTATCAACGGTCCATCACTATCGATCTACTTTTTCTTCGTTCGCAGTGGCATGGAATAATCCAATCTACCCGAAACGATACTGGCCGCCTTCGTATACGGATGTTCTTCACTCTTATCGATCCCCATGATGTGCATCACCTTCCAACCTTCACTTTTCAATTGATCGGAAATGAGACTTCGATGGCATCGCCACCACACAGCTTCAGAGCACATATAAGCCACTCTTCGCCCAGTGGACAACTCCTTCAATACAGCCATTGCTTCCTGGAATTCGGGCGTTGCCATGTGATCGGCATAACCGCGGAATTGTGCTATGCGCCACGCGGTGTTCGGTGAATCCGCTGCCGGGGAACGCCTTCCGCCGAGCTGTTCGAGATGTTCATAGGCGATGCCTTGTGCGGCCAGTGCAGGCGCGAGTTCGTCCCTGTTGAACTGCGGATAGCGCCTCGATCCTGGATAGCGCCGCACATCCACCAATATTTCGATCCCGAATGAACGTAACATATCAAGGAATCCTTCGATCGGAAGGACCGAATGACCGATCGTCCATATTTCTTTGGCTGCCATCACGCAAGAATGATCAGACATCGTGCCGATCGGCGTTTACTTCGCGTCCTCAACTTGCATATCCGTGTCATCTGCACTTTTGGAACAGCGCATCATTTCGATCTTGAAAAGGGAAGGCGTGAATGCCGAGGCCAAAAAGATGTTCGGTGGCGTGGCCTTCATGATAAGGGGCAACATGAGCGTGGGCATCACCAACAAAGGAGACTTCATGGCCAGGTTCGATCCTGTGCGGCATGAAGAGATCCTGCAATGGCCAGGTGCGAAGCCGATGACCTTTGGCAAGCCGGCCTCGAAGGGGTTTCTGTTCGTGGATGCCACGGCGGTGGAGAGTGATGCCTCATTGAAGAAATGGGTGCGGCTTTCACTGGAATTCATCGCCACGCTTCCGGCGAAAAAGAAAACAACAGCGGCGAAGAAGAATGCCCAGACCCCGGCGAAAAGATCAGTGACGAATAAGGCGACTACGAAGCGTACTGGAAAATAGACCGGCTATCTGCAGAGGCGCTCCTTCAAAGCTTCATCGAGTTGCGCTCCATCGATACGCGAGGTAAGTAATTGTTCAGTGGTGCCGTTGCGGAGGAATTCCTCCACGCGGAGTCTGCCCCGGAAGTATTCGTGCTCCAGGGTGCCGTTACAGTAAGCGATCACACCTTCCTCGGTCCCGATCGAACTTTCTGAAGCCACGTGATCGCAGTAGCCTTCTTTCTTCCAGAGAGGAAGGAATTTGTACCGCAAAGGCCCCAGTTCATCTTCAAGCATCACGTGAGTGAATTCATGTGCGATCGTTCCCGAAAGGCTGCGGACGTTGAATTCAGCCGATGGGCGGTACACCTCATTACGACCGGCATCATGCACGTTCACGAAAATGTTCTGCATTAACGGATATGTCGCTGCGAAGGCATCACGGGCGGTGGGCGCGAAGAATGCATAGGCCGACCGATCATTGCAGAGATGAACGTTGAACCGCAGTGCCGGGTCATGCAACGCAGAGGTCTTTAACCTTTCGATCGCCTTGTCCACGACCGTCAGATAACGCTCATCGATCGGCGAGGCGGAGTGTAGCGTGATCGGTCCTCTGACCAGGTGATGTTGAAAATACCATTGCGGCCAGGAGATCGCAGCAACGTAAAGCGTGAGCACCGATGCGATCGAGATGCTGATGATCTTCTTCATCATCACGAAAATGCATGTCCATGCTCGATCATCTTTCGATGGAATGATGAACGGCGGACAATGAGTTCGATCGGAGCCGGTCTATCATCATCCTAATCATCCTCCTCATCATCATCGTCGTCATCGTCGTCATCGTCGTCATCATCCCCGTTATCGTCCCCACCTCCAATGGTCGCCGGTGATACCCTGTCATCCGTATGCTTGCATGCTGGAGCGGACACGATAATGAAAAGAAGCAGGAGCAGAAGTAGGGAGCGGGATCTCATCTTGCCATCCATATGCAGGCAAACTTAGTACGGTGATCAGTGAACATGTAATGATCCACGATGAGGCGGGAAGGTCGGCCGATGGACCGGACGGCAGTATCGCGACCGCTAGTTTTGCGACATGCGCACCGGCGATAATCGTGTGGCCTCCGTAATGGATCTCTATCATCAGGAACTTGCCCCATTGCATGCACCGGGTGAATTGAAGGCGATCCTGCGCACGGTATTCCAGGAGCGGCTTGGCTGGGATGCATTGGATCTTGAGACACGCCGTGAACATGCGTTGAGCGAGTCGGAGTTGTTACAGGTGTACCTGCCGTTGAAGCGATTGCGGAACGGTGAGCCGCTGCAGTACGTGTTGGGAAGCAGCCAATTCCATGGGATGCGGCTGGAGGTTGCACCGGGGGTACTTATCCCACGGCCAGAGACGGAAGAATTGATCGAGCTTATCCTTGCAAGCCGTCCCGATCCGCGGACGATCATCGATATCGGCACCGGTAGCGGTTGCATCGCCCTCGCATTGAAGAAGGAATTCCCGCAGAGCCGGGTGATCGGTATCGACATTTCCACTGAAGCGCTCAGGATCGCATCGCGGAACGGTGATCGCTTGAACTTGAAGGTGGAATGGCAGAAAGCCGATGTTCTACAAGAGAGTCTCTCGCTATCGGCGCACGCGGATCTTATCGTCAGCAATCCACCATACGTGCCTCAAACGGAGGCCGCTTCATTGGCAGCCCAGGTGCGCGACCATGAACCGCACCTGGCCCTTTTCGTACCGGATGACGATCCGTTGCTTTTCTACCGGAGGATCACCGAATTGACATTACGATCGCTGGGTACAGGAGGAATGTTGTGGTTCGAAGGACATTTTCAACATTCATCGGCGGTGGCCGATCTGTTGCGGACCTCGGGCTTCATTGATGTAAAACTCCATAAGGATCTTTCGGGTAATCATCGTTTCATTGAAGGCCGGCGCTGATGATGCATAGGATCGTTCTCATGCTCATGCTATCGGCCGGCGCCTGCGATCTGGCCGCGCAGAACGAAATGACGATCACCCGCCGCAAGGCCTCTTTCAAGGTCGCGCTCACGTTCGATTTCCGGCGTACATGGGTGAACGCGCAGCCCGTGGGTTTCTATGGCCTTCGCATCGGTGCGCAGAAGAACAGGAATATCGTGTCGCTCGGTTTCTATGGACTGAGCAGCAACTTAATTGAACCCGAGATACAGTTGGGCGGTGCATTGGGAGTGCGGGAATTACGCACCAAATTCGACTTCACCACGATCACCTACGAACGTATCCTGTTGGAAAGTGAAAGATGGCAGCTCGGCATCCCTTTCGGCGTAGGACTTGGAAACTACCGCACGCAGTACCGCGATGATGATGGGTCGTTCAGGGCCTATAGCGCGAACGAACTGGTTCCAGTGGATCTTAGCATTTACGCCAATTATGATCTGACCTGGTGGGCCTTCGCCGGCCTTGGAGGCGGCTACCGTTATGTGTACGCCCGAGACAGGCACATCACCGACATCTTGAGCAATTGGACGTGGTTCGCCAAGGCGGGCCTACGTTTTGGAAAGATCTATCAACGCATCATTCGTACAGAAGATGATCACTGATCGAAATACGATCGCAGCTCGCATGGCCGAACTCGCACGCCAGCTGGAGTTCCATAATCATCGTTATTACGTCCTCGCAGATCCATTGATCAGTGACCAGGAGTTCGACATGATGTTGAAGGAATTGGAAAAGCTGGAAGCAGAACATCCTGACCTGGCCGATCCCAACAGCCCTACGAAACGCGTGGGTGGTGACATCACAAAGTCATTTCCAACGGTGGCCCATCGTTACCCTATGTTGTCGCTCACGAATTCCTACGAACGGGAAGAAGTGGAAGCATTCGTGGATCGCATAAAGCGTGAGGTGGGTGATGTGAACTACGTGATGGAACTGAAGTACGATGGTGTGGCGATCAGCCTTACGTATGAAGATGGGCGGCTGGTGCGCGGCGTTACACGTGGCGATGGCGAGAAAGGCGAGGAGATCACCGCGAACGTGCGTACCGTGCGGGCGATCCCATTGTTCCTGCAGGGCGAGAATGTGCCGGCCGTCCTTGAAGCACGGGGGGAGATATTCTTTCAACGAGAGGTCTTCGATCGGTTGAACGCCGAACGTGCAGACCAAGGTGATGAGCTATACGCCAACCCGCGGAATACGGCCGCCGGCTCGTTGAAGTTGCAGGATCCCAAGGAGGTCGCGCGACGGGGATTGGACAATTTCATCTACGGTCTCGCAGGTCCCGATCTGCCATCGCGCAGCCATTACCAGAACATCCTCAAAGCCGCGGAATGGGGATTCAAGACGCCCGATCCGGTAAGAAAACGCCTTCAACTCGCGTCCGGTCTGGAAGAGATCCTCGCGTTCATCGATCATTGGGATATGGCCCGCCACGATCTGGAGTTCGATATCGATGGTGTGGTGATAAAGGTGGATGACATGAACGTGCAGGAGGAACTCGGCCTCACTGCGAAAAGTCCGCGTTGGGCCATCGCATACAAGTTCAAGGCCGCACAGGTGACAACACGTTTGATCGATGTGGGTTACCAGGTAGGCCGCACTGGAGCGGTGACACCGGTGGCGCATCTTGAACCCGTGCTGCTGGCGGGATCAACTGTGAAAAGAGCAACGCTGCATAACGCCGATCAAGTGGCGAAGCTCGATCTGCATATCGGTGACATGGTGCAGGTGGTGAAAGGTGGTGAGGTGATCCCGAAGATCCTTGGCGTTGAGCCGGGGGACCGTCCGGCAGATGCTGTAAAGGTGGTATTCCCGATCAATTGTCCGGAGTGTGGTACGGAGCTCGTGCGGTCCGAAGGCGAGGCGCAACACTATTGCCCCAACGAGCATCACTGCCCGCCGCAGATCACACGAAGGATCGAGCATTTCGTGAGCCGCCGCGCGATGGATATCGTGGGGCTTGGTGGCGAAACGATCCAGGAATTCTTCAACGAAGGTCTTATCCGTGACGTTGCCGATCTGTACGATCTGACGAAAGAAAGGATCCTTGCTTTGGGAAAGGGCTGGAAGGAGAAGAGCGCGAACATCATCCTGCAAGGTCTTGAAGAGAGCAGGCAGCGGCCCTTCGAGCAGGTGCTCTTTGCGATCGGCATCCGCCACGTGGGCGAAACCGTGGCCAAGAAGATCGCGCGTGCCGCAGGTGACATCGATCGGTTGATGGCGATGACCAGGGATGAGTTGACTGCGATAGATGTGGTGGGCCCGGTGATCGCAGAAAGCATCATTGATTTCTTCAACGTGCCGGGAAATCGTGAGATCATTGAAAGGCTTCGTAAGAGCGGCCTGCAACTGGCGATAGATCCGGCCGATCGGGTGGAGGTCGGCGATAAATTGAAAGGCCTCACGTTCGTTGTATCCGGAGTCTTCCAGCACTTCAGCCGCGATGGAATAAAAGAAGCGATAGAACGAAATGGCGGAAAGGTGAGCGGATCGATCAGCAGCAAGACCAGTTACGTGGTGGCCGGTGATGGCATGGGTCCGGCAAAGCGCGTGAAGGCAGAAGAGCTGGGCGTGAAGGTGATCGGAGAGGACGATCTGCGTGAGATGATCGGGTAGGGGACGCGCCAGGGATAGGAGTGGAAACCCCGCAGCGCAGCGAGGAGTTGCAACGGATAGCCCGGTGCCCTTGTTGCAGTGGCCCACAAGGCCACCGCAACAAGGGCAGGCGCCCCATGCATCAACCTGTAAAGGTGTCCGCTTCAACGATCCGGGGCTTTCTGAAATTGTAGGCAAGAAGCACTGTTGCCAGCATGGGGAAGAGCCAGACCACGCGCACCTGGAAACGTGGATCGATGGTGGAAAGGTTGGCGCAAATGAGTGAGTTGAGCGCTATGGCCAGCGTCATCAACGCCAGCATGGACCAGAAGATCGGTGGCACTGCAGGCAGACTTCGGCGTTGCATGAACGCAGGGAACAGGATGCTCCAGCTGGCAAGAATGATGAAGATGTGAAGACCATTGGTGGTCACGCCATCGAACTTTCCGTTGTTCTGGCCGGAGGAATGGTACTCGCGCATGTTATGCCCGAAGTGCACCACCATCTGGTAATAGGGTGCCGATCCCTCCAACAGGATGCGTGGCGGATCTGTCCTGAGGTAGAAGAACTGGATCGCCCAATATTCGATCGCCTTCTGCAGAAGAAGTGCGGTGTAACGCGGTATGCCGATCACATCGCGAATGATGGCGTTGTACTCCTCCTCGTTCGCCTCCCAGCCGCCTGTAAGGTACACCGGGCTCTGATCGTTCCAGATCAGATCCCAACCGATCCGATCGCGATACTCACAGATCTTGTATGTACGCTCATCACAGTAGCGGTGCAGGTATTCCTCCAGCACACCGGTCTCGAGCAAATGGTTCATCATGAAGACGTGAGAGCCTCGGGAGAACTGGAATTTTCCACCTATGGCATGGTGTAATGTGGGTACAAATAGAAGTGCCACTCCAACGGAAGTACCTGCCAGCAACAGCCGTTTTCCACTGAAGCTCGATCTCATGTTCCTGGAGAACGCCCACCAGATCGCAAGGAAGACCACCGTTGCGCCGATCACTAGTAGGTTGGAAAGATGCACCATCATGGAATAGATAAGTGTGATGATAATGGCGATCGTTGCCGCGCGCGATGATCGCTGGGCAAGCAGCAGGTTCACCAGGCAGAGGATCGCGATCGGCGTGAAGATGTCGGGGATCAGGATGCTCACCGTATCTGAAAGCCGCGTGCAGAGGGTGAGCAGTACAACCAGGCCACAGAAGAGCCGCTGCGCCAGCATGCGCGGCACCAGCAGATGCACGGTGCGGTGCATGAGCCACGAGACCAGCAGACCTTGGGCGAAGATGACCAGCCAGAGAGAAGAGGAGAGACTGATATGACGGATGAAGATCCCGTAGAAGACCGGCCGGTCATCGGGCACAAAGTCCTCGAAACCCGATCTCAGGTAAGTGCCCGTGTCAGAATAGAACAACGGGAATTTGTTCAGAAAGGCAGCGGTACACAGAACGAGCGCGCCAAGAACGATGAACGCAAGGTCGGTACGGTTTTTTCCCATGGCGATCGCTTCCGATCAAAAGTAGACGAATGATCCAGCACAGAAGGTCCGATCCTAGCGATCGGAAAGAAAAGCGGCCGATCGGTGAGCAGTCCATCTCTTTTCATGGATATCGGTCTATTGGGCGTGTCCCGGCCCAAAAGCGGCCGGGCCGGGTGCTCCGCTGTAGCCGGTGAAGCGCCGTCGGCAGCCGTGGTGCTGCGGGGTCCCCTCGTTCCTCGGGGCCTCCTCGCTACACACGGCTGCATCGCCGCCGATCCACCGGGCTGCCGCTGCGCCCCCTCACGCACATCAGCGCCGGACCTTCTTTCCAGGTACTGTTCCTGTGCAGGGTAACTTTGCGCCTCGATGTATGCATTGCTGCGCCCATTGTTATTCTCGCTCGATCCGGAACGGGCGCACGATCTCACGTTCGAATTCCTTGGCAGTGCGGCACATTTTCCCGGGGCGCTGTACCTGGCAGGTGCGCGAAAACCTGCAGCCGCCGCGGCAGTGGAAGTGATGGGTTTGAAGTTCCGATCGCCCGTGGGCCTGGCCGCCGGTCTTGACAAGGATGCGGCCCACGTGAATGAACTATGGCGGCTGGGTTTCGGTGCCATCGAGATCGGTACGCTAACGCCGCTGGCGCAGCCCGGTAACGAAAAGCCGCGATTGTTCCGCCTGCCGAAGGATCATGCGTTGATCAACAGGATGGGTTTCAATAATGGCGGCGTAAAGGCTGCAGCGGATCGATTGCGCAAGAGGAAGAAAGGCATCTTGATAGGTGGCAACATCGGCAAGAACAAGTTCACGCCGAACGAGCGCGCCATCAACGATTACATCCAATGTTTTGAGCTGTTGTATCCGGTGGTGGATTACTTCGTGGTGAACGTGAGCAGCCCCAACACGCCCGGCCTGCGCGCGTTGCAGGACAAGGCTCCGCTGCTCGAGATACTGTCCAGGTTGAAGAACATCGGAGAAGAGATCGCGAACGGCACGTACAAGCTGCATCCATCGGTGGCAGGAAAGGCGCGCAACGATGGTGGGACCGCTCCACGGCCTATCCTGTTGAAGATAGCGCCGGACCTTACCAATGAACAGTTGGAGGATGTATGCGCAGTGGTGAAGGAAAGCGGCATAAGTGGTGTCATCGCCACCAATACGACCATTTCCCGGGATGGTCTGAAGACGGCATCTTCACGCGTGGAGGAGATAGGTGCGGGTGGCTTGAGCGGCAGGCCCCTGCGAGAACGCAGCACAGAAGTGATCAGGATCCTTCGCGAACGTCTCCCAAGGCCGGTCGCGATCATCGGTGTGGGGGGCATCGACAATGCCGAGTGCGCCATCGAGAAGCTTGAGGCTGGTGCCGATCTGGTGCAGATCTATACCGGCCTTATCTACGAGGGACCTTCGCTCATCAAGCGCATCAACAAAGCTTATGTTGCATGGAAAAGCCGCAAGTGAAGTTCGTGGAGTGCCCGCGCGATGCCATGCAAGGCATCAAGGAGTTCATTCCAACGGAGAAGAAAGTGGCGTACCTGAACACGTTGCTGAAAGTTGGTTTCGATACGATCGACATCGGCAGCTTCGTCAGCCCCAAAGCAATACCGCAAATGGCCGATACAGCGGAGGTATTGTCGCGCATAGATCGGAACGGATCGAAGAGCAAGTTGCTGGTGATCGTTGCGAACGAGCGCGGTGCTGAGCAAGCGGCAGCGCAGGAAAGCATCAGTTACCTCGGCTATCCGTTCAGCATCAGCGAGACCTTCCAGCAACGAAACACCAATACGAGCATTGAAGGATCCTGGGGCCGCACCGTGGAGATAGCTCGGATCGCGAAAAGCGCCGGAAAGGAATTGGTGGTCTACATCAGCATGGCGTTCGGTAATCCGTATGGCGATCCATGGAATGCGGCGGTGGCCATGCGCTGGGTGGAACGCCTGGTAGAAGAACTTGATGTACGCACGATCGCGCTCAGCGACACCGTTGGTGTGGCCCGGCCCGAGGACATACGATCGATGTTCGAAGCCCTCATTCCTGCAAGACCAGACGTTCTGTTCGGTGCACA
>JAEZAU010000048.1 GCA_023430325.1 Bacteroidota bacterium | reverse complement strand
CAAATACGATCGTTGGTCTCGATGGAAGCTGGCAGGGCAAGTCGCAATGGCTCACCAATACGCTGGACAAGCTTCCTTTCTATGATACGAAGGCCGAATCGAGCATCAACGCTTCCATGGAAGGTGCCTATCTCATTCCCGGTCACAGCCGCGCGATCGGGAATGCGGGTACTAGTTACGTGGATGATTTCGAAGGAAGTGTAAGCACGATCGATCTGCGCACACAGAGCCTTTGGTTCCATTCCGCCACCCCGCAAGGCATTCCCGATCTTTTCCCTGAAGGTGAATATGTGGACGATCTGCGCAATGGTTTCCGTCGCGCACAACTTTCGTGGTATGTCATCGATCCACTGTTCTTCCGGAACAACAACTTGACGCCCCAACACATCGCCGATGATGCGGACATGAGAAGCGACCACCGCATGCGTGAAGTATTGGAGAACGAGGTCTTCCCGAATCGCCAGCTCGCCGCCGGAACGCCTGCGAACATACCGGTGCTGGATCTTACCTACTACCCGAACGAACGTGGTCCGTATAATTATGAGACTTCCAGCAGCCGCTTGAACGCTGATGGAACGTTCAACGATCCGGAGCGCAACTGGGCGGGTATCACACGGCGCATCACCACCACGGATTTCGAGGCCAGCAACATCGAAACGATCCAGTTCTGGTTGATGGATCCGTTCTTCAACGCGAGCAACACCAACGGTGAACCGGCCACGAACGTGAATTCCGTGAACAGCACGGGTGGCCAGCTCTACATCGATCTGGGGAACATCAGCGAAGATGTGCTGCGCGATGGCCGCAAATTCTTCGAGAACGGCCTGCCCAAGGACCTTACGGACGTTGCACAGGAGACCGACGAGACCAATTGGGGCGTGGTACCTACCACGCAAAGCATCGTGAACGCATTCGCGATCGTCGAGAGCAATTCCAATCGCTACCAGGACGTGGGCATGGATGGTCTTTCCAGCCAGCAGACCGATCTTGAAGGCCGTACGGAACAGACGTTCTATACTGATTATCTCACAGCGATCACCGGCGTGGTCACCGATCCAGCGAGCCTTTCAGGCATTCAGGCCGATCCATCAAATGACGATTACCGCTTCTTCCGCGGCTCGCAGCAGGACGCTGATGAATTGACGATCCTTGAACGCTACAAGCGGTTCAATCTGCCGGAAGGCAACAGCATCACCGATGAGGATGCTCCGGAGGATTTCCCAACGCAACAGACCACGCTGCCGAGCACCGAGGACATCAACCAGGACCAGAACCTTAGCGAAAGCGAAAGTTATTTCCACTACAAGATCGATCTGCGTCCGCAGGACATGGTGGTGGGCCGCGGCTTCATCAACGATCGCATCCTGGCCACCGCCAATACGCCCAACGGTGCCAAGCAGGTGTACTGGTACCAGTTCAAGGTGCCGGTGCGCCAGCCCACGCAAGCGGTGAACGGCATCCAGGATTTCAGGAGCATCCGCTTCATGCGCATGTACCTGCATGGCTGGCAGCAGGAGGTCACATTGCGCTTCGCCCGTCTTGAATTCGTTCGTGGCGAATGGCGCAAGTATCTCTTCAGCATGGAGACCCCCGGTGAAGTGATCGGTGGTGATCCCGATCCAACACTCTTCGAAATAGCGGCCGTGAACGTGGAAGAGAACGGGAATCGCTACCCGATCAATTATGTGCTTCCGCCGAACATCAATCAGGAAGTTGACGTGGCCAGCGCCAACCTGAGGAACCTGAACGAACAATCCTTGCAGATGCGCGTCTGCAATCTGCGCGATGGTGATGCCCGCGCCGCCTTCCGCAATGTGCAGTTGGACATCCGCAGCTACAAGAAGCTTCGCATGTACATCCATGCCGAAAGCCTTGAAGCGAACAGCCCGATCGCCTATGGAGATGTGAGCGTATTCGTGCGACTGGGCAATGATTTCGACCAGAACTATTATGAGTATGAGATCCCTGTAGTGCCGTCTGCGTTCTTCAATAATGACCCATACAACGTGTGGCCTGAGGCGAACAACATGATCATTGAATTCGCCAAACTCAATGATCTTAAGATCGAACGGGACCAGAGCGGCGTGGCCAAATCCATCCGCTACGGAGGTGAAGACGGCGATAGAAGGGTCTATGTAAAGGGCAATCCGAACCTGAGCCAGATGCGCACGATCATGATCGGGATCCGCAACCCTGCAAAGGAAGGTCCGGAAGCCAACCCCTGGAAGGCGGATGATGGCCTGCCGAAGTGTCTCGAAGTGTGGGTGAACGAATTGCGACTTACGGATTTCGACCAGAGCGGAGGTTGGGCAGCGCTGGCAAGAGTGAATGCACAACTCGCCGATCTGGGTAACGTGAGCATTGCCGGCAATTACAGCACACCGTTCTGGGGAAGCATTGATAAGCGTGTGAGCGAACGCCAGCGAGAGACACGTTATGGTGTTGATGTGGCGGCCAATCTGGAGATGGGAAAATTCCTGCCGGAGGCCAGCAACGTGAAAGTGCCTTTGTTCGTAGGGTATTCTGAACAGATAAGCAATCCACAGTTCGATCCGCTCAATCCGGACATCGAGTTCGATGATGCAACGCGAACGTTGACCCCCGAAGAACGGCGTGAACGATTGAAACGGTCGCGTACCTATACCAGACGAAGGAGTGTGAACCTCACCAACGTACGCAAGGATAGGGCACCGGGGCAGGAGGAGAAGTTCTACCAGGTGGAGAACCTCAATTTCTCTTACGGCTTCACCGATCAAGAGTATTACGATGTGAATACCGAGTTCGAGAACACGCGAACCTATCGCGGATCGGTGGCGTACCTGCACAATCCGAAACCCCGGCCGGTGGAACCCTTCGCTGGCATCAGCCTCATCGGCAAGAGCAAATGGTTGAAACTGATCAAGGATTTCAATGTCAATGTCGGGTTCAAGCAGATCAGCATGCGTACCTCCATGGATCGCATGTACCTGGAACGGCTGATCCGCCCCAATCCCGATATCGAATCGCTGCCCCAAAGACCTACCTACAACAAGAACTTCAACTGGAACAGCCAGTATGGTTTCAGGTATGACATCACCAAGTCATTGAAGCTGGATTTCAATGCGAACAACCTGGCCTTCGTCGGTGAAACGCCGGGTCGCGTGAACCCGAAGTACAAGGACGAATACCAACTGTGGAAGGACAGTGTGCTCACCAGCATCAGCAACTGGGGTGAGGTGACGCGGTACGATCATATCATCAACCTCACCTACACCCTGCCGTTGGACAAGCTTCCGCTCACCGATTGGATAACCGCCAACACCGCATATACCGGAGGTTACCAGTGGGATCGGGCGCCGCTCACACAGGATACGCTCGGCCACATCATCCAGAACTCACAGAACATCTCTGTGAACGGCCAGTTGAATTTCGTTTCGCTCTACAACAAGTCCAAGTACCTGAAGAAGATCAACGACAAGGCCAAGACCAGACCTACCACCAGACAGGCTGCTTCGGCTACACCAAGACCGGCAACACCAGCGCCCAAACCCGAGGAAGAAGAACCCAAAGGCCAGATAAGACCACTTGAAGGCCTCGCCCGCGTGTTGATGACCATACGCACGGGCACGTTCACTTACAGCCAGAACAGCGGTATGCTGCTGCCCGGTTATGATCGAAGAACGAACGTGTTGGGCATGGATGATTTCGATGCGCCTGGTCTGGGTTTCATCGCCGGTCAGCAGAACCACGACATCAATGGCAACATGGTACGCGACTTCGCATCCACCGCTGCCGCGAACGACTGGCTGGTGCGTACTCCATCGATCTTCAATCCATACACGAATACGCGAACAGAGAACATCAACGGAAGACTTTCCGTTGAACCTTTCCGCGGCATGCGGATCGAATTCTCCGCGAACCGTACGATCGCCGAGAACCGTAGTTCGTTCTTCCGCTGGAACGACAGTCTGGATACCTATGTGAACGACAGCCCACGGGAGTTCGGCAGCTTCAGCGTAAGCATGATCAACTGGCAGACCGCATTCAGTGCCGATAATGACAACTTCGTGAACCAGGTGTTCCAGCAAGTGCTGGCCAACAGACCTGTCATCAGTGCGCGACTGGCTGCGGAGAACGAGAATTCCGTTCTCGATGTACAGTCAGGATACTACACGGGCTATGGCCCCACCAACCAGGATGTGGTCATCCCCTCGTTCATTGCGGCCTACACTGGAAAGAATGCGGACAATGTGAAGCTGAACCCGTTCAAACTGGCACCTGCACCGAATTGGGACATGACCTATGATGGGTTATTGAAGTTCGCGTTCTTCAACAAGCACTTCAAGACCTTCACGGTGAAGAACAGTTACCGATCGAACTTCAGCATCGCGAACTATCAGACCAACCTGCTTTATATTCCTGGTGCGAACGAGGTGGATGCCGCAGGAAACTACATCCCCGAAAGGCAGATCTCGGTCATTTCCATACAGGAGGTGATGCGTCCGTTGATCGGTTTCGATGCCACGCTCACCAACAGCATGATCGTGAAGGTGGAATACAATCGCGACCGTAACCTCAGCCTGAGCCTTACGAACTACCAGGTCACCGAGATCCGTGGAAAGGAATATGTGATCGGTACCGGTTACCGCTTGAAGGACGTGAAATTCCCGTTCACCATTGGAGGCAATGCACCAAAGAGCGATCTGAACCTGCGCGTGGATCTGAGCTTGCGCGACAATTTCACTGTGATCCGCAAGATGGAGGAAGAGCAGAACCAGGTCACTGCCGGGCAGAACATCCTATCCATAAAGACCAGTGCGGATTATGTGCTGAACCAGCGGCTCAACGTTCGCGCCTTCTACGAAAGGGTCTTGAACACGCCGGTGATCTCCACTTCCTTCCCATCGGCCAACACGAACCTGGGCATCAGTCTTCGGTTCACACTGGCACAGTGATCCACCGATCGCAAGCGCCACTACTTTTGGCGATCGATAGATCGAACGCCTAACAGAACAGCATATGAACATTCCCCAGGAACTGAGTTACACGAAGGATCACGAATGGATCAAGGTGGAAGGCGATGAAGCCATTGTCGGCATCACCGATTTTGCCCAGGGTGAATTGGGCGACATCGTATTCATTGACATCAATTCCTCCGGGCAGGACCTGAAGCGGGAGGAGGTGTTCGGAACTGTTGAGGCCGTGAAGACCGTGAGCGATCTGTTCATGCCTGTAAGCGGCACCATCATGGAATTGAATGGCGGCTTGTCAGATGATCCGGCCGTGGTGAACAACGATCCATATGGCAAAGGCTGGATGGTGCGCATCAAGCTTTCTGACAAGAATGAATTGTCGGAACTGATGACCGCAGAACAGTATCGTTCGCTCGTTGGAGGCTAGAAGGTCGGGGAGATGGAGCCGCTTCGCCGTCTATTGGGCGTTGTTGATCCTGGCTTTGTGCCTTTTGCCGAAAAGTAGCGTTCCCGAGCCGGGCTTTCTCGATCGGATCCATTTCGACAAGCTGGTGCATGCCTTTCTTTTCGGTGTGCTCCATTGTCTAGTGCTGAAGGCCGTGTACGGATCGGGCAGAACGCTGCGTTCCCATCTCATGATCGGCGCCATGGTGATCCTGTATGGCGGTACTATTGAACTGTTGCAGGAAGCCCTGGATCTGGGGCGTAACGGTGACCTTGCCGATCTGGCCGCTGATGCCGGCGGTGTGATCTTGGCAACGGCACTCCTTCGCCGGGCAGAGGTACGCAGATCGGTGCCGTACAATAGCTGAACGCATTACTTTTGAACCGAACCGGCACTCACGTGTACGGATGTGAAAACGAGAGCCATGGAGATCAGAAAGAACCCTGAAGCGGACCTGGAGCGGCGCAAGAGCAGCTTCATGATCATAGGCCTGCTTACTGCTTTGGCCATCACCCTAGTGGCCTTCGAGTGGACCGCCTTTGAGGATAGGCCCGATGAAATGGCGAAATTGGACATGGAATTCCTGGAAGAGGAGGTGATACCGCCGAGTGCCACGCCTCCGCCTCCGCCGCCTCCGCCACCGGCCCCCACCACCAAGATCGAGATCATCGAAGATGAAGAAGAGGTGGAGGAAGTGGAAGTGGTGGATATGGAAGTGACCACCGAGACCGTGGTGGAGCCGATCCAACAGCGCGTAGAAGAAGTGGAGGAGGAGCAGATCTTCACCATCGTGGAACAGATGCCTGCTTACCCGGGCTGTGAAGGACTGCCCAGCGAAGATGCCCGCAAGAAGTGTAGCGATGAAAAGCTCTTCGCATACCTCGGTAAAAGCATCAAGTATCCACAGATGGCGCAGGAGGCAGGCGTTTCCGGTACCGTTTACGTGACCTACGTGATCGATAAGGATGGGAAGCCGACGGACATCAAAGTGCTCCGTGGCGTAGGCGCCGGTCTTGATGAAGAAGCCATCCGTGTGATCAAGGCCATGCCCGCATGGAGCCCCGGCAAGCAACGGGGAAGAGCGGTCCAGGTCAGGTACAACCTGCCGGTGAAGTTCACCCTGCGCTGATCATGTAACATCATTCTGGAAGACCCGCTGGAAGTACCAGCGGGTCTTCTTTTTCATTCCGATCGAAGGAACGGTGATCCTGGGCCCACCAGTGGAATAAAAGGTGCCATTCGCAAAACGTTGTTAAGACGTGGATGTCATGGTGGCATCCACATTAAACACTACGTGATGAAGAATGGAAGAAACCCCGAATTCGATCTGGAGAAGCGAAGGCCTGCGCTCATGCTGTTCTCCTTTGTGCTGCCATTGGCATTGACGCTGGTCGCCTTTGAATGGACCAGTTGGGAGGTCCTGCCCAAGAAGCCGTTGGCTGAATTACCAGATGGGCCGATCATTGAAGTTATACTGCCACCGATCGTGCCGAAATCGCCCATTCCTCCCAAGCCTAAGGCCGCGAAACCGATGAGCGCACCACCGATGGTCATTGAGATCGTTGATGGACCGGATCCGTTCATTGATGAAGGAGATGCTGCGATCGATGACCCACCCGCTCCTGATGACGCAGTAGGCACACCGATCACACCCCGGCCGGAACCATATGTAGAACCCATAGTTCCATGGGCCGAGATCATGCCTGAGTTTCCCGGTGGCGAATCTGAGATGTATGCATATCTGAAGAGGAACTTGAAGCTTTCAGATCTCTGCATAGCATCCGGCTCTTCCGGCACGATTTATATAACTTTCGAGGTGGATCAAGCGGGAAGGATCAAGGATGTGAAAGTGCTTCGAGGGATCGGTGGCTCATGTGATGAGGAAGTAAGTCGTGTGGTGAAGGCAATGCCGGATTGGGAGCCAGGGCGTCAAGGTGGAAGAACAGTACGTGTACAATACAACCTTCCGATCAAGGTCGTGTTTAAGTGATCTTTACCGTTGATCGAAGGAGCGAAGCCTGCGCAAGCGGGCTTCGCTGCTGAAGTATCTTCGCATCATGCCGATCAGCACGAAAGCCGCTCCGCGCGTGATGCCCGATCCACGATCAACGCCCACAGTGGATCAGGTGGGGATCGAAGAGCGCGTGGCACGCATAAAGAGCCGCAGTATCAAGAAGGAAACGAAGGTGCAGGGCATGAAGCTCGCACTGAGCATGATCGATCTTACCACGCTGGAAGGAGCCGACACCGAGAACAAGGTTCGCCAGATGTGCTACAAGGCCGTGCACCTGCACGACTCGATCGAAGGTCTGCCTACCGTTGCTGCGGTCTGCGTTTACCCAACGCTGGTGCGCACCGCGAAGAAAGCGTTGCAAGGAACTAACCTGAAGGTCGCATCGGTATCAACCGCATTCCCGAGCGGCCAGGCCCCGCGATCGGTGAAGATCGCCGACACCAAGTTCGCAGTGAACGAAGGTGCCGACGAGATCGACATGGTGATTTCACGCGGCCATTTCCATGAAGGGGAATATGCATACGTGTTCGATGAGATCGCTGCGATCAAGGAAGCCTGTGGCGATGCACGCTTGAAAGTGATCCTGGAGACCGGCGAACTCGGTACATACGACAAGGTGAGGCTGGCCAGCGACATCGCGATCGCCGCAGGTGCCGACTTCATCAAGACCAGTACGGGCAAGATCAATCCGGCCGCCACCATGGAAGTCACGCTGGTGATGTTGCATGCGATCCGCGATCACTTCTTCAAGACCGGTAAGATGATCGCGATGAAACCTGCCGGCGGTATCCGCAAGAGCAAGGAAGCGTTGCACTACCTGATGATGGTGAAGGAGGAACTAGGGGAGGAGTGGCTCCATCCGTTCTGGTTCCGTTTCGGCGCGAGCAGCCTGGCGAACGACATCCTGATGCAATTGCAGAAAGAGCAGGATGGGCGGTACCAGAGTGCGGATTATTTTAGTTTGGATTGAGTGCGTCAATACTCTCGGAGCATATGATCACGTAGGCTTCACGCAGAGGTTTCATTTCAAGTAGACATCCGTTGCAAGTCTTAACAGGTTTGGACTTGATTCGATCTCTTTGATGAGGTCTGCTACTTGTTGTCGAAGACTGACGGTAGCATTCCCTTCAAGTGATCGCAAGGCTTCTACCGCGTATGCCTGCTTTACGAGATCATTGGATGTAAGCCATTGTAATAATGAAGTTGTGTCGCGCTGAGTGATGAGTCCTTCCATTTCGGTCCGCAATAGTGGTTGTTCACTGGTAAAACCACAGCGCCGACCGTAAACGTGAGAATGATCATCTACAGGTGCTGAACGACGCGTTGCGCAGCCAGATAAGAGCAGAAAGCACAATGCGATCCAAGTTGAGCACACTGATCCGTACATCTTGGTTGAGCTTTCCTCAAAGACCCGAACATCACCGGGAGGATGATGTCCTGATCTTGCGAGTGGTCTGTATCCGCTTCGGCATCTTGGGAAGCTTGCCAGTATACAACGTCTCGAACCTGAAGCACATTTCCCAGTCATCCCAAAAAATGTCTACGTTCTTGTGAAGCCTGTAATTTCGGAATCTGATCACATCGAGATACTGGCTGTTCATGGGATTCTGGCCAGCCGCACTCAAGAATGGGTAGAAGTCGATCTCTGATACATGACCATCAGTGAACTCGAAGCGGATCGAATAATCACCCTTGTAGGTGGCTGATCTGATGCGAACGTCCTCTGGAATGTTCATTTGATACGCCGTGTTACCCGCATCGGTTTGATGCGTTTATGTTCTACGTAGAACGCTGTCCATTTGGCTACGATGTCATCTTTCATGGCTCGCACGAATGCCTCAGCGTCCCTTTGCTCCTTTCATTCAACATAGTAGCACCGCGCTTATTCCGCCATCGAAGTTCAACGAGGATACCCTCTACGATGATCAGCATGATAATACCTTCCCGATCGCCGGACTGCACATGGAGATGCATCGGATCATGATCATCACTGTAGAACAGAAAG
>JAEZAU010000044.1 GCA_023430325.1 Bacteroidota bacterium | reverse complement strand
CGCTGCACCAGCCTGTACCGCTCGGGTCTACCACACGCAGGCGTACCGTTGCATCGCGCTGGGCCTGCCAGCCATCACCTTCCGAACAGTTCACATCCACCTGGCAGGTATCGGACATCTTGGGCGCTACCTCGGGTACGAAACGATACGCATGTCCCATTTCCTTGATGCGGAAATAGCCTTCACCTCTCACGGCGAACGGTTCGAAATATTCGATGACGAAACTGTTACCGATGATCATCGGTGTAACGAAATAGCCGTGGGCCTGCACATCACGATCGGTGTAGGCACCGTGCATCTGTGTGCGCTCGGGATCATACACATGGAACAGCGATCCAGGAGGCAGATGGAAGTCCTCGAAAAAAGGATCTACGCCGATCGCTTCTTCCGATGTCAACTGCAACCGCCAGATCCTGTCACCGTTGGCCAGAACGGTCCATTCACCGGAGGAATTGATGTCCGCCGTGATATCGACGAACCTTCCGTAGAGGGGCAGGTCCCCGTTCGCTGCGCGTCGATCATCATCTATTCCTGCTGCCTTGGGATCGAAGGCATCGGCATGGAGATCTGGAACATCATCATGAGGAATGCCCAGTCTCCAGCTCCAGGGTTGAATGGACCGGTCTTGTGCGAGGATCGAGAAGGGCAGAACGAAGAAGAGCAACGAACGGAAAATGGCTTTCATGTGCTGGGTCGGAAGCAAAAAGGAAGCGCAAAGTTACTAGACCAACGGTTAGACGAGGGACGAACGAAGATCGCTGTGCAGTTCACCTGACGATCGGCTGACAGAGCGGCGAACAACAGCGATCTTCGTTGCCCGTTCCTGAAGAGAAGCGAAGCTCATGCTAACTGTCCGGCGAAAATGGCTTCTGGTCCTTCTTGCACCGATCGGCTTTCTCATCTGGTGCCTGGTACCGATAGGCAGACTATTCGAACCCGAGTACTGCACCGTTCTGCTGGATCGTGAAGGAAACGCGCTCGGTGCGATGGTGGCGGCAGATGGCCAATGGCGCATGCAGCAACAAGGTCCCATCACCGAAGAACTCGAGATCTGTCTGCTCGAGTTCGAGGACCGGCATTTCCATGATCATTGGGGTGTTCACCTGCCATCGCTGGTGCGCGCATGGAAGCAGAACCAGCATGCGGGAAGAACAGTGAGCGGCGGCAGTACGATCACCATGCAACTGGCGCGCATGAGCCGTACGCGACGTGAGCGCACCTACTGGCGGAAGGCCTGGGAGATCCTGCAGGCCGTACGGATCGAAATGCAGTTCAGCAAGCAAGAGATACTTCTGATGTACGCGGCCAACGCTCCCTTCGGGGCCAACGTTGTAGGATCGGAAGCGGCGGCCTGGCGTTGGTTCGGCCGAAGTCCGGAACATCTTGGCTGGGCAGAGAACGCATTGCTCGCTGTTCTGCCCAATGCTCCAGCACGCATCCATCCCGGGAAAGGAAGAGAAGCGTTGAAAGCCAAGCGCGACAGATTGTTGAAGCGTTTGCTTGAAAAAGGTGTCATCGATACGATGGAATATTCATTGGCGATCGATGAGCCACTTCCAGATCGGCCCTTGGATCTGCCCCGGCACGCACCACATCTGCTCACCACGCTCTTCAAGCAGGGAAAGGCGGGAACATCTGTGATCACGTCCCTGGATGGGCATCTTCAGGACCGGGTAGGTCACATCACCGAACGATACGCTCCGGTCTTGAGAGCGAACGAGGTCCACAACGCTGCCGTCCTTGTCTTGGATGTACCTACCGGCGAGGTGCTCGCCTATGTCGGAAATCTTGCTTCGGCGGGAAATGGGCACGCTCCTGAAGTGGACATCATTCGATCACAACGCAGTACGGGAAGCTTGTTGAAACCCTTCCTGTACGCGGACATGTTGCAGACCGGTGAACTGATGCCCGATCAACTGGTGGCCGATCTGCCAACGCATTATGAGGGCTTTTCACCCAGGAATTTCGAGGAGCGTCATGATGGTGCCGTTCCGGCATCACAGGCGCTGGCACGCTCGCTGAACATTCCCGCCGTTCGCGCTCTTCGCGCCCATGGCATCGATCGCACGCTGAAAGTGTTGCGCGGCATGGGGCTTGATCACATCCATCGAAGTGCAGACCATTACGGACTTTCATTGATGGTAGGCGGTGCTGAAAGCAGCCTTTGGGAACTCACCGGAGCATACGCATCATTGGCGCGCACGGTGATAAAGTACAGTGGCAACAATTCCGATCAGGGATCGATCCATCCGCCCAGCTTGTTCACCACGGAAAAAGAAGATCCATCCGATCGGCCGGTGATCTCTGCAGCTGCAGCCTACCATACGCTCATCGCTTTGCAGCAATTGGAACGGCCCGGATCGGAGCAAGGCTGGCAGTTTTTTGGAAAAGAGAAGATAGCATGGAAGACGGGTACCAGTTACGGCCATCGCGATGCATGGTCCATCGGTGTCACCGATCGATATGCCGTTGGGGTCTGGACAGGGAATGCCACCGGGGAAGGCCGCCCCGGGCTCACTGGCACCCTGGCCGCCGCCCCACTGATGTTCGAGATCTTCGGTATCCTTCCCGATGGCCATGGCTTCGAGCCACCGTACGATCAGATGAAAAGAATGGCGGTATGCCGCAAGAGTGGCCATCGTGCTGCCAGGGACTGTACGCCTGTTGATACGCTCTGGACCATCCATCAAGCGGAACGCACCCTGCCCTGCCCTTATCATCGATCCATAGTTGTGGATGCATCACATCGTTTCCGTGTCACTCCTTCGGATCGTTCGGTGGAGACCATCTGGTTCGTGCTTCCACCAGCCATGGAGCATTATTACCGGCGGCTGAACGATACCTACCTGCCCCTGCCCCCTTTTGCACCTGATGTCACAGGTACTGCGAACGAGATGGTGATGGAAATGATCTATCCTGCTTCCGGATCGAAGATCCATGTACCATTGAAATTGGATGGAACACATGGCATGGTGGTCCTTCAGGCAGCACACCGCGATCCGAATGCCCGGCTGCATTGGGACCTTGATGGAAATTACCTCGGCTCCACATCGGCACCTCATGATCTGGCCACCGATCTTCATGCAGGTGCGCATCGGTTAACTTTGACGGACCATTCAGGCCATTCCATTTCCACCAATTTCCATGTGGAAAGAAGTTCGGTCACCGCCTCCCGATGAGAACGATCGCGATCTTCTTCCTGCTCTGCACCACCTCTTTGAAAGCGCAGCCTGATACCCTGTACATACCGTCAGGAGATACCGTCTTCACATATGCCGTTGTGTACGATCCTGTGGTGCAGGCCGAACAATACAAGATGACCGGCCGTTATGCGCACGATACCAGCAAAGTGGCCGTGAAGCTGGACATGAAGCGGGGCAAACCTTCGGGAGTCTATCGCGCCTATTATCCCGATGGCCGTCCACTGATCTTCGCGGTGTATGGTTGGGGATCGCTCAACGGCGATTGGACCGAATACGATGAACTGGGCCGCATCGCAATAAAAGGACGGTATGAAAATGGCAAGCGCGATGCCAGGTGGAGCTTCAGAAGCCTGGGAATTGAAGGCCATTACAAGGAGGGAAAGAAACATGGCCGCTGGAAACGGTGGGAGAACGGGCAAGTAGTATCCAGAAGCCGCTACCGGAACGATGTGCTCCTGAACGGTGAGCCCATGGAAGTACCATGAGATCACAATTCTTCCATATAACGATCTGTTAAAGGCAACCACCGGCCTGTCGAAAGCGTTAAATTGTCAACATGTTGAAGCATTCATTCCGGCTTTCACCCATCATTCTCGCCATCGCTCTGCC
Source organism: Bacteroidota bacterium (assembly GCA_023430325.1). Lineage (GTDB taxonomy): Bacteria > Bacteroidota > Bacteroidia > Flavobacteriales_F > PHOS-HE28 > PHOS-HE28. The sequence goes on along the minus strand of JAEZAU010000044.1, from coordinate 4,094 downwards.
TTTGTGCACCTTCGCGCAGCAGGATCCGGCAGGCATCAGCAAGATCGAATCACTGCTTTACCACATCGACAAGATGTACGTGGATGAAGTGGACAAGCACAAGATGATCGATGATGCCATTGTGAGCATGCTGCAAACGCTCGATCCTCATTCGGTCTACATCCCCAAGGAAGAATTGGAGGAAGTGAATGAACCGTTGAAGGGTAATTTTGAAGGTGTTGGCATCCAGTTCAACATCATCCGCGATACCATTTATGTGGTGGATGCCATCGCTGGAGGTCCCAGTGAACGACTGGGCATTCGTGCCGGTGATCGCATCGTGAAGATCGATGATGAACTGGTGGCCGGCGTAGGCTTCAAGAACTCCGATGTCATGAAGCGCCTTCGCGGCAAAAAGGGCAGTAAGGTGATCGTGGCCATCCATCGCCGCGGCGAAAGCGATCTGCTTGAATTCAGCATCACCCGGGACAAGATCCCCATCTACAGCGTGGAAGCCTCTTACATGGCCGCACCCCAGGTGGGCTACATCAAAGTGAGCCGCTTCTCGGCCACCACCATGAAGGAATTCCGTGAGAAGCTCGATGACCTGAAACTTCAAGGCATGCAGGACCTCATCCTGGATCTGCAGGGCAATGGTGGCGGTTACCTGCGTACGGCGATCGAAATGTCCGATGAATTCCTGGCCGATCGAAAGCTCATCGTGTACACCGAAGGGCGCAATTCACCGCGCGAGGACACATACGCCACCAAGGAAGGGAGGTTCGAAAAAGGGCGGCTTGTGGTGTTGATCGATGAAGGTTCGGCAAGCGCCAGCGAGATCGTGAGCGGGGCTGTTCAGGATTGGGACCGTGGATTGGTCATTGGCCGGCGGAGCTTCGGAAAAGGCCTTGTGCAACGCCCTGTGATGCTGCCCGATGGAAGTGCCGTGCGCCTCACTGTTTCACGCTATTACACACCCAGCGGCCGATCGATACAGAAACCATACGACGAGGGCGTGGAAGCATATCAACGGGAAAAGTTCGAGCGGCTGGTGAAAGGGCAATTGACCGAGGCGGACAGCAATCACTTGGATACGGTGAAGTACTACACCATGAACAAACGTATCGTTTACGGCGGCGGAGGGATCATGCCTGACATGTTCGTACCGATCGATACCACGATGAGCTCCGATCATTTCGGCCAGCTTGTTCGCAAAGGCGTGCTGAACACCTTCGCGTTGAACTACGTGGATGCGAACCGCGCCAGATTGCTGAACGAGCATAAGTCCATCGCCTCCTTCACCACGGATTTCCATATCACTGATGAGATACTTCTTGATCTTCAGGAACAGGCCACGAAGGAAGGGATCGAACCCGATGCCGATGGCCTCATGCGATCGAAGTCCTTGATCGACCTGCGATTGAAAGCGCTCATAGCCCGTGACCTTTGGGACACTTCGGCCTACTGGCAGGTGATCAATGCCGGTAATCCGGTGGACAGGAGCTTTCAGACGGCGCTCGAGGCGTTGAACGACAATGTGCATCAGCGCCTGGGCATGGCCAACAAGTGATCGGGGCACTGTTAAGGTATTGTTGATCCATCCTTGCGGAACAGGCATTCCCGTTAAATTCGCGCACCGAACCACAGCAACCGAACCTCAATGAACAACAAAGTACAGATCGCACTGCTCAGCGTGATCGCCATCGCCATGGTGGCCATTGCAGTGGCTCTTTTCACCGGAAAGAACGACGCTTCCGATAGTGGCTCGTTAGTGGCTGCGAAAGCCAATACCGCCGCCGCCCAGACAGCTGCCCCCAACGATCCGAACACCGCTCCTGCAAGCTTCGATCCATTGGCGCAGAACAGCGCTCCGGTGGACAACAAACCGAAGACGACCCTCACTTTTGAAAAGTACGAGCACGATTTCGGCAACATCAAGCAGGATTCAGAGAACCCGTACACTTTCAAGTTCACCAATACAGGCACTGAGCCGCTGATCATCGAGAGCGCCACCGGTTCATGCGGTTGCACTGTCCCTGAATATCCCAAGCATCCGATCGCACCGGGCGCCACGGAGGAGATCAAGGTGGTATACAAGCCAGGCAAGCAGGAGAACGCACAGACAAAGACCGTCACGATCATTGCCAACACCGAACCGAAAGAGACCCAGCTTCGCATCAAAGCGAATGTTGAGAAGGTCGGTTGATCGAACCTCATTTGAAATTGAAAGCCCCGCCGATCGGCGGGGCTTTGTTTTTTCCAGGTGATAGATGATCGGGGGCTATGAGAGATTTATGGCGCCTGACCTTGTGACGGGCTCCGTATGATAGGTCGAGGTGTTGAATGTGCCGCGCAGGTGATCGGTGCGGTGGTGCACATGGTGCCTGTTACGATGTTCACGCGGAAAGATCCTGTTGGATCGGGATCTTCTGGCTTTGCGCCAGCTGCGTGAGGGGCATAGCGAAAAGCCCGGACCGCAGGGAGGACTTGCAGCGGCGACCCGACACCGCACCGGCCCCAAAAGGCCGGAGCGGTGGCACGCCCAAAGTATCTGTGAAAGCGTGAAAGTGTGAATTGCCTTTGCCGCATTGGTGGATCACCTAGCAAAGTGCATTGACCTCTCAAAGAAGCAAAGGGTGAGAAGATCGCGGTCCCCTCACCCTTTCACTCTTTCACTTTATGGCCCTACTGCATCACATCATACCCGAACACATCCTTCTTGCTCAACACCTTCACCTCTCCTAGCTTCTCCAGAGTCTTGAAATCGGTGGTCTCCTTCTTGCCGAGGACGAGGTAGGTGTAGTTGCGGCCTTTGATCTCCTGTTCGAAGAACTTGCGCATGTCTTCCAGCGTGATGGCGGGGATGCGCTCGTAGCTGTCCTTGCGGTAGTCGTGTTCGAGGCCCAGGCGGCGGGCGTTGTCCCAGCTCCAGTAGATGCGTTCGCGGGTGATGCGGTCGCTGGCGATGACCTTTTGCGCGCTGGTGCGGGCGCCGGCGAACTGGGTCTCATCGGCGGGCATGTCGTTCATGAGCGCGAGGAGGGCGGTGATGGCATCGCCGAGTTTGTCGCTCTGGGTACCCACGAAAGCGCGCACGTAATGCGCGTGCTCCTTCTTGCTGGGCGTGCCGTAGGAACAGTAGGCGGAGTATGCAAGTGCCTTGGCTTCGCGGATCTCCTGGAACACGATGGATGAGAGGCCAGAACCGAAGTATTCGTTGAAGAGCGATGCATACGGCATACGCTCGGCATCGAAGGGGCCAGACTTGCTCACGAGGAGCATCTCGGTCTGCACCATGTCGTGATCCACAAAGATCACGGTGTTGCCGGCGGTCTCCAGTTCGCTGTAGTCGGTGGCGGCGGGATACGGTTTCAGCTTCGCGGGCACAGGGTGCGCCTTTTCGAGGAAGGCAACGACATCGTCTGTCGCTTTGCGGCCGTAGTAGAAGACGCGGTGCTCGTAGCTGGTGAGTTCGTTGATCTTGGCGATGAGCTCCTTGCTGCCCATGGCGCGCATTTCATCGATGCTCATCTGATCCTTGAAGGGCGAACGCTCGCCGTAGCGCGCATGGTTGAACATGGCGTTGAAGAGGATGGCGCGCTTGTCCTTCAGTTGGTCGAGGCGCTCCTTCTCGATGTCGTTGATGAGTTCCTTCAGCGCTTCTTCGTTTGGCTGCGCATCGGCGAGTAGGTGTTCGATCAGCTCGACGCCCTTGGCGAGATCCTTCTCGAGGCCGGAGAGGCTTACGTACACACGGTCCTCACCCACGTTCACGCCCATGGAAAGGCCATGCTTGAAGAACTCCTTCTTCAGATCGGAGGGGCTGTATTTGCTGGTGCCGAGGTAAGGCAGGTACTTCACTGCGAGGGCCAGCGTACGGTCGTTGAGGGTGCCCATGTCCAGCACGTACAGGAGCGAGAACAGGTCGTTGCTGGGGTTGCTCACGTGCGCTACGGGTACGCCGCTCTTGAGGGTGCGGTGCGCGATGGCGGTCTTGTAGTCGATGAACATCGGGGTGATGTCCGCGCTGGGGATCTTGTCCCAGTTCTCGCGCCATGCGCTGCGGATCTCGCGGTTGATCTCCACAGGGGTGATCTTCGGCTTGGTCACCTTGT
>JAEZAU010000033.1 GCA_023430325.1 Bacteroidota bacterium | reverse complement strand
CAATGGAGGTGTCCCGCTCGATCTGCAGGGAATTATCGTTCCAGAGGATGAAGCCGGCATCATCCACTGACAGTGAGAAACGATACTTCCGTGCGCCGATGATCCCATTGAAATTCCACTGACCTGCGATCGCGGCACCCAGGCCGTTGGTGTGTTCTTCGGCGAGGCCGGCGGTATCGCTTTGGTGATAAGTGCCATCGATCCCGACATCGATCACGCGGCCATCCGGTGCGGTGTAGATGCTTCCGGTCCGGATCTCGCTTGCGTTGAGCTGCCGGCCGCGCACCACCTGCAGTTGCACGTTCGATCCGCTGCGCGCATCCTGCACCCCGAACCCGAAGAATTCCCACGCCATCTGCGTATGGGCACTGGGAGCGATCGAAGCCGTACGATCTTCGAAATGCCTGTTGCCGAAGAATGTGAGTTCGTAGATGTCCGGGGCGAAGCGCATGCCCAACAGATTCCGGTAACCGATCGAAAGTACGGGACGCAAATTCGCAATACCGAAAAGACTGTCGCGGCCGGTCCAGATGATGCGCGTGCCGAGATCATAACCTGCGCTGTTGCGGCTTTTCAATTCGTCACGGGAACGACCGCGCAGATCCCGATCGATGTAGCCACCGAGATGGATGTTCCACGGCAGTTCATTGAAGATCGCGTTGGAGTTGTAGTCTCCCCAGCCTTCGATCGCGATCCTGTTCTGGCGCTCCATCGGCAGATCCACAATGCTGTCGTGCGGCAACAGATGGAGCTGCGCTTTGCAAAGGCCGCCGATCGATAGAAGGATGAAGAGTACGAGGCTTCTATTCATCCCTGTTCACCAGGTAATGTGCGCCGGCGGTCACCTGCAGATCCAACTTGTAGGTATCCAGCAACTGGATGTGCTGTGTCTGATCGGCCGTGTTGAAGACCGAGCGGATGCGGAACCTTCCACCGTTGTACAGCATGTTCACCTGATCTTCAGTGAGCGTGGTGGCAAGCCTTGAGTCGACCGGTTGTTGCACGAAGAGATCGCTGCCAAGTATTCCCGACGCGATCGTTCCTTCCACTGGAAGACTGCTCCAAACATTGCCATCAATGTCCACTATATCGATAAGGAGCCCGGCGGAAAATGGAAATCCGTTGGTGGCGAAGATCTTCAGCTCACCGTTGATCAGTGAATGGGCTTCCGCACTGCCGGGTAGATCGGGTTCGAAGATGTTCTCCAACGTGAGGTTGCTGGCGATGATGTTCAGTGGGATCTCCACTTCCAGTTCCGCACGCACCCGGCTGTCGTAGTACAGAAAATCGTTGCCGTTGCTGATGTCGCCAAGCGGGTTCATCTCCAGATCGATCTCATAGGTGAGCCGATCGGGAAGTGTTTCCAGGAACAGATCGATGTTGCTGTCGCTGTTGTCCAGTTCGTTCGCGTAGAACGTGGGCTGGAAGCTTCCACCGGTCTCCAATGCACGGCTCAGGTTCATCGGTCCTTGCATGATGGTATGCGCCATATCCACCGATACACCGGTGCGCGTATTCTCTGCACGGAACTGCCGGAGATAGACCTGAAAATCCGCTCCGAGACCGTTCTCCACTTTCACCCGAAGTGTCACCTGGTCCAGATCAAGAACACCATCCACGATCCGATCGAACAGATCGAGCTCCGTGCTGTCCGGCCCTATCTCCACCGTACGCTGCCCGAAATATCCCTTCGCATATTGGGGTAGAAGATCGCGGTACGTAACAGATGTGATGATGCTGTCCTGATCGGTGACAATGGCTCCATTACCGTTGGGATCGAGCTGTGCGGTAAGATGCGTGGCCAGGGTGTTCACATCATCGAACGTAGGCCCACGCAGATCGAAGACAGCACCTGCCAGATCCTGCGTTCCTGTGGAGATCGCGGGTTGGCTGGGTGTTCCCGGGCCGGTGGTGAGCGTCATGGAGGCAGGCGATCCCTGCAGTTGTGAACCCGGCAGACTGAAGGTGCCGATGATGCCGCTTGCGATCATGTTCTTCAACTGAAGATCAAGAAAACCTTCGCGGATGATGAGTGTGCGCAGTTGAACATCGCCCAGATCGAAGCGGGTGATATCGTTCTGATCGAGCGGTGTTATTCCTGCGGGAAAATTCAACGGCCCCGGCACAGGCAATACATAAGAATAGAAAAAGCTCGTGTCAGGGCGTTGGAGCACCGTGTCCAGCCGCAAGGCGAAAAGTTCATCGGAGTAGACCAAAGTGATCGCGCCATTTCCATCCACGGTGGTCAAGCTGTCGGCGAGCAGGTCGCCAAGTGTGAACGTGGTCTTGATCAGCGGGCCGAGCACATCGATTTCCCACTGGGCGGGCTTTTCCTTTCGGCATGCGGCCAGCGACCCCGCAAGCAAAAGTGCGTAGATCGACCGCAAAAAGATCTTCGATCGCGACATTCCGGTGTGCAAATTACGCTTTGAGGACGACGAACGTCACTACTTGCGCTGCCCGGGGGTATTAACTTTCGGGCCTTCAAGAGCATGTTGTTGAAGCGATATATACTGGCTCCATGGTTGATCTCGTCAGCAGTCATGTTCGGCCTTTCCTACCTCTGGCACGGGGTGGCGCTCAACGATCTGCAGGAATTGACCATTCCGCTCTCGCTGTATTTCTGCCTCGCCGCATTGATCTATCTGGTCATTGGCCTGGCCTTCACGCTTGCCGTCCATAAAGCGATCCAGTACGAGTGGATCTCCCTGAAAGGTGCGTTCCCGTTCTACTCCACATTGATCGGTGCGGCAGGTGGCTTCTTCGTGTATCTGGTGATCTTCGTGCTGGGCATGTCCTTCGCGAAAGCAGGCATGATGCACGTTATGGCCGATGTGCTCTGGCAGATGTTCGAGCAAGGCATGGGCGGCCTGGCGGTGAGCCTAGGCATCATCTACGATCTGCGCCAGACCTTTTTGGAGACCGAGCAGGGAAGCTAGGGAAGCTTCAAGCCCCAACCTCCTTCTTCCATCGATCTCGACCTGATCTCTTTCGATCGCTATTACTTTTAAGGTCAAGCAAGGAGATCATGGGTCAGTTCACGCACCGATCCGGATGGATCATCTATTTGTTCCTATCGATCGTTCAGCTGAACGCACAGGTCATTCCGATCGAACGGATCACCGATTGGTCCAACGCCGGCTTCATCTACCCGATCCCGGAGCCTACGCTGGAATTGAACATCATGGACTTCGGTGCTGTAGCCGATGGGTCGTCATCCACGAACACTGCCTGGAATGCAGCTATTGCCGCAGCGGAAGGACAGATGACCGTGATCGCTTTTCCCGAAGGGGAATTCCTTTTTACCAGCGGCATCATCGTGCCCGATAGTGTGATCGTTCGTGGTGCTGGAAGTGATCTGACCACATTCAATTTCGATCTCGGTGGCAGTGGACATTGCATCAATTTCATCGGCTCGGAATCGCCGGAGCAATACCCGATCGCGAGCGATCTGTCACGCGGCTCCACAGCAGTGAGCACCACCATTCCTTTTCCGTTCGTGCCAGGCGATCTGCTGCGTTTCTATCGCGATGATGCGGACCTGGTGGTGTCGCCCTGGGCCATCGGTACAACAGGTCAACTGGCGCATGTGGAACAGGCCGGCGATGCCACCTTCATACTATCCTCGCCGCTTCGCGCGAACTATGAGGCAGCAACATCGTACATCCGCCGTATCGATCCATGCTGGTTCAGCGGGGTCGAATGCCTGAAGATCGTGCGGCAGGACCAGACCGTGGAACAGTTCTCCAACATCTGGCTCAACAAGGCCTCGCATTGCTGGGTGAAGGGCGTGGAAAGCGAGATGACGAACTTCGCTCATATCGAGGTCTATGAGAGTACCAATTGCGAGATCACCGGGAATCATCTGCATCATGCGTTCAATTATGGCAGTGGTGGAAAGGCATATGGCGTCAACATGACGAACACTTCCGGCGAAGTGCTGGTGCAGGACAACATCTTCGAGCATCTGCGGCACAGCATGCTGGTGCAGATCGGTGCCAATGGAAATGTCTTCGCCTACAACTACAGCGTCGATCCGTTCTGGCAGCAGCCCCCACTACCGGCCAATGCCGCGGGTGATCTGGTGATGCACGGCGATCATCCGTACCTGAACCTCTTCGAAAGCAACATCGTGCAGAACATCGTGATCGATGATTCGCATGGGAAGAACGGGCCGTTCAACACACTTTTCAGGAACCGGGCTGGAGGTTATGGGCTGGTGATGAACAATGCGCCGGCCACCGATTCAGTGAATATCGTAGGCAATGAGATCAATGGTTTCATGGCGTTGCAGGGCATCGGACACTTCATGCATGGCAACCTTTCCCAAGGCGCCATAACACCACCCGGTACCGATATCCTTCCCGACACCACATATTATCTGGAAGAATTCCCGCTGTTCCTGTCGCCGATCGTCTCGCTGCCGCAGATCGGGCCGCAGGCCGAAGCGCCGGGCACCATTCCCGCGAAGATGCGCTACCAGAACGGTGGATCGCTGACCATCTGCTCAGAGGATGACATCGGCAATTCCGTAGCTGAGAACGAGCATTCCGTTCAGGTGTTCCCGAACCCGTTCACCGATCGTATCGTCATTGAAGGAATTCATGCGGAGCGCATCATCCTGCGCGATCTTTCCGGTCGCATCGTCAAGATCGAGACTTCCACTGCCGCCCCCACGATCATTGAAGGCCTTCGATCGCTCCCGGCAGCGACCTATCTGATGGAGATCACCGATAGCAACGGTCGGAGGTGGCGATCCATGGTGATCAAACCGTGATCGCTACGTTGCAGCATTCAGGGAATTACCAAGTCTTCCCCTACAGATCACTTCAACCGCTCCAGCACACCCTTGCGCTTCACGATATTCTTGTAGTCCCACTGTATCTCGCGCGCCTTCTCCAGCCAGCGCTGCAATTCCCGCGTGTCTACCTGGCCGGCGGATCTGTATCGTTTCTCCGCGGCCTTGAAAGAACCCTCATCCGCCAGCCCCGGCTCATTGAAGGATCGGCCGCTCCAGAACAGCAGGCGCACACTGTCCTTCAACCTGCTGTATCCCACTATGGGGTTGCCATCAAGGAACCACACCGGATGCCCGTGCCAGATCTTGCTTTCTGCCTCACGCAGCACACGATCTATCTCCCTTGCGAGCAGATCCGCGATCTGCTGCTCGGCAGGTGCAAGGCTGATATTGTATGAACGAATGCCGGCATCCATGGGTACGATATTACGGATCAACAGTCATTCAATTTCCTTGTCATGGGCATTATTTGGGCGACTTCCTGTCAGGTCGCTGCTCCGGCTGCAAGGCCTCCCAATAACTTCTTTACCGCTTCGCTCCCCTCTCCAAGATCTTCCCCCACTACCGGAGGGGGAGAAAGAGGGGGAGGTCGGGGAGGGGCCGGGGGTGGGGTCGGGCTTTCCGCCTGCGCCGCTTACGCAGGTCCTGTGAGGGATTCGCCAGCAGGGCTTTCCGTTCTTCAACACCTCATTCATACATTGTTACACCGAATGAAGACCATGATCACATATCATGATGGTCTTCGAGCGATCACCACGCCCGGCAGGAGCGCGTGTGCTCTCTCTACTGTAATGCGGCCAAGGCCGCAACAAAGAAGCCCCCGGTGGTTGCAACACCGAGGGCTTTGATCGCTCAACATTCACCCCCTAAAGCCATTAGGAATATGAATACAAGCTAGCACAAAGGTAGCGCAGCCACCAGAGGTGTGAGCAGCGCTACCACGCCCCATGACGTCCATTCGTGGGATGCCGCCGTACCCAGCGCCACGGACCAAGGCATATTCTTGCGCTGAATATTGAAGACCGGACCGATGCTTGGGCGAACAAGCTGTCTCTGTACAGTGCCCACTATCGCATCAACATGAACTTTGAACGACTATGCTTAACCGAACAATGAATAGCAAGCGGCCCGGCCGGAGCTTATCTCTTTGGCTTGGCTGCTTGTTGTTCGTTGTAGCTCTTCGCTGTGAAGCGCAGAACCTGATTCCAAACCCTGGATTCGAAGAAGCTGATACCTGTTTGATCCTGAACACCTATTACTACCCCGAAACGGGACCGCTGCATTGGTTCACAGGTGGTGGAACAACGGATCACTTTCAGAGCTGTCTACCGTATGGTGCTTTTAATAGTGTACCCCTGAACGTGGCTACATTCCAATTTCCATACGAAGGAGAAGCATATGGTGGCGTGGTGACCTATAACCAACAGTTTGGAGTACGCGAATACTGGATGGTCCAGTTGCTCTCTCCGTTACTGATTGGCCAGACTTACTATGCCAGCTTCTATGCGAACGCGGCTTTCCGTGATGACGGCCAAAGCAATCAAGCGTGGATCGCATCAAGCGGAATGGGGATGCTCTTTACTGTGGAACAGCGCCAATTTGAGCCTGGTGATCCATTACCCATACCGGAAAATCATGCCCACGTTTACCATTCAGGCATTCTTGCTGATACTATCGATTGGGTGCTCATCAGCGGAAGTTTCGTGGCGGATAGTTCCTATCAATACGTGATGATCGGCAATCACTTCGATGATGCGAACATTGATACGTTGCATTTCGAGTATCGGCCGATCCCTGGACGTGGATACACACTAATTGACAAGGTCTGTGTCTCACCAGATCCAAAAGGATGCGCGCTAGTCACAGGAACGCAACACGTATTGCCGGAATACCTCTCAGTGTATCCGAATCCTGCACGAGATGTGATCGTGGTCCAAGGACTGAGGCGGCCTTCGAGAGCCGAAGTGTTGGATGGAACTGGACGGGTGGTTTGGACGGAAACAGTATCTGCGAACTGGTTCACTATTGAAGTTAGTTCATTAGCACGTGGGAGCTATATGCTTCGATTAAATGAAGGGTTTGGAAGCAAGTCTTTCAAGTTCGTGTTGATCGAGTAGTAGAATTCCGGTCTTTCGGTGGAACAACAAACTTGAAAGACCATGAGAACGAAAAGACTAAGAAGAACTTTGGCAGGTGTTTTTGGGTTGTGCATATTGGCATCACTGAACGCACAGGTGACCATTGAGCAGAACAACCCGCTTACTCTCAATCCACCCGATTATGTTGGTTGGGATGTGAATACCACCATACCGCTGGAGATCCGCCACGATGCCGGCGACCAGCCGATCGAGTTCTACACCACCGGAGATGGGATTTCTGAGATGTGGCTTACGCCAACGTTGCAGAATTTCGTATTTAACGGTTACAACAATCTGGATCTATCAGGGAATCTTGGGGTAGGCCCAGGGTTTTCGGCCGCCATACCACCGTTGACCAGGCTTCATCTAAGTGGAACACCGATCAGCAGTATGGTAAATGCTATGCCTGGATATCGCGATTGGATGCGGACGGGAGTCTTTTCTTCAAATGGGAATGATGCAATGTATGTAGGCCTCTTGAAAGATGATCCCCTTAATGCGCCGCTCATAAATCCAGCAGTCATCAACTGGTCCACGAATTCGGTATCGGTCGATCCGCTCTTGTTCATTACATGATCACCCATTGGAATGAGAAAGGAACAGGTCGTTCAAAGTTCATGGTAATGCATTAGCGGATGTCCGGTCAAACCTCTGCAGGGTCTCCTGAAAGGGACCCTGCACCACTCCTGAAAACCGTATCATCTGTTTCAACGATCGGCATGAATTATCATTTTCCTGACCTACATTGATCTCGCAATGAAGACCATGATCACATATCATGATGGTCTTCGAGCGATCACCACGCCCGGCAGGAGCGCGTGTGCTCTCTCTACTGTAATGCGGCCAAGGCCGGAACAAAGAAGCCCCCGGTGGTTGCAACACCGAGGGCTTTGATCGCTCATGTTCCACCAACTCGCGAAAGAAGATGAATACAAGCTAGCACAAAGGTAACGCGCCTGCCATGCGCAGGCAGCGTTACAGCGCATCCATGGCGTCCATTCTGGAATGCCTCCGCAACGGC
>JAEZAU010000004.1 GCA_023430325.1 Bacteroidota bacterium | reverse complement strand
TCAGCCGTTCAATGCTTCGGCGCCACCAACTATCTCGAGGATCTCACCTGTGATCGCAGCCTGCCGTGCCTTGTTATAGGAAAGCTTCAGGTCCTTGAGCAGGGAATCGGCGTTGTCCGTAGCCTTATGCATAGCAGTCATGCGAGCCCCATGCTCTGCGGCATGACTATCAAGTATCGCCTTGTACAATTGGATCTTCAGGCTCTTCGGAATGATCTCTTCCACAATGGTACGGCGATCAGGTTCCATGATGTGCTCGCCTACCGATCTCGCTTCTTTCCTTTCGGTGGAAGGCGCTGTGGGTGGGATCGGGAGGAATTGCTCTTCCGTCACGACCTGCACTGCGGCGTTCTTGAACTTGTTGTAAAAAAGAACGATCCGGTCATATGAACCGTCGGCGAACTTATCCATCAGGAGTTCTGCCACGGGCGCCACCTTTTCAAAATTCAGTCCGTCGTACAGGTTGGCCAGATCGGTAGGCAACGCATTATCAAGAAGTCCGGTGCGGCGATAATTGTCCATCGCCTTTTTTCCGATCGGAAGGATGTTGACCTGGATGCCCTGGCCCTGTGCTTCAGCGACGGCCCGGCGCATAAGGCGGAAGACCTGGGTGTTGAAGGCCCCGGCCAGTCCCCGGTTGCTCACGATCGGAACGAATAATACGCGCTTTTCCTCCCGTTGCTGGCTGAACCGCCCTTCACCACTATCCAGGCTTGCACTTACGTTGCTCAGGATCGTCTGCAGCTTTTCAGCATAGGGACGCATACGGATGATCGCATCCTGCGCACGCCGCAACTTCGCCGCGCTTACCATCTTCATGGCGGCAGTGATCTGTTTGGTGCTGTTGACCGAAACGATCCGGTTGCGAACTTCCTTCAGGCTTGGCATCGGTGCCTTTTCTTAATTGTCCAGGCTTTTCACGAGGTCATTGGCCACTTTCTCCAAGGTGCCAGTGATCTGGTCGTTGTATTCGCCCCGCTTCAATGCTTCAAGCGTATCTGCATGTTTATTCCGTAGTACAGCGAGGAATTCCGCTTCGAACTGCTTTACGTTCTTTACAGGGATCTTCGTCAGCAGGCCGCGAGTACCGCAGTAAATGATCGCGATCTGTTCCTCCACGCGCATCGGGCTGTTCTCGGGCTGTTTAAGGATCTCCACGTTACGCGCACCTTTGTCCAGAACGGCCTTTGTTGCAGCATCGAGGTCCGATCCGAATTTGGAAAAGGCTTCAAGTTCACGATACTGGGCCTGATCGAGCTTCAGCGTTCCGGCCACTTTCTTCATGGATTTGATCTGTGCGTTACCGCCTACACGGCTTACGCTGATACCCACGTTGATCGCTGGGCGGACACCTGAAAGGAACAAGTTGCTTTCCAGGAAGATCTGCCCGTCCGTGATGGAGATCACGTTCGTGGGGATGTAAGCGGATACGTCACCCGCTTGTGTTTCAATGATCGGCAGAGCTGTAAGAGAACCACCGCCCTTCACCATGCCGCGAAGGCTTTCGGGAAGGTCGTTCATCTGAGCGGCGACACTATTATCATTCGTGATCTTGGCCGCACGCTCCAAAAGACGGCTGTGCAGATAGAACACATCACCAGGATAAGCCTCCCGGCCAGGCGGGCGGCGCAGCAGGAGCGAAACCTCGCGGTAAGCCACTGCCTGCTTTGAAAGGTCGTCGTATACGATCAATGCAGGACGGCCGGTATCGCGGAAATACTCACCGATCGCAGCCCCCGTAAAAGGTGCGTAGAACTGCATGGGCGCTGGATCGCTGGCGTTGGCCGCTACAACGATCGTGTATGGCATGGCGCCATTTTCCTCGAGGCGCTTTACGGTAGCCGCAACGGTGGAGCCTTTCTGCCCCACGGCCACATAGATGCAATAGACCGGTTTGCCCGCATCGTAGAATTCGCGCTGGTTGATGATCGTATCGATCGCCACGGTGCTCTTTCCGGTCTGTCTGTCACCGATGATCAATTCACGCTGGCCACGGCCGATCGGGATCATGGCGTCAACCGCCTTGATCCCGGTCTGTAGCGGCTCCTTAACAGGTTCGCGGTAGATGACACCTGGCGCTTTGCGCTCCAAGGGCATCTCATATAGCTTTCCGCCGAGCGGGCCACGTCCATCGATCGGTTCTCCAAGTGTGTTCACCACACGCCCCACCATCTCCTCGCCGACCTGGATGCTGGCGATACGCTTCGTGCGCTTCACGGTGTCACCCTCCTTTACGCCGACTGACGGTCCGAGCAATACTGCGCCGACGTTGTCCTCCTCGAGGTTCAACACGATCCCGCGCAGACCGCTGCCGAACTCGATCAATTCACCGCTCTGTACGCCGCTGAGCCCATAGATGCGGGCTATGCCATCGCCCACCTGCAGCACGGTGCCTACTTCCTCCAGTTCGGCCTCAGAACGGAAACCAGCGAGCTCCTGTTTCAGGATCGCCGACACTTCTGCGGGTTTTACTTCAGCCATTGCTTCTTAGATCTCGGGTATGTACGGGTTCTCGGAGAATTTGCGGCGCAGATCCTGAAGACGGCGTGATACACTGCCATCATACTGGTCATCACCAATGCGGACGATCAGTCCACCGATCAATGAAGGGTCCACCGTCTCCAAGATCTCGATGGCCTTCTGTGGGTATTGTCTTTCGGCAAGCTGGCGCACCTGCTTGCGTGAGGCTTCATTGAGCGGAGCCGCCGATCTCACTTCGGCGACCACGATCCCTTTTTCCTGACGATAAAGTGAGGTGAAAGCCTGTGCGATCTCCGGCAACAGCGCTTCACGGTTCTTTCGAACAAGGATCGAGATGAAACGGGCGGTCACAGTGCCGATCTTACCAGCGAACACTTGGTCAAGTATCCGGGCTTTCTTATCGGCCTTCACCACAGGACTCTTCAGCAAAACGTGCAGATCACGATTCTTACCGATCGTGTCGGCCACCAGGCTCATATCCTCCCTCGTTCCCTCCAGATGGCCCTCGCTGCGAGCAAGGTCCATGAGCGAACGCGCATATCGATATGCTACCGGAGAGACGTTCATGAGCGGCGCAGATCGGCCTCGTTCATCACTTTTTCCACAAGGGACTGCTGTGCAGCAGTGCTATCCAGCTTCTCCTTGAGGATCCGTTCGGCCACCATGATGCTGAGCTCGGCCACCTGGTTCTTCATTTCGGTGAGCGCAGCGTTCTTCTCGTTGCGGATATCCTCACGCGCCCGGGCCAGCAGTGCGTCGGCTTCCGTCTTCGCACGCGCCTTGGCATTGGCGATCTCACGATCGCGGATGTCCCGCGCGTCTTTCAGCAGGATCTCGCGCTCTTCGCGTGCTTCGCGCATGAGCTCTTCATTGCGGGCGTTCATCGCCGAGATCTCTTCTCGTGCCTTCTTCGCTTCGTTGAGTGCGTCCTCGATCGTGCGCTCGCGTTCGTGCAGCGTGCCGAGTATCGGTTTCCAGGCGAATTTCTTCAGGATGAAGAGGACCGCCAGAAAGGAGACGGTCATCCAGAAGATGAGGCCGAATGAGGGTTCGATCAACATGAGCGTTACGTTTCAATTTGCCGCAGCAACGGCGTTGTACCTCTTAGAGCACCATTGCGAGCAGGCCCACTACGATGCCGAACATGGCGGCACCTTCAACGAGAGCTGCGGCAAGGATCATGTTCGCACGGATGTCGTTGGTGGCTTCCGGCTGACGGGCGATCGCTTGCATGGCATCGCCACCGATGCGGCCGATGCCGATACCGGCTGCGAGCGCGGCAATTCCAGCGCCGATGGCAGCAAAACCGAAATGCAGGTTGCTTGGCTCAGTGGCAGCTTGCAGGAGGATCGAGAGGAACATGTGAAAAGGTTGAAGTTTGAGTTGGTCTAATGATGATGGTCAGGATGCGGTTCCTCGATCGCAGCGCCGAGGTACATCGCGGAAAGAAAGGTGAATACGAACGCCTGGATGAACGCCACCAGAAGTTCGAGCATGGTCATGAATATGGTGAACACCAGGCTTACGATGGAGATACCGTAGCCCAAGCCTGCGCTGATCTGCCCGAAGATGAAGATCAATGCGAAGAAGCTCAAGACAATGATGTGGCCCGCAGTGATGTTCGCGAACAATCGGATCATGAGGATCAGCGGCCGCATGAACACACCGAGGATCTCCACCGGGGTAAGGATGATCAACACCCATTTAGGCACGCCCGGCATGGCCAGGATATGGCCCCAATAGTAGCTGGTACCGTTGATCACAGTTAGGATGAAGGTGAACGCGGCAAGAGCAAGGGTTATCGAAATATTGCCGGTAACATTGGCGCCGCCCGGGAAGATCGGGATCAACCCCATGAGGTTGTTCAGCAGGATGAAGAAGAAAACAGTGAGCAGGAACGGCATGAAACGCTCATACTTCGGGCCGATGTTCGCCTTGGCCACATCATCACGCACAAAAACAATGATCGGCTCCACAAAGCTCTGCAACCCCTTCGGTGCACCCGATCCGCGCTTCTTATAGGCATTCGCCACGCTGATGAAGATCAGAAGCATGAGGATCATGCTCAGGAACATGGCCAATACGTTCTTAGTGATGCTGATATCCCAGGTCGCCTTCGTCAGTTCCTCGTTGATCGTTGCAGTGTGTGTTGGTACACTTTCCTGCTCATTCACAGCGACCACTTTCTCTTCATGCAGAGCATAACCTTTATAAGTCTGTTCTCCATGATGGAAATTGCCGCTGCTGAAGGCCGAGAGGCCACGTTCGGTATTGTAGAGGATTACCGGAAGTGGAAGGGAAGTATGACCCCATAGATGCCAGCCGTGATCATCGGCAACGTGCCCCATGATCAGCTCGCCAGGGTTCAGGCTTGACTTCTCATGCCCACCGGTATCACTTGCACGGGTGTTGAACGGCCCGGCAAAGAGGATGCAGAATGCGATGAGAACTGCGCGCAGCAAGGGTTTCAACATGATCGGGCGCCAAAGGCACCCCCTTTTAACGGCCGCAAAGGTAGATCCATCCCTCGAAAAACAATAGGGTGCGGTTCATTTTCTCCCCGTCTCCTTGAACAGATGGAGCATGGCGCCGACAATGCCGAGAAGACTGAAGCTTAACGTGAGGATGGGTATGCGCCATTTCAGCAGCCCATCCAACCACCAGCCCAAAGCTCCGAATCCCAAAATGATCCCCACCATCGCAATGCCCAATCCGGTATAACGCAGGTAGTCTGATGTACCCTTGGTGACATCTTTCTTAATGTAGGATGGATCTTTCCGGCCGTTCATCGCCTTTGTTTCCTCAAAATATGAGTAAGTCTTGCTGTGCCGAAACCCAGATATGCGAAGTATAGAGCGATGAACGCGATGGCAATACTCAACCTTTCTTTCTGTGGTAGGATCAGCAACAAAGCCAATAATAGGAAGAACGACAGGAACATCTTGATCGAAAGGCTTGCCATGAACCGCCGCACAAAGCCTTTCGGGTCGTTATGCATGGCGTGCTCCTGCCAGGCGTGTAGCGCCAGACTGACCATCATAAAATAACTAAGGATGCCCCAATGCATCTGGGACATCGGGAGGCCTGCGACCTGTAGCACGAGCCATGTCGCAAGCGCGCACGCGAGCGTGAAGGAGACGATCGGCAGAAGAAAGGACCAGCGCTTTGAGCGCATCGGCCGTAATTACCGAGCCGCGGTCTGCGCTGGCTCCGGGCGTGGGGCCTCAGTACGCATGCGCATGGGTTCCATCTCCTTAACTACACCGCCTGCCATGCTGCAGTTGCCGGTAAAGACCGCGCCAGGTTCGATCGCAAGCTTCTTGGTATTGATATCGCCCTGCAATTTGGCGGTGGCCTTCAGACTAAGCAGGTCCTGGCAATTGATCTTGCCGATGACGGTACCTTCAATATCGGAACTCTGGCAGATGACCTCGCCTTCAATGATGCCAGATTGACCTACGATCACCCGTCCACGAACGTTCACGGTGCCCTTTACCCGGCCATCGATCCGGATGTTGCTGTCCGAACGGATCTCACCTTCAATGGAGGTGCCCTCCATGATGGAGTTGATCTTTCCGGGGCTAACTGGTTCTGGTGTCTTGTTCATTGGGGTAGGGGCTGCGGGTTTTTCGCTTCGGAACATATCCAATAGCTTGATCTTCAGGTGAAAGCTAAAGCGTCAGCACAAAGATAGCCGCCTCGGACATATCTTCTATTGACGCTCCAGGTAGTTCTTCGAAAAAAACGAGGCGTAACCGTCAACGTCCTTGTTCTTGAACAGCTGCGTGTAGTTATCGGGACTTATCGGGAATGCAGGAAAACCCTTGTCATTTATGCCGGCAAGCTTGTCCTTGTCCTCGCTGAAGAGCGAATAATACTCCATCGCCTTCAGTTTACTGTCAAAGAAGCTGATGAGGATCACCTGGTTGTCACTGTCCAAGAAGCTATTGGTGATCTGGAAGTTGGTGCCGCTGAAGAAGGCTTGGTTGAAGTCCGAGATCTTTGCTTTTATGGTATTCATATCATTCCCCTGGTTCGGAACGATCACTGCGAAATAGTGCTGGCCCTGGTCCGTGCGGTAATTGGCTTTGGGCGAAGCCGGTGGAGGTGCTTCGGCAGACTTGTCCATGTTCGCCAGGAGCTCTTCCGCAGCACGGGCCTCATCAGTACCAGCGTAACTGGTCTTTATGAATGTCAGCGCCTCACGGAAACCAGAAAGATCTCGCAACCCCCCGATCGACATGGCCCTGACCAGGTGGTACTTCGGCAGCAAGAAATTTCGCGGCTGGTTGGCGATGACCTCATCGGCCCGGTGGATGACGGCAGCGTACTGGTACTGGCGGAACAGCAGATAGACCTCGCGGTAGGCCACTTCTTCCTCCTGCCTGCGTGCCTCATCGGCCATCATGATGTTGGGATCGCGGACAAGGCGCGCGAATTCCGAATCAGGCCATCGGTCCGTGATGATGTTCGCATACAGCTGTGATCCGCTGCCGCCCATAAGATCCACCCAGCCTTCGGCCTCCTTCTCCATATAGATCCGATAGAGTTGGTAATGACTTTCGGGGGTGTAATTACAGTCATCGAACCGATTGTTCAACACTTCAAAACTTTCGATGGCATTCTCCCGGTCCTTCAATTGTTCCTTGTATATCATGCCAGTGATGTACAAGGCATTGCAAATGCGGGCATTCGAGGCCTGGATGGCTGCTTCATCCCTGGGCAGGTCCTTGGTGTAGAAGGATGGATCCTTCCATTCGGCCTCACCCTTCTCCCCGCCGCCTTCAGCCATGTCGTCTTCGTCCTCAACGCTTTCTTCATCGGCAAGAACACTTCCGCTCTTGTCCTTTCTGCGCCAATCATCCTCTAATTTCCTGTTGCCCCAGCGCTTACGGAATTGGGTGAGACCCCGGGAGATCTGCTGCGGATCGTAGAAGTACCAGCTTCCACGGCCGCCAGGAGTATTTGTCTGCGGTTGAGGCTTGTTCTCGGGTGGTGCATCCTCTATCCGTTGGCGGGCCTCTTCTTCAAGGCGCTCTTTCTCGGCCTCCTCCGCCTCACGGTCGCGGATCATCTTGCGCACACGCTTCTCCAGTTCTTCTTCATCGAGTCCCGCCAGGGCTTGAAGACTGTCCTCCAATGCGATGATCTCCAATTGCTCCACCAGATCGCCCAAAACTTCGGCCCGGGTATCCACCTCATCGAACCGGGGATGCTCCTCGCTCAACAGGGTGCGGGTGCTGTCATAATACTTCTGTGCGCTGGCGTAGATGCGGTCATCAAAGTAGATGTCCGCCAGTTTCATGAAGGACTTCGCTTTTTGCCGCTGATCGGTGGTGCTCACCTGGGCGCTGGTCTTGAGGTTGGCAATGGCATCCTCTTTCAGCATTTCCTTCAGGTCAAGATCGGCGAGCGCATAATGGATCATGTCATAATGATCCTTGTGCTTCTCATCCTTCAACATGCGGCCGAGCCGCTGGCGCATCGCCTTGCTGTTCCCTTTATTGAAAGCCAGGGCCTGGAAGATCTGCGCATGGAACGCCATCTCGTACGGCGGATTCATTTTGGAGACCTCGGCGAATTGCTCAATGGCTTTTTCTTCCTGGCTCTTGACCTGATACAGTTGAGCAAGCACGAACGCCCAGCGTACCTTTTCGCGCTTCTTCTTGGCCAGCGGGATCGCGTGCTCCAGATGTACGATCGCATCATCGATCTTGCCACGCTTCAATTCGATCTCGGCCTGCACTGCGCTCAGGTCGCCATGATCGAATCCTTTAGGAAGCTTCTTCTGCTCCTTCACAGCGTCCAGGGCGCTCTGGGCCTTGGCGAACTGTTCCATCTGGATCGCGGTGCGCGCAAGCCAGATGTAACTCTCCATCTGGCGGTTCCCTCCTTTGTACTTGCGGCTTATGTATGAGAATCCGCGTTCTGCCTCGGAATAGTTCTTCTTGTAGAAATGACTCTTGGCAATGACGAAGTAGGCATCATCGATCCACTTGTTCTTTTCCTCGCCCTTGATGTCCATTTTATGCCGCTCGATCACCAGCGAACATTTCTCTATGCATTTGTCAAGATCCGGTGCTGCGGACTTCGCCTGCTGATCGGTACCGTAAACGAACAATGGCAGCACCTGGTCGTAATCGTCCACGTAGTTGTCCTCAATACTGCGGACGGTCTCCTTCAGCTTTTCATTGGCATTGAACCAACCATTGTCCCGCGCCGTAAGGCGGTGATAGGTCCGATTGAGGAAGGCGTCCTTCTCCTGTGAACAACCGGCCAGCAACAAAGCAAGAAGCCCGAAAATTGGTATGAGGGATCTGGTCCGCATGTGGATCACCGGCCGGTGATGGATAACTAGGAACGCGCGAAGTTATTTTGTTCCACCCACCCAAGGGCGATCTTTTGCGCTTCTTTCTGTACTTGTGGTGTTGCAATTGGAGTGGTGGCGATCTTTGCCCGCCATGGCAGCGGAGCCACAGAAGCGAAGAAAAAGCGGCGTGTTCAGGAAGTTGCGCGATGGTTATCGCCTGCTGCTGATCAACGATACCACCTTCGAGGAACGGATCAGCATCAGGCTTAACCGACTGAACGTGATAATATTGGCATTGGTCACATTCATCGGTTACGGGGTCCTGGTCTCCGCGGTGATCGTTTATACGCCGCTGAAGACATACATTCCAGGTTACTCCGACCAGACCACGAAGTTGAACGCATACCGCAGCACGCTGAAGGCCGATTCCCTGGATGAGCAGATGCGCATGCGCGATCTATACATTGATAATCTCAGAGCAGTACTTTCCGGTGAACTTCCTGTGGACAGCACAACGCTCTTCGATCCGGCGGAATTGAAACCAGGGCTGAACGATCTGCTACCCGGCAAGGCCGATAGTGCGTTAAGGGTGAAGATGGAACGCCAGGAAGCATATGCGTTAGTGGAAGGGAAGGCTGCCGATCGCCGGGATCTTTCCGGAGTTTTTCTTTTTGCACCCGTCCGTGGGATCGTCACTACTTCCTTCGATCGGTCGCAAGGACATTTTGGCGTCGATATCGTTTCCAAGGCGGAAGAAGCGGTGAAGGCCTGCCTGGAAGGGACCGTGACCATGGCCAGCTGGACAACCGATGCCGGTCATGTTGTGCAGGTACAGCACCGGAACGATCTGGTGAGCATCTATAAGCATAACAGCGTTGTCTTGAAGAAGGTCGGCGATCGGGTGAAGGCCGGTGAGGCCATCGCTATAGTGGGCAACAGCGGAGAACTCACCACGGGTCCCCATCTTCATTTCGAACTATGGCTTCAAGGTGAGCCTGTGGATCCACGCGCCTATATGGTCTTCGAGTGAATGGGCCTTAAAGCTTCCATAGCGAAAGCCTATGCGCATTGGGTCAGCCGGAAAGTGATGCGCCGGGCCATGGTGCCTGAGCGTACACAATTCAATGTGTTGCAGGATCTGTTGGCCAATGGATCGAAGACCAGCTTCGGAAGTGAGCACCGACTTTCCGAGGTGAACGATCACCAAGGATTATTGCAAGCCATACCGCTGCGTGATTATGAAGGATTCAGGCCATACATCGATCGTATCATCCATGGGGAAAAGGATGTTCTCTGGCCTGGCTTACCCATTTACCTCTGTAAAACGAGCGGCACCACCAGTGGGGCCAAGTACATTCCTATCACCAGGGCAAGTCTGCCAAATCACCTTGAAAGCGCCAAACGTGCACTGCTCAGCTACATCGCCTTCAGTGGCCGATCAGAATTCGTGGATGGAAAGATGATCTTCCTTCAGGGAAGTCCGGTGCTCGATCGAAAGGGTGCAATACCCACCGGCAGGCTGAGCGGTATTGTTGCCGGTCATGTGCCTGCTTACTTGCAAACCAACCGCCTGCCAAGCTTCGAGACGAACAGCATCCCCGATTGGGAGGCCAAGGTGGAGGCCATAGTGAAGGAAACAGTGGATCAGGATCTTCGTCTGATCAGCGGTATTCCGGCCTGGGTGCAGATGTATTTCGAAAGGCTGCTTGCCCACACAGGCCGATCCACGGTGAAAGAGGTCTTTCCGAACTTCTCGCTTTTCGTCTATGGAGGCGTGAATTATGGTCCCTACAGAAGCCGCATGGAAAGTTTGATCGGCAGTAGTGTTCCTGCGGTCGAGCTGTTTCCGGCCAGCGAAGGATTCATAGCCTACCAGGATCGCAGTTCAGAGGAAGGACTTCTTCTCGTGCTGGACAATGGGATCTACTTCGGTTTCAGGCCGGTCTCCGGCGGGAAGGTGCTTTCGATCGCTGAAGTACAGATCGGTGTTCAATATGCTTTGATCCTATACACGAACGCCGGACTTTGGGGGTATGAGATAGGCGATACCATCAAATTCGTGTCATTGACACCGCCGCGCATCGTTGTCACCGGCCGCACCAAGCATTATACAAGTGCCTTTGGCGAACATGTGATCGCAGAAGAAGTTGAAGGCGCGCTGAAGGAAACAATGGTTGAGATCCCCTGTGAAGTGGCCGAATTCACCATGGCGCCGCAACTTTCACCGGTCTCAGGGCTTCCGTACCATGAATGGTTCATTGAATTCGCCGTTCCGCCCACGGATCCCGACCGTTTCGCGACACGCCTCGACCAGGCCATGTGCGATCGCAACATCTATTATCGGGACCTTATCCAAGGGCAGGTGCTTCGATCGCTCGTGATCACCCTTGTACCGCGGGGTGGATTTCTCCGATCGATGCATTCGCGAGGCATGAACGATGCACAGAGCAAGATGCCACGCCTCGCGAACGATCGACGATATGTGGAAGGTCTGCTCTAAGGTGCGGGTCTACGTGCGGTCCCTGGCAGGACGAACGAAACGAAGATCTGGCCGAACCGGTTGTTCGCATCTCCCAGAACAAAGTTGGCCGCTGCCGAATCGCTCACTTTGGTGAGACCGAAATTGTAACGACCGCCGATCTGTACAGGGCCGAGATTCACGGCCAGGCCTGCCAGCACGCCGGCATCCATTGAATTGAATTGGCCTTCACCCAGGTCGCCGTTCATATCAACAAGAGATCCCGTGGTCTTGTACTGGGAGCTGAGCAGATAGCCGATATAACCACCACCATGAAGTTCCAATGCTGGAATGGGCCGGTAGACGGCCATCACCGGAAGATCCAAGTAGTTCAATCGAATACTGGCCTCCTGGCCGATGTTTATGAAGGGAATGTTCACGCGCCAATCCGCACCACGTACGCTGTACAGAAGTTCGGCCTGGTAACCGATGGCAGACGTTGGATCGCTGCGATAGAAAAGTCCAGCATGTAAGCCGTTGCGTCCGGTGGCATAATTCACGGTTAGTGTACTTGCGTTCAAGCCGGCCTTAAGGCCGAGCGATCCGTCCGATTGGGCATGCGCCGCCGATCCGATCAGCAACGCACAAGCGAGCAATGACAATGTTCGTTCCATGGCTTTCTCTATTAACACGCGGGATATTTCCAGCTTCATGCCATTATCGGTACCCGATCGCCAAGAAATGTGATCGGGGGGAGAGGGTCCAGATCTGCCGTGCGATCGAGCAGGCTTTGCCACAGCGCTGTTCACCACCTTTGCATGAGTGAAGGCAGAGATAGGTGCGGATATTTCGAAAGCGGCTGAATTACTAAAGTCGGGTCAATTGGTGGCCATACCAACGGAGACCGTGTATGGCCTTGCGGCGAACGCCTTCGATCCAGAGGCCGTACTCAAGATCTTTCAAGTGAAAGAGCGGCCGGCGTTCGATCCGTTGATCGTTCATGTGGGCCGGAAGGAGGATGTCAGGAATATCGTGGTGGAACTTCCAAAAGACGCTGATGCATTGATGGGTCTGTTCTGGCCAGGTCCGTTGACCTTGGTGCTGCCGAAGCAGTCGCGTGTGCCCGACATCGTTACCAGTGGCCTCGATACAGTGGGAGTACGCATGCCAGCGCATCCTCTTACGCTCGAACTTCTACGCTCGATCGAACATCCGCTTGCTGCACCCAGTGCAAATCCTTTCGGGTATATCAGTCCAACGAATGCCCGGCATGTGGCAGCACAATTAGGTGACAAGATCTCCTATATCCTCGATGGCGGCTCTTGCGAAGTAGGCGTGGAAAGCACCATAATAGGCTGGGAGGACGGCACGTGGGTCTTGTACCGGGCAGGAGGCTTGCCCGTCGAAGCGATCGAGGAGGTGATCGGAAAGCTCGTCGCTGCACCACAACAGGACAAGCCATTGGCACCTGGAATGCTCGGGTCCCATTATGCGCCCCGTAAGCCACTATATATCGGTGATCCGCCAGCTTGGATCGCACGTGCTCCAGGTGAGCGGATCGGGATCATCTCATTCACCGATCGATATCCGGTGGAACACTGCGAGGTGCTGTCTCCTTCCGGTGATCTGGCAGAAGCCGCACGTAATCTCTTCGCCGCCATGCGCCGGCTCGATGCTGCCGATATCGATCTAATTGTTGCGGGATCTTTCCCGTCATACGGTCTTGGCCGGGCCATCAATGACCGGTTGAAGCGGGCAGCTTCGAGGCCCTAGGTCATCGATCGATTTCGGTGATCTGTCGAAGATCCGAAGTTGTCAAGTATCATTTGGCCAAGTTCCATACTATATTCATATCCCTAACACCCACTGCGTCATGAGTACATTGAACAACAAGGAGTTGACGCTGGTGTACGATAGCACTTCATATGAGGGGAAGAAGGCACTGGCGTATGCGTATTCGCTTTCGCCGCGGGTGAATAAGCAGGATGTAAGTGAAGTGCATCTGTCCACCACGTTCCTCCGCCAGGTCATCGAACAGCTCAATGTCCGGCCAAAAGACCTGATGAATCGGGCACATCCGTTCTATCAGCGTCACGTGAGGGGCCGCGACTATGATACCGAAGGCTGGCTCTACGTGCTCGCCCGGAATCCACAATTGCTCAAGGCTCCGATCGCACTCTTTGGTGATCGCGCGGTGATCTGCGAACCAGCTTCCAGAATACAGACGCTTACCGAGGCCCGCAACAAGCAGAAAGTGGCGTAGTGCCAGCTGCCGTTATTTGGCGAACTTTGCAGCTTCCGCAAAGCCGGCATCGCCTGCACGGAAGTTCGAATGGTGAAGAACGTAGCGATCCTTGGTTCCACGGGATCCATTGGTACACAAGCGCTGGAAGTGATCCGCGAACGGCCGGAACATTTCCAGATCGAAGTCCTCACATGCGGTAATAACACCGATCTGCTGATCCGCCAGGCGCTGGAGTTCAAACCGAACGCGGTGGTGATCGGTGATGCACAGCGTCTGCCACATGTGAAGGATGCGCTCTTTTCGCAAGGCATCAAGGTGTTTGCAGGAACTGAAGCTTTGGAACAAGTGGTGGCAATGGATGGGATCGATATCGTGCTCACTGCACTTGTCGGTTACACCGGTCTAAGGCCCACCTTCGCTGCGATCGAGGCTGGAAAGAACATCGCCCTGGCCAATAAGGAAACGTTGGTGGTGGCAGGCGATCTGATCACGAAAGCGGCGCATCGCAAAGGCGTGAACATCTATCCGGTGGATAGCGAGCACTCCGCGATCTTCCAATGCATGGCCGGTGAATGGGAGAATCCGATCGAAAAGATCGTGCTTACTGCGAGCGGCGGACCTTTTCGCGGATGGAGCCGTGAGCGGCTTTCCACAGTGACAAAAGCCCAGGCACTGAAACATCCCAACTGGGACATGGGTGCCAAGATCACGATCGATTCCGCTTCGTTGATGAACAAAGGCCTCGAAGCGATAGAAGCGAAATGGCTCTTCAATTTGAAGCCTGAACAGATCGAGATCGTTGTGCATCCCCAGAGCATCATCCACAGCATGGTGCAGTTCCGCGATGGGAGCATGAAGGCGCAGATGGGCCTGCCGGATATGAAGCTGCCGATCCTGTATGCACTTTCCTATCCGAAGCGTCTGCCGACCGAATGGCCGCGCTGCAACATGCAGGCGATCGCTTCGTTGACGTTCGAGAAGCCTGATCTGGAAGCGTTCCGGAATCTCCAGCTCGCACTGGATGCAATGGAGTGCGGCGGAAATGCGCCCTGCATCTTGAACGCGGCGAATGAAGTTGCGGTGGAACTTTTCCTTCAAGACCGGATCGGCTTCCTCGAAATGAGCGAGCTTGTTGAACATTGCCTTGCCCGCGTACCTTACCTTGCGGATCCCGATCTGCAGGCCTTGGAACAAACCGACAAAGAGACGCGGCGGATCGCCCGTGAACGCATTCCCACTGCATGGAATTCCTGATCAAAGCAGCACAACTTATTCTCAGCCTCTCCATCCTGGTAGTGCTGCATGAGCTCGGCCATTTCATTCCGGCCCGGCTCTTCAAGACCCGAGTTGAGAAATTCTATCTCTTCTTCGATCCGTGGTTCTCGCTGGTGAAGAAGAAGATCGGCGGTACCGAGTTCGGCATCGGCTGGGTACCGTTCGGCGGTTACGTGAAGATCAGCGGTATGGTGGATGAGAGCATGGACAAGGAGCAGATGGCCAAGCCGCCACAGCCTTGGGAGTTCCGCGCAAAACCTGCATGGCAGCGGCTCATCATCATGATCGGTGGCGTTACCGTGAACCTGCTGCTCGGGTTGTTCCTATATGTGATGATCTTGTTCGTATGGGGCAGTGATCATCTGCCCCTGCGTGAGGTGAAATACGGTGTGCATCCTGGTGAAGTGATGAAGGAGCAAGGCTTGCAGGATGGTGATAAGATCATCGGGGTGGGAACAGTAACGCCAAAGACACTTGAGGAGGTCACAAAGGCAGTGCTGATCGACGGTTATCGCGATCTCCAGATCGAGCGCAATGGACAGCAACGCACCTTGACACTTGAACGGAATGTGCACGATAAGATACTTGATAGCGGGGAGAAGGGATTATTCGCACCGCGCATTCCCTTCGTGGTCGATACGGTATTGAAAGGCCCGGCCCAGGAAGCAGGCATGATGAAGGGGGACAGTATTGTTTCGGTGGATGGTGAAGCAGCCCCGTGGTTCGCGGATTTCAGGGAGGCGATGAGCGAGAAGAAGGGCCGGGAGGTAGCGATCGGCATCTATCGGAATGGCCAGCCGATGGATGTGCGAGTAGCCGTGAATGAGGATGGAACTATCGGGATCGGCAACAAGGCTCCATCGCACTTCTTTCGTCTGGAACACGAACGCTATGATCTGATGTCATCGATACCGGCAGGCATTGATTATGGCATCAACACATTGAAGAGTTACGTCAGTTCATTGAAGCTCCTCTTCTCGAAGTCAGGTGCGGGGCAGATCGGTGGTTTCGGGGCCATCGGAAATCTGTTCAGCGCCACCTGGAATTGGCAGCAATTCTGGAACATGACGGCTTTCCTCAGCATCGTGCTCGCATTCATGAACATCCTTCCCATTCCAGCGCTGGATGGTGGCCATGTGATGTTCCTGCTGTATGAAATGATCTTCCGCCGCCCACCGAACCAGCGGGTATTGGAGGTGGCACAGATGGTTGGTATGGCATTGCTCTTCGGCCTTATCCTCTATGCCAACGGCAACGACCTCTTCAAGTGGGTCACAGGCCGCATGTAGGCAGGTCGGCAACTTTTGTCAAGCCCTCATCGTACAAGGAGCAGAATAGAAAGCTCCATGGCGCGAGTTGTATTGATCGAGGATGATGC
This sequence comes from Bacteroidota bacterium, assembly GCA_023430325.1. Classification (GTDB taxonomy): domain Bacteria; phylum Bacteroidota; class Bacteroidia; order Flavobacteriales_F; family PHOS-HE28; genus PHOS-HE28. The sequence continues at coordinate 4,273 of JAEZAU010000004.1, read as the reverse complement.
GCTTGTCCGCAAGCTTCTTGAAAAACGCCTGATCGCCGCCGGCTGGCAGGTCACTGCGATACCCGATGGCAGGCACTTGAATGAACTGTTGAACGAGGTGCATGCCGACCTTTTATTGATCGATATGGGACTGCCGTATGGCGATGGCCTTACGATCACAAGGTCTATTCGTGCACAGGGCATCACTACGCCGATCATGATCCTTACCGCCTACGAATTGCCGAAACTCTACGAAATGGTACGTGGCCTGGGCGCGGATGATCTCATGTTCAAACCATATGATCAGGAGGTATTGATCGAGCGTATGGGCAGACTTACTACATCGGCGGCAGCTTGATCGGTTTTCGCCGCGACCTTTGCGGTGGTGGCTTCCTGTACACATGATGTCCTGATCATCGGCCATGGCCTGGCCGGTAGCGTTCTGTCCGAGCGGCTGCGAAAACGCGGTTTGCGCCATCACATTTTCGATCATCCGAAAAAGTACCGTTCAACACAGGCAGCTGCAGGTGTCGTGAATCCCATTTCTCTTCGCCGCGATCTATTGACATGGCGAGCCAAGGAGTTACTACCATTGACGAGATCTCATTTCAAGGAATTGGGTGATCGGCTAGGTGTGACCGCATGGCATGATCTCGATCTGATCAAGATCTTTCCTACGGCGAATGAAGTGAAGCAATGGCATCGCGCGATGAACAGCGATGCTTCCGATCTGCTATCGCTTGAAGAAAGGCCGGAAGTTGCACAGGCCGGTATAGCCGCACCTTTGGGCTACGGCGTCGTGAAGGAATGCGTGTGGGTGGATCTCACTGAACTTTTGAGGGCACATCGTATCGAGCTGAACGCTGACGGATCACTTAGTGAATTCATGATCGAAGAAAAGGACATCGTCACTATTTCGGATGGTGTTCGTGTCCATGGGCGCTCGGCAAAATGGATCATTCACTGCGAAGGGCCATTCCATCAATTGCCGGGACTGGTACCGGTGAAGGGTGAAGTTCTCACTCTGCGAATTCCTGGTCTTCGGTTGAAGAACATCGTTCACCGTGGCGTCTTCCTCCTTCCGATCGGTGATGAACGTTTCAAGCTTGGGTCAACGTTCGTCTGGGAAAATGCCTTTTCTGGACCCACCGGCGAAGGCCGTGATCATCTTCTGGCGAAGTTGAAGGAATTCCTACCGCACGATGTAGAAATTCTCGATCACCAGGCGGGTGTGCGACCGGCTGCGCGCGATCGGCGTCCGATACTGGGAAAGATCGCGCCAGGCCATGCCGTAATGAACGGTCTAGGGGCACGCGGCGTCATGGTGGCGCCATGGTGCGCCGATCACCTGATCGACCACCTTTTCGAAGGAAAGCCGCTCCATCCCGAGGTGGATCTTCAGCGGTTCGTCATGCAGTAGCCGGTTCTTTCACCATCTGAGTTACCTCATCGCAGAACCGTTCCACAGCCAGCCAATTGGTGTACTCATAGTCCTGTGTGGTGTCGGTATCGCCACCTTTGCTGCCGGAGATGTAACGCATCACCAGCTTCTTGAAGAAATCGTACTGCGTGTATTTCAGCGCGCCTGCGATCAGTTCGATCCGCGTCGGCTTCCAGCCGGCATCATCAGCGAAATGCTGTGCGATCTTCCGGGCTTCTTCCAGATCCTTCTCCTCACCGGTCACAACACCAAGGCTTACCGAAAAGAAAACGCTGGGTTTCTTGTTCAGGCTCACGATGTAGCCGTGAACGTAATGGTTCAACGCGCTCTGGTACTTCATCGCGTGCATCGATCCGCCGAGGATCACCAGGTCATATGTATCCGGCGAAGGTGGTTCGTCACTCGCATCGGCGATCGCCACGGAATGGCCTTTCGCCTGGAGATGGTTCTCCATGTAACGCGCGATCTTTCTTGTTTGCCCTTCGGTAGTTCCGTAGATGATCAGGATCCTCATGACCTTGGCGCGGCCGATCTTTCCGGCCACAACACAAAAGTCAAGGAATGCTTATGTGGCTGACATGACGATCGTTACCCCCGTATCTGATCTTCATCATGCCATTGAACGAACGGTCGCGATCGGTGTACAGCCGGTGTAAAGACGCGCGGTGGATAAACGAGCTTTGTACCCGCTGCGGCACCATTCCGCGGTGTTGAAAGTGATGCAACGGATCGCCCTGATCGTCCTCGGACTCTTTGTCATTGTTCTCAGTTGTGCGCAACGGAAACCTGCCTCTGCTATCGCTGAGGACACGGATCCCCAATGGAAGAAAGTGGATTCACTGAGCAATATCGGCCAGTATGCATCGGCCTTGCAGCTTACCGAAACCATCCTGCAAAAAGCAAAAGCTTCGAACGACTGGCGCACGCAGTTCCGGGCCCAGCAGTACCGATCGCGTTTCCAACAGATGACCGGCGTGGTTCAAGAGCAGGTGATCCGCGAGCAGGAGGAAGCGCTCGCGGCGCTCGGCACCGATGGCAACATCCCGTTGCGCCAGTTGATGCACAGTGTTCTCGGCGAAGCATACTGGCAGATCTATCAGGCGCAACGCTGGCGCATCCTGGATCGCACCAATGTGGAAGGAGCTGGCGACACCTCCGATATCGCCACCTGGGATCAGCGACGGTTCATGCAGAAAGTGATCGGTCATTTCCAGCGATCGCTCGAGCCTTTCAATGAGATCAGGAACATCCCGGCAGGTGAGCTGGGCGAACTTCTGGAATGGCCGATGAGATCGCTCCGGCCTTCCGGCGGTGAATACAAGAGAAGCGGATCCTTCGAAGAGCCTTTGTTGATCGATCTGCTGGCGCGAAGGGCGCTATCGATCCTGTCGAATTCGGAGACGCGGTTAGCAGAACCTGGGTGGAAATTCCAGCTTGATGAACCTCGCTACTTCGAGATCTTCGAGCCGTATACGCAATACCCGATCGAACATCGCGACAGCACGGCGTGGGAGTTCCAGACTTTGCGCATTTATCAGCAATGGGAACGCGCACATCTCTCTGATGATCATCCGCACTTATTGACCGACATCGTACTTCAACGGCTTTCGTTCGTTCGCTCGAAGAGTACGCTCGATAACAAGGACAGCCTCTATTACAACGGATTGGTCGAACTGCGCAAGCGCGTGGAGAAGCTTCCGGCTTGGAGCGAAGTGACTGTCGCCATGGCGCATTGGCACGTAGAGAAAGGCGGTCGCTTCCAACGGTTGGAGCCCACCGAGAACAAATGGGAGAAACGAACGGCCTTGCAATTTGCGGACGAAGCGATCTCCAAGTTCCCTGGATCGTTCGGTGCGCGCAAGGCGGAAGTCTTAAAACAACAACTGACCGCCCAGCAACTCGATCTTCAAGTGGAGGATGCCGTCCAGCCCGGGGAACCGTTCAAGATCGCACTTGGCTACGCGAACATGAAGCAGGTCTGGCTGCGCGTGGTGCAGGATGAAGCAACCGTTCAAGAACGTGGTCGTTGGGGAGAAGAGGAATTGAAGCGCCTGTTGCAGCGGAAGGTCGTGAAGGAATGGTCAGTTCAGTTGCCGGACGATGGTGATCTCCATCGCCATCTGGTGGAACTGCCGGTGGAGGCACTGTCTGCGGGACGGTATGCCATCATCGTTTCGAGCGATCAGCGCATGCGCGTGAACAATGATAGGATCGCGTTCGCTGGGTTCTGGTCAACGACGATCGCTGTCGCGGAACGAACGCAAGATGGGAATATGGAACTGTTCGTGATGGATCGATCGAACGGAACGCCTATCGTCGGGGCGCTTGCAGAACTATTCGTAGTGGATCACGATCGCGGCGGAAGGAATTTCGTGAAACAACAAGATCTCACGACCGATGCGGACGGACGTATCAGTGTAAAGGCACCGTCGCGATCGGGAAGTCATCGGTGGGTGATCAACGGCCCCGATCGCTACATCACCGGGCAGAATTATTACTACGCGCACGATCGCGATGGCCGTGGCCTGCAGGATACGCTCCGGACGTTCCTCTTCACCGATCGCGCGATCTATCGGCCCGGGCAGGAGATCTTCTTTAAAGGCATCGTGACGGTGAAACGTGGAAAAACGACCATCGTGAAGTCGCAGTACCTGACCAATGTGCGGATCTATGATGCGAACGGCCAATTGACCGATTCTATCGGAGTCACCACCGATGTTTTCGGCTCTTTCCATGGAACGTTCAAAGCTCCTGGCGGTCTCACTGGACACATGCGGATCGAAGAGCGTTTTGGCAGCGTGGGATTCCAGGTGGAAGAGTACAAACGTCCACGGTTTGAAGTAAAGTTCGATC
>JAEZAU010000001.1 GCA_023430325.1 Bacteroidota bacterium | reverse complement strand
GTCGCCATCGAGATCAAGACCACCAATGCACCTACGTTAAGCAAGGGTAACCAGCTGGCATTTGAGGCCGTTGGTGCGAAAAAACAGCTGATCGTGACACCATCGGCGGATGATCATCCATATGGAGATGGCATCACGGTGTGTTCCCTTCGGACCCTTTGGGATCTTCTCGAGGGTGTATGAGTGTGAAAGTGACCCATAAAGTTCAAGCCTTTCATCCCACCAGCTCCCGCATCCGCAACGCATTCGGGAAAGTATCCACCTACATTCACCACCCATGTCCGCCATCCCTCCCCACATCCTCGGCGCCATTCACCAAGCGATGGACGAGACCGAGAAGGAACACGACGTCCGCATCCTTCTTTCCGTGGAAAGTGGCAGCCGCGCCTGGGGTTTCGCCAGCACCGACAGCGATTGGGATGTGCGCTTCATCTACGTGCACCGGCCGGAATGGTACCTGGGTATTGACGAGAACCGCGATGTGATCGAGAAGATGTTGCCTATGGACATCGATCTGGCGGGATGGGAGCTACGTAAGGCGCTGCGTCTGTTCCGGAAAAGCAATCCTCCATTGCTGGAGTGGTTGCGAAGCCCTCTCGTGTACCGTGAACGGTTCTCGTTCGCCCGACATTTGCGTGAACTTTCAACCAACTTTTTCAGCCCTATCTCGGTGACCTACCATTACCTGAGCATGGCCAAACGCAACCATGTACAATACCTGTGCGGCGATGAGATCAGGTTGAAGAAATACCTGTATGTGCTTCGTCCGCTGCTGGCGTGCGATTGGGTGAAAGAGACAGGCACCATGGCACCGATGGAGTTCCAGCACCTGCTGGATCGGTTGCTGCCCACCGGATCTGTACGGCAAGCCGTGGATGCGTTGCTGAAGAAGAAGACCAGCGGCAATGAAATGGGAACAGGTCCGAAAGATCAGGTGTTGCACGATTGGATCGAAGAGCGCCTGGCATATTATGACCAGAACCCACCAATGCAGAAGACCCCGACATCGGCGGATACCGCGCGATTGGATGAGCTGATGCGTTCGACCTTGACGGAAGTTTGGGGGAATGGATCGGATCTTATTGCTGCGCAGGACGTGATCCCCGCGTGAGGAGGAGAAGCGGCAGCCCGGCTCCAGAAGGCCTTGCGGATGCGTACAGCCAGGAGGCGACCAGTCAACTGCCGCCAAAGCTTCAGCGACGGCGCAAGGAAGCGACCGGAGCGCCGCAGCGCAGGCAATTACAACCGGCTACAGCGAAGGATCCGGCGCGCCCCCAACGCCACTCCCCGCTTCCGCTTCACCGTTGCTCACACCATCGGCGCATTTTCATGGAACAGAAATATATTTCAACCATCAACGCCGATCCATGCCCATGATGCCACGTTACGTTCTCTCTGTACTTCTGCTGATCTGTACCTGCACCACCGCACACGCCCAACTGCCCCAAGCCTACATCGATCGGCTGCAGTTCGTGCTGGACAGCACGTGCACGGCGCGCAACATCAAAGGCGCATCGGCTGCGGTTTCCGTGCCGGGTATGGGAGTTTGGGAAGGCGTGTACGGCGAATCGCATGCGGGCACGCCGATCGATCCCACGATGTTCCTCGGTGTGGGCAGCAACACGAAGACCTACGTGGCCACGGTGCTCTTGAAGTTGCAGGAGCAAGGTCTGGTGGATCTCGATGATACCGTGGGCACGTGGGTCACACACCCGAACATCGATGGCCAGATCACGATCCGGCAATTGCTCAACCATTCCAGCGGCATCAACAGTTACACCAACAGCGTTCCGTGGAGCAATGCGGTGTTCAGCGATGTCGGCCAGATCTGGGATCCGCAGGACCTATTGCAATATGTGGGCGCTCCGGAATTCCCGGCCGGCACATCGTGGTCTTATTCGAACTCGAATTACCTGGTGGCGGGTCTGATCATCGAAGCCGTTACAGGTGGTACGCTGCAGGATGCATTGACCGATCTGGTGTTGACGCCGGCCGATCTGGATAGCACGCAGTTGTACGTACAGGGCACCGATGCGCTGCACATACCGCACATCTGGACAGATGCCCTTGAAGGATATCTGGAGGACCTGATCGCGGACTACGGCTATGAGCACAATTCGATGATGACCGCGGCCTGGGCGGCCGGCGGCATCATGGCCACCGCGAAGGACAACGCGCTCTACTGGACCAAGCTGATGGAAGGCGATCTGCTTTCCACCGATTCCTGGGCGGAAATGTCCACCACGATCCCGATCGGTGCGAACACCGCCTATGGACTGGGCATCTTCCGGATGGCGAATTTCAACGGACAGACGGTCTGGATGCATGGCGGCACCAACCTTGGCTTCATCAATGAGAACCTCGGCGATCCGCTCACTGGCGTAGGCATTTCGGTGCTCACCAACCAGGACAGTGTAAGCAACAACATCCTGCTGAACGCCGTGGTGAAGGAGCTTCACCAGGTAACGCTTGATCCCACCATCGGCATTGCGGAAGCTTCGATCGAAATGTTCTCGGTCTACCCGAATCCCGCGACGGACGTGATCCACATCGATCGCCCGATCGGTGGATCGGTGGAACTCACGGTGTACGATCCGATCGGCCGTGCAGTGCTGCGGATCCCTTCGATCGCCCCCGGTGAGCCCATTGATGTGCGTGCATTGCCTACTGGCAGCTACGTGCTGGAACTGCGCGAAGGAGCCGTGCGATCGATGGGGCGGCTGGTGATCGGGCGGTAACGGGAATTGCACCCCTCTCCAAATTTCTTCCCTCTCCCTCGGGGAGGGAGAAAGAGGGTGGGGTACGGAGAGGGGCTGGGGGTGAGGGTTTGGGCGAATCCCTGTCAGGTCGTGTCTTCGCTTGCAAGGCCCGGCCAACGATCCGGGAATTTCCATTCATCATTCATAATTGGAAATTGGATATTCATTATTCCCGAAGGGCCGGGGCTTTCCAGCTGCGCCACTTACGCAGATCCAGGTGGTAACGAGATGATCGTGTTCTTCAATGGAACTTCAGGTCGCCACCAGTTCAACTTATCCTCGGCGATCACGTACAAAATTGCGTAAGTTTGTACGTATGAACACGAAGCTCACGCTGTCCTTGGATAAGGAGGTGATCGAGCAGGCCAAGCAGGAGGCGGCCGCTCGAGGTATCAGCCTGTCGCGGCTGGTTGAACAGCTACTGGAGCGCGCGGTCACCAAAGTACAAGATAAAAAAGAGCGGAAGGTGAAGATCCCATCCGAAGTGAAGAAGCTGCGGGGGATCATTTCATTACCCGCAAACTTCGATCTAAAAAAGGACCGTGCCGATCATCTCGCGAAGAAATACGGCCTCTGATGGAGCGGGTCTTTCTGGACACCAACGTGCTTCTTGATCTAATTGCGGATCGAGAACCATTCGCCGATGATGCGGCCTTGATCTTTGCGAAAGCAGAACAAGGGATCTTCGAGTTGCATGTATGTTCCCTCAGTTTTCCGAACATTCATTACCTTGTGGAAAAGATCAA
>JAEZAU010000218.1 GCA_023430325.1 Bacteroidota bacterium | reverse complement strand
AGTTCACCCACACAACCGACGATCTTCTTGTTGCCGGGCTGCTGGGTGAAAAGTTGCGCTACACCTTCATCGGTCAACTGCCGGATCCCTTTGTCCAGCTGTTTGGTCTTCATGGGATCGAGGTTCACCAGCTCGCGGAAGAGCTCAGGAGAGAAGGCCGGTATTCCACGGAAGTTGAATTTCGCTCCTTCGGTAAGTGTATCGCCGATCTTGAAATTGCCGGTGTCGAAAAGGCCGATGACATCACCGGGCCACGCCTCGTCCACGATGGTTTTCTGGGCCGCCAGGAAGTTGGTGGGCGTGGCGAACCGCAATTGTTTTTCAAGCCGTACGTGATGGTAGTACGTGTTCCGCTGGAACCGGCCTGAACAGACACGCAGGAATGCGATCCGATCGCGGTGATTTGGATCGAGGTTCGCGTGGATCTTGAAGACGAAGCCGCTGAACTTCGGATCCTCTGGATCCACTTCACCAACATCGGTTGGCCGTGGGCCGGGGGAGGGGGCGATGTCCGTGAACGCGTCCAATACCTCCTTGACACCGAAATTATTGAATGCACTTCCGAAGAAGACCGGCGCTATGCGGCCTTCGCGATAGGCCTGAATGCTGAGCGGATCGTAGACACCTTCAATGAGATCGACATCCTCGCGCAATTGTGCGGCCGCATCTTCACCGATATGCCGCGGCAGTTCGGGATCATCCAGCGATCCTATCTTCACACTGTTGTGCTCCACCTTGGTCTTTCCCGGTTCGAACAGCCGGAGGCCTTTGCCGTACATGTCATACACACCCTTGAAGGTGGCACCGATCCCGATCGGCCAGCTCATGGGCCGCACTTTTATGGAAAGCTTCTCCTCCAGTTCATCCAGCAGATCGAACGGATCGCGGCCTTCCAGATCGAGCTTGTTGATGAAGACGATGACCGGAGTGTTCCGCATGCGGCATACCTCCATCAATCGTTCGGTCTGCGCTTCCACACCCTTCACACAATCGATCACCAGAACAACACTGTCCACCGCAGTGAGCGTGCGGTAAGTGTCCTCTGCAAAATCGCGGTGACCGGGCGTATCCAGCAGATTGATGAGCTTTCCTCCGTAATGGAAGGTCATCACCGATGTACTCACGCTGATGCCGCGCTGCCTTTCGATCTCCATGAAATCGCTGGTGGCGCCGCGGCGGATCTTGTTGCTCTTCACCGCACCCGCGGTCTGGATAGCGCCGCCGTAAAGCAGGAACTTCTCGGTGAGCGTGGTCTTGCCGGCATCGGGGTGGCTGATGATGGCGAACGTGCGGCGGTGGTCTATCTCCTCCTTCAATGAGGCCATGGTGGGGCTGAGAACGGGGCGGCAAAGGTACCTTTTCGCAGTCCAATGAGATCCGATCGGCGTCAGGTAATGGATGCCTGCCGATGGGAACGGACCGCGCCATCGATAACTTTGGTACTGATACGAACCTTCAAGATGATCAAACGACTACTTCTTTTTTCGTCCTTTCCGCTACTGGCAGTTTCTGCGAAGGGGCAGCTTTCCGTGGATCTCATTCCCGTAACATCGGGCCTGCCGGACATTGTGGACATTGCGCATGCGGGCGATGAACGGATCTTCTGTGCGCTGCAAACGGGTACCATCCGTATCGTGGAGAACGAGGTGCTGCGGGCCGATACGTTCCTTACGCTTACCGTGACCTTTGGTGGTGAGCAGGGCCTTCTTGGCCTGGCCTTCGACCCGAACTATGAGCAGAACGGCTTCTTCTATGTGCATTATACCATCAACGCGGGTGGTCTCAAGAGCCGGGTGGCGCGCTACCGTGTCTCTGACAGCGATCCGTACAGGGCCGATCCGGCCAGTGCCGTGGTCCTGTTCGAATGGCCCCAGCCTTTTGGAAACCATAATGGAGGCGAGATCGAATTCGGCCCTGACGGATATCTGTACATCGGCCTGGGCGATGGAGGTAGCGGCGGCGATCCACAGAACAATGCACAGGACCTTTCCGATCCGCTGGGTGACATCCTACGCATTGCGATCACCGAAGATGGCACCGGCTACACCATTCCGGCGGACAATCCTTTTGCGAGCAGCATGAGCCCCGATACCATGCCCGAGATCTTCGCGTCAGGGCTGAGGAATCCATGGCGTTTCGGTTTCGATGCGCTTACCGGTGATCTATGGATCGGCGACGTTGGCCAGAACGCATGGGAAGAGGTGGATATATGGCCGGCAGGTGATCTTTTCACCAGCCACCCCAATTTCGGCTGGCGGTGCTACGAAGGGCTGGTGCCTTTCAATACGGATGGTTGCGCTCAATCCGATCAATATGTGGCGCCGATCGCGGTACAACCCAACGGCCCATGGTGCTCGGTGATCGGAGGCCGCGTTTACCGTGGCACCGAGTTCCCAACGCTGTACGGTCATTATCTGTACACCGATTATTGCATGGGCGGCATCTGGTCGCTGACACCTGATGGCGTTGGTGGCTGGGTGAACGAACAACTGATGGAGAACCAGGGCTTGGGTTTCACCGTGATGGCTGAGGATGTGAACAACGAGCTCTACGTGGGGCATACCGATGATGGCATCCTCTATCGCCTGGTGGATCCGATGACCGTTGGCATGGCCGATCAAAATGACCTGCCTTTGAACATCTATCCTGTGCCAGCGAAGGACCGGTTCACTATTGAAGGAGATCTTCGCAATGTCCGCAGCCTCCGGATGATCGATGCCGCAGGACGGATCGTGATGGAAAGATCCTTGAGTGCCGTTGATCACCGGATCGAGGTGGCCACGGATCGGTTGAATGAAGGCGTGTTTGGCGTGATGCTATTGGATGATAACGGATCGATGCTTGCGAGAAGAACGATAAGCGTGGTCCGGTGACTTGATCATTGCAGAACGCAGAAGCCCCGCCGATGGGCGGGGCTTCTGCGTTGGTGGGAATACCAACGGTCTTCCAATGCTTGTTCTCAATGGCTATAGAAGGATCACAATAGATCAACTGAAAGAAACCGGTATTCATCATCAACAACAATTGTTCGATCGATGTATTACGGAGATCTAGTTACATCATGTGTATAGGCAGGGCGTGTACAAATTCTGTAGATCAGATGTCATACATCACAAGGGTTCTTGAAGGCAGTGGTTCATTACGTTAGCGCAGAGTCCCGAAGCGGAGACCCTGCGGAGGTTCAAATTTGGTTGTTTCACTGAAAGGACCGGAACGATGCTTTCATTCGGTCAATAAGAACTTGTGCGTTTCTAACCTACCGCGATGCGTTATGCGCAACACATAGGCACCGCGCGCCCAAGAGTCCACCTCCAGCACCCAGCGATCGCCTGTGATCCGCCCCTGCCACCGCAAGCGCCCCATAGCATCCAACACCTGTGCTTCAGCACCCGCACGACCTCCCACCATCAAATGGTTTTGCGCAGGATTAGGATAAAGTACCGGGCCTATGGCTGGTGCCTCTCCGATCCCGAGGCCCAGATCACAACCATCCGGGTTGGGCGAAACACACACTGCATCCACCAAGGTGTATCCGCGTGGATACCATGGGAAGACGGATTCAGCCGCTGCGAAATGCAGTGTATCGGTAAGGAAATTGCTGAAGAACTGTCCGATCATCACATACTGGAAGGCGCTGTCAGCCACAAAGCTTCCGCTCACCAAAGTCCAGCCCATCGTATCCGTAAGGATCTCCGGGTAGGTGATGTGTGCTTGATTGGGCGGAACCGGGAAGGGGTCATTTACCGTCCACGGTGGATCCGCCATAATGGTGAATCGCATGCCGACCTTGTCGCTGGCCAACCAGATGTGCGGATACTGGGCATTGCCGCCGAATCCTGCGTTCGCACGGAAGCTGCAGTAAGTCTGGCCCACCACCAAGGGTTCCAGCAACGGAGCCATGATCCATTCTCGGTATTCGGCTAGTCCATTCTGAACGTAGGTATAGATGCCTACACAAGAGGCTCCTTCGAACGGTGCTTGAAAGGTGTGAAAATTCAAAGGCAGCCCATTGAATGCACCATAGGGCAAACAGCTTTGCAGATGATCGGGGCTCCCATTGGCACTGAACCAATAGAGTGGTCCTTCAATTCCGAAGCCCATGCTGGAACAGGTATCCGCTTCTTCGAACCCCGCGTTGGGTATCAGGTTCTGCGCTTCACAGCGGAGAAATGCGACAAACCACAGGCAGCGTAGCACGATGCCGAGGCCGGTATGAGATGATGGCTTCATGGCGGGGTCATAATGATGGATCAATTTGTTGGTTTCTCTAAAGGACCAGAACAATGCGTTCATTCGATCAATACGAACACATGTGTTTCCATCCTACCGCGATGCGCCATGCGCAACACATAGGCACCGCGCGCCCAAGACCCCACATCCAGCACCCAGCGGTCGTTGGCGATCCGGCCTTGCCACAGCAAACATCCTACAGCATCCAGCACCTGCGCCCATCCGTGTTGAAGGATGAGTATTGCTACGGCCAGCATCACTGACCTGAAACTCCTATTCTCTTTCATGGTCTTTCGTTTTTTCGTGTACATCGAAAGACCGGACCTTTGCTATTCCGTTAATATGCGCTTGAACCAACCCTCTCCATCCTTATCTCCCCACCTTAGCAGATAGCTGCCCCGCGGCCAGGTGGTCACATCCAACAGCATACTGTCTCCACCCATTGTTCCTTCCCAGATCGTTCGTCCTTGAAGGTCTGTTGCAATGATCTGCTTCCCGTGCCCGATGTTGCTGAACACCAGCCATCCTTGTGCGGGATTAGGATAAATGCGCCAGTTACTTCCTCGGCGTTCCTCAATCGTTACTGCCATGTCGCAGCCTTCAGATTCAGGACTCACGCACACGTTGTCAATAAGCACTCCACCTATCTGCGCATTGCCGAAAGGACCACCTATATGCATGGTATCCGTATTGGCATTATCAAAGGAATTGCCCAGGATCACATACTGGTAAGCACTGTCGGCGACGAACGTGCCACTAATCAAGGTCCAGCCGATCGTGTCAATGATCATTTCCTCAGTATAGACCTGAGCAAAATTCCATGGCGTTGGGTAAGGGTCGTTCAAATGCCATTGCCTTGGCTGTGTGGTGAAGGTCATTCCTATCCCATTGGTGTAAAGCCAGACGGGTGGATTCATCGGATATCCACCCCAAGCCACACTGGCATAAAAACTGGCATGGTATTGCTCTCCTATCACCAACGGTTCGGTCAAGTGTACCATGAAATATTCCCGGATATCAGGAGGTACTCCACGATAGGTTGTCACATGTCCGTAACACTCACCATCCTGCGGATACTGAAATGCCACGAAATTCAATGGGACACTATTGAACTGGCCATATGGCAAACAACTGATCATGTGATCGGGTGTACCAGCCGCTGAAAACCAACCCAGAGGGCCGGTATCCGGGTAGTACACGTCATTCACCACAGCACAGGTATCATACAGTTCGAACGAGTGGTTGAAAACGAGGTTCTGCGCATCACTGCGGAGGGGCATAATGAACAGCAGCCCGCAGAGCCAGAGTGGTAAGCCACTGCTCCGCTGCCTGCAATTCATCGTGTGGTAAAGCATGTTGTTCAAAGTTCAATGTTGATGCGAGTGCCGGGCACCGCATATAGCGGTGTTGTTTCCCAGATGGCACGATCCGGTCTTCTTTGTGGCGCTAATGCGATGCCTCAAATCCGCGGCGCCGGTGCGGAGGCATTCCATGAATGGACGCCATGGATGCGCTGTAACGCTGCCTGCCATCCAGGCAGGCGCGTTACCTTTGTGCTAGCTTGTATTCATCTTCTTTCGCGAGTTGGTGGAACATGAGCGACCAAAGCCCTCGGTGTTCGTAGCACCGGGGGCTTCTTTTGTTGCGCGCAAAGGCGCATTATTGGAAAGAAAGAGAGTTGTATAAACTGCTCAAACAACAGCGCAGTATACATATCCGAATTCAGGCTCATGGCATGAAGGCTTAATGATCCTTCCGCACTTCGTGAGCCCAGAGCAAAGGCCTACGATCACACTCTTCGTTACGAATATATAGACACGTTTATCGAATTCCGGATCGCTCATGATGAATATAGTTCTTCACATGGATCTAGATCGGCTACTAAGATCTGGTCAAGAAAAAGGCCGCCCGATCGGGCGGCCTTTTCTCTTCAATGCATACGTCCTTTACGGCTGCACCACCAATCGCTCGGTGTAGATCTTCTCGCCGGCGATGATGTTAACCAGGTACATGCCCGCGGCGATCTCACCTTGCAGATCGATCACCGTGTTGAGATGAGAACCTTGCACAGCGATCGTGCGGCTTGTCATGCGTTTACCACTGAGATCGAGGATCTCCACGGAAACGGTGGTCACGTTCTCTTCGATCGCGCCAAGGCTGAGGTAGAGCTGATCGCTACGGTTCGGATTGGGCCACATGCTGAGGGTAGCCTCCTCTTCGATCGATGCGCTCTGCTGCTGGCCACCACCGTTCACTGGTGTGCCGATGTTCAGGGTGCAGACATCGCCCCATGGGCACCACTGCCCGTTCTTGAAGGCACGCACATCCACTTCATATTGTGAACCGGTGACAAGAGGTGCGCCTACGGAACTGTTCCAGAACAGCTG
>JAEZAU010000193.1 GCA_023430325.1 Bacteroidota bacterium | reverse complement strand
TCATTCCAAAGGCGGGAGTGTGTGCTGGTGGTGGTAACGGCACATGCTCCTGCCTTTCTTTTTTTGGGCGTGTCCCCACTGGTCCGGCCTGCAGCCGGCACAGTGGGGCCGGGCTATCCGCTGTACTCCTCGCTGCGCTGCGGGGTGCCGCTTCTATCCCTCACGCGGGACAGTACATCTTCGATCCAAATGATCCCTTTCATCAGACCATCGGAAACTCCATTCCATGGATCTCTGGCAGCATGGGTTGAATTACATTTTTTCTACATTTGACGTCTAACGCCGACCTAATGTTTTCATTCCCACCTGCAATATCAGTTCGTTTTGCAGTCATTTCGTTGTTGATCTTATCACTTGGATGTAAAAAGGATGACGATGACGACAAAGTATCGATCCCTGTGGCACCTACCTTACAAACACCCGTTAACGGAGCCACTAGCGTTAGCGTATTTCCGACTTTCACTTGGAATAGTGTAGCCGGTGCCACCCATTATGACATTCAGATATCAGATGCCGGGGGCACTTTCTCTGGAAGTGATCTGGAAGATCAGGCAACTGTATATGGAGCAACGAGCTTTCAAAGATCGGGGATGCAGTATTCCATTGGAGTGTATCATTGGCGTGTTCGCGCTAATAACTCTGCTGGCACGGGCCCTTGGTCAAGTTCCTTTACATTTTCCGTAGATCCGAATTCACCCGATCAGCCTGGGCCGGTTTTTGGGAAACTGTTATTATATGAACCTGATCTTCCATCGGGTATATCATATACGGTTGAAGTATGGGGACATGGACAAAGAACCTTAAGTTGTGCGGGTACATCTCCAGTAAATTGCGACGTACCTGATTCTTGTGCGTTTGTTCGCTTTACGGGCATCTATGACCAAGGCTTGGATGTAGTAGTTAAATATGCCAATGGTCCAAACGCTGGCCAAATAGTCAATCAAGGATACGTGAATGGTTCATTAGGTATGTGCAAGCGGATCGAGATCAGTGATCTTTGATCATTCGTTTGGACGTGCACATTGTACTGAGGTAATTCACGGGAACTTCGGGAACTTCTGGAAATCCGGCTGGCGCTTCTCCAGGAAAGCATTCTTGCCCTCCTGGGCTTCATCCATCAGGTAGTACATCAAGGTTGCATCCCCTGCGAACTCCATGAGGCCGCGCTGGCCATCGAGTTCGGCGTTCAATCCCCGCTTGATCATCCGTAGAGCCAGTGGGCTGCGTTGCATCATGATCTTGCACCATTCCACCGTGGTGTCCTCCAGATCGGCCAGCGGTACCACCTTGTTCACCATGCCCATTTCATAGGCTTCCTGCGCCGTGTATTGCAGGCAGAGGAACCAGATCTCTCGTGCTCTTTTCTGGCCTACGTGACGTGCGAGGTAATTGCTTCCGAAACCCGCATCGAAGCTGCCCACCTTGGGGCCCGTCTGCCCGAAACGCGCATGATCGGCGGCGATCGTGAGATCGCATACCACGTGGAGCACATGTCCCCCACCGATCGCATAACCGTTCACCATGGCCACCACCGGCTTGGGCAATTCACGTATGCGTTTGTGCAGATCGAGCACGTTGAGCCGCGGAACGCCATCGGTACCGATGTAACCGCCACGGCCTTTCACGTTCTGGTCACCGCCACTGCAGAAAGCCTTGTCACCTTCACCTGTCAGGACCACCACACCGATCCGCGGATCTTCACGTGCAATGTCCATCGCATCGATCATCTCCTTGTTCGTGTCAGGCCTGAAAGCGTTGTAGACCTCGGGCCTGTTGATGGTGATCTTGCCGATGCCCTCGAAGAATTCGAACCGGATGTCGGTGTATTCCTTGATTGTGCTCCAGTTGCGTTTGCTCATTGGATCGATCGAAGTGTGTGCTAGGAACTGCGTAAGGCCTTGAAATGTTCTCTGAGGATGCGTGGTGATACTTCCCGATCGGTGATCACGTGCAGCACCGCCGGCCGATCATGCGGTGCATAGAGCGATAGAATTCCCTCTTTCAGCGAGGCATGATCGGTGGCCTGGAAATAAGGCAGATCGTAGGATCGGACCATTTTCTCAATGCTGCGGCGGTAAGGGGCTTCGAACCACGAAAGAAGTTCCGGATCTTGATCGGGACCTTCGATGAAACGGAAGATGTTGCCGCCCCCATTATCGATGACGATGATCTTCAGTTCGTGTGGCAGGTGATCGTTCCAGAAAGCGTTCGAGTCGTACAGGAATGCGGTATCTCCGGTGATCAGTGTTGTGGTACGTGCCGTTACATAAGCGGCACCGATCGCGGTGCTTGTGCACCCATCTATCCCGCTGGTGCCACGATTGCTCCAAAAGCGGTGTGCAAGGCCCCGGTCGAAGAGTTGTGCGTAACGCGCCGGCGTGCTGTTTGCCAGATGTATGTCCGTGCGTTCCGGGATCCGTTCCAACAATGTAGCGAAGACCGTGAGGTCGCTGAAAGGCGCTTCGCGCAGGAATTTCAACTGGCGCATATTGGTGTCACGATCCAGCCGGTGCCAGCTGCTGGCGTAACCCGATAATTGCTCCTTCACCTGCGGAACTATCTGGGTGAGGAAGATCGCCGGACTTACCTGGATGTCCCGGGTAAGGCTTTGGTAGGTGTCGTAATGCCGCTGTCCTTGATCGATGTTCCAATGCTGCGCCGGACGCCACTTTCGCAACAAGCCTTTTATCCTTTTGCTGATGATCGCTCCGCCGAATGTGATCAGCACATCGGGGCGCAGATCTTCTTCGTTCCGATCATCGATCCCTTCGATCGTTCGATCGATGCATGAGATGAAGTCCGGATCATCGAGGTTGGAAGTGGATTCCACCAGCACCACGCATTGTTGCAACGCCGCAAGCTTCTTCAGGTCCGATCTTACCTCGGGTTCCCAGTGGCCCTGGCCTATGAGCACCATCACTTTCTTCGCGCTGCTGAGGATCGATGCGCATTGCTGCGCGAACGGTGGAAGCACGAAACTTTCGGTGGGCAATTGTTCGATCACGCGAGAGGTCGATCCAGGCTCTTCCGCACGGCCGTACAGCGGTTCAGTGAACGGTATATTGATGTGTACCGGGCCGGCAACGGGCATAAGCGTCGCATCGATCGCTTCGTTGATGAGCCTTCCGCAATGCCAGCGCGAAAGATCATCGCCGATATGCCTGGGCAGCTGCACGCTCTTCTTCATGTGCAACGCGAGCACATCGCGCTGCCTGATGGCCTGTCCTTCTCCCTGATCCACCCATTCCTCGGGCCGGTCGGCGGTGATCACCAAAAGGGGCACGCGTTGATAGAATGCTTCTGCGATCGCAGGCCCATAGTTCAACACCGCACTTCCGCTGGTGCAGATCAACGCCACGGGCGATCGCAATTGCTGCGCCATGCCCAAAGCGAAGAAAGCGGCACTTCGTTCATCGATGATGCGCAGGCACTTGATGTTCTTTTCGTTCAGGAAGGAGATCACCAGCGGTGCACTTCGCGATCCTGGACTTATCACGGCGTAGCGCACGCCTTTGGCCACGCAGATGCGTGAGAGTTCCGATGCGGAAAAATGATCGCTGGTGAACAAGATCTTCTTCTTGCGGGGCCCTAAGATATCCGTGGTTGCAGCGCCCTCAGTGGCCTCAGCCATGCCTCGGCCTTCTGTTCGGTCTCCTCCCACTCCAGGGCGGTCTCGCTTTCCGCAGTGATGCCGCCACCCACGAACAGGTATGCCTGGGTGCCGATGTATCTCATGCAACGGATGTTCACCCAAAGGTGCGTGCTTCCTTCCACCTGCCATGGCCCCCAGAAACCGGCATACAGCGAGCGATCGTGAGGTTCCAGTCTGGCTATCAGGTCTGCAGCCATGTCCTTTGGAGTTCCGCAGACCGCTGGTGTTGGATGAAGCCGCTGCACCATCTTGGAAAGAGAGCTTCGTTTACGTTCCACGCCCAACCTGGAATAAAGATGCGCGGAATATGGTGTGCGTAGCACGAACGGGCCTTGTACTTCGATACCGTCGGCGCCCAACTTCTTGAACGTATCGATGATCCCGCGCGTAACGAATTCCTGCTCGTCGCGTTCTTTCTGCCCCCACTCGGCCGCATCATCTGGGGCGCTTTCCAATTTCATGGTGCCGGCGATGGAATCCACGCAGACCTGCTCTTTGTCGGCTTGCACCAATGTTTCTGGTGAAGCTCCGAGCCATATGCCGTATTCGGCACTGTTCAACAGGCAAACGAACGTTCCGTTCTGCTCTTCCACCGCGGAGAAGAACAGATCGAGCAACACGTGATCATCGATCGAGATCGGGAGCGTGCGGGAGAGAACGACCTTTTTTGTCGCTCCTGCAGCGATCGAGGCCTGGATGGATCCTATAGCATTCTCATGATCGGTGCGTTGCCAGGAGACAGGAGGCTGTTGCGACCTTGGAGAGAAGGGGACCGCCTCGTCGATCCGCTGAAGATCCTTGTCCTCGCTGCCGGAATGGATCTTCAGGAAAGGGTTCAATACGCTGCAGGTCGGTGCGGTCCTGAAAGGGCAGACGATGAATACATCGCGACACCTGTCCAAGACCTGCCAGGGGACCTGTTCAAGTTCGGCCGGGCGGGAGATCCATATTTCAACGCCCGCGCCGCCTGTGAATGCCGTAAAAAGGATATTCCGTTGTAGCAGATGCGCTATGACGGGTCTCAGCTCCATTTCACTTGCGGGGTACTATGAGTACGGTAAGCCGGCAGACCGCCACCAATCTATCCCTATCATCCGTGACCTTCATATCCCATACGTGCGTTGTGCGGCCAGCATGAAGCAAAGTACCCCTGGCCATCACCTGACCCGATGTCACACCTCTGATGTGGTTGGCGTTTATCTCGATGCCCACCACATTATGGGTCTTTGGGTCGGCAATGATGGCGGATCCCATGCTGCCCAGTGACTCGGCCAGTGCGGCCGTGGCCCCACCGTGCAGAAGGCCCATGGGCTGGTGCGTGCGCTTATCCACCGGCATGGTGGCACAAAAATGGCCATCTTCATCCGTAAGGAACTCGATGCCAAGGTGCTGTACCAGCGTATCGGCGATGAACCCGTTCGCCAGACGGGCATGTTCCGGGGTAAAACGCATCGGCGCCAAAAGTAGCCCGCATATTTGTGCAATGATCCCTGCTGATGAAAAGCCAAGGATCCTCCTGGTGGAGGATGAGGAGGCTTTGCGGCATACACTTAAGCTGAATTTTGAGCTTGAAGGTTACCATGTCACCACCGCTGTCACCGGTCCCCAAGCGCTTGAGCGTATGCGTGGGGCACGGTTCGACCTGGCAGTAATGGACGTGATGCTCCCTGGAATGGACGGCTTCAATGTTGTGGATACCATCAGGTTGGAAGGTGATGATACACCTGTCTTGTTCCTCACCGCACGCAAGGCACCGGCCGATCGCATAAAGGGTCTGCGCATCGGTGATGACCATCTGGGCAAACCTTTTGAACTGGAAGAGCTTCTACTCCGCGTGAACAAACTGGTGAAGAGGAGGACCAACGGCGGGCGCACTTCGGTAGGGATAAAGGACAGTTACGATTTCAATGGAAACCATATCGATTTTGCCAGCTATGAGGTGAAAGGGCATGATGGGATACGTAGAACCCTGAGCCAGAGGGAGATGCTTCTATTACGCTTATTGGTGGAACGGGAAGGGGACGTAGTGAGCCGGGAAGAGATCCTGCAGAAGGTCTGGGGTTACAATGTCTTCCCAACGACCCGTACGGTGGACAATTTCATCGTGGGTTTCAGGAAGTATTTCGAACCTGATCCACGCACTCCGCGGCACTTTCATTCGGTAAGAGGAGTGGGCTATAAGTTCACGGCCTGAAATTTTTTTCCATTCCGCTGGCAACCCTCCCATGACCCCCACGTCTTTCTTATACCAAAGCCGCTAAATTCTTCCTGGCTTTGGCTGGTTCCATATTTTTCCTTGCAGGTTTCCGCGCAGGGGTCCCCACCGGGACCCCTGCTCGGTTACATACATTCCGTTCTTATCCATGCTTCTTCCGGGCAGCTTCGTCGGCATTCCGATCCAAGCGGTCTATTGGTGAACAATTCATTCCCTGGAATGATGGCCGATCCCATCAGGTGATATTAACTTGCACCATTCATCGACCCCTTTACAATGAATAAGCTTTACAAGATCACCGCGTCGGCCATGCTGGGACTGATCCTTTCGATCCCCATGATCGCCCAGGGAACGGTGGATGTTGCCCTCTACCAGAACAATGGTCAACTGGAGGTCCGTGTACGGCCCGATGCGGAGTTCAATGGAGTATTCTCCTCCATCGTCTTCACCATCAAATGGGATCGAAGCACCGGAGCAGCCTTGGGTACTGTTCAGCAGGAGGGCGCACCGGAACAATACATTCCTGTGATGAAGAGCGGTAACGTGCATGAGCATGGCCCATTGAACTATCAAGTCTACGCAGGTTTCGGCACCAGCACTTTGAGCAGCCATTCCACCAACTGGGTGGCAGGAGAGGAATATGTCATCGCTACCATTCCTGTAACTGGAAGTGCTGAATTCGAACTGGTGAACGACGCCTGGACGGCCGAGCGTGAGCACAACGCCAACTACTATGTTTCATTGAACGGCTATGACAAGACCGGCATCATCTACAAATCGCTAGCGAGTGCCGAGGAAGATGCACAGGTCATCATTCAGCCCAACCCGAACAACGGCCATTTCACATTCAGTTTCGTGAGCCGCAATGCATCGGACATCACTGTGGAAGTGGTGAATTCCCTGGGCCAGTCGGTATTTACAGATACCAAGCCGGCATTTGAAGGGACCTATCGGAAGGAGATGGACATCTCCTCCATGAGCAACGGTGTGTACTACTTGAAAGTGAAGCGTGGTGAACAGACCACGGTACACAAGATCGTGTATCGGTAGTACGCACGGTTTACGTGAAGAGGGAGGGGCCGATGGCCCCTTTTTCTTTTCAGTCTATGCAGCAGTTGCAGTAGGCGCTTTCGATCGAATGGGTGAAGGGCACCGCTGGATCCATGATCTCGTTCAACAGGCCTTGCAAGATCGAAGTGATCTGCGGAAGCCTGTCCCGTGTGATGTCATGTGAGCCATCGATCTTCAATAGAACGCCTTCGGCTTGGGAAGGTCTCTGCAGGGGAATGATGCCAGCCCACACACGATCCACTTCGGGATCTTGCATCATGTACGCCCATGCGTAGATCAGCAATTGAAGGCCGTACCGTTTTTCAGGCTTGATGCATTCGCGGGCGAGCATCTTCAGATCCACATCCGCTGGCTTCACCGACCCGGTCTTTACATCAAGAACGTGTACGATCCCATCTCGCCGGTCTATGCGATCGCACCGGCCACGGATCTTCATTCCGTTGGGAAGTACAGCAGCCA
Organism: Bacteroidota bacterium; assembly: GCA_023430325.1. Taxonomy (GTDB): domain Bacteria; phylum Bacteroidota; class Bacteroidia; order Flavobacteriales_F; family PHOS-HE28; genus PHOS-HE28. The sequence goes on along the minus strand of JAEZAU010000193.1, from coordinate 8,377 downwards.
CTTCTTCTTCAAGCAACAGAGGAACGGTGTTAGATGGAACGCAACGTTCACCTTCGGCGGTGAGATAGTTCGCAAGCGCTTTCGCCGCCATTTCGATCCGCAGCTTGAAATTGCCCGTGCTCAGTGAACGCAGCGGGAATGTCCGTTCCAGTTTTCGCACCAAGGCCAGTTCCATCTCGCGCGCATCGGTGCGCAGATCCTCTGGTGCGATCACTTTGCCTACATACGGCTTGAAATGATCTTCCATCACCTCATGCACGGCGGCACCCAGCACATCGCTACCGAGTTTTTCATTCACCTCGTCGGTCTCATTGATACGCAGGACATACTTGAAATAGAAGTCCAATGGACAGGTAAGCCATGTGCCGATGGCCGATGGTGAGAAGCCGTTCCTGCCGATCGCATGCAGACGTTCCAGCACATGTGCATCCTTTCTTACTGCTACGGGAGGCGCGTGGCGATGGGGGAACGGTGGTGTAACGGTGCGGCGTGAGATCGATGTTCTTGAGACCGGCACCAGTTCATGTTCCCATTGGGCCAGAAAGCGTGTAGGTCCTGTGCCGCCTTTATCGCCACTGGTATCGTACAGCAGATGGATCTCTTCGGCGAAATGCAGCATCCGGTGCAGGTGATAGGCCGTTATGGCTTCACTGTCATGATGAACTGGTAGCTTGTAGGTACGCCTGAGATCGAAAGGGATCCAGCTTTGTGTGTTGCCAGCTGCCGGAAGCACACCATCGTTGCAGCCAAGGAGGATGATCCTCTGCGCATCCAGCGATCGTGTTTCGAGGAAACCCATGACCTGGATCCCCTTCAAGGGTTCGCCGAAGAAGCCGATCGATGCTTCGCGAAGCATACGTTCCCTGAGAATGATGTATGTGTCAACATCGAGAGCACCTCGACCGAATTGCTTCAGGCCATGATGCAACCGTTGTTGAAGTTTGGCCATCTGGTACAACTGCTCCTGCACCAGGTCATTGCCCTTTGCAGATGCTTGTGCCCAAGTAAGAAGGGACAGGATCCTTGCTTCCAGATCGGAGAGATCGGCGATCGGCATCATGACCTCTGCCATTCCTGGATGGATCACCATTCCTGCAGCCTCGGCCAACGAAATGATCTCTCCCGGCTGCATTCGTACGCGTTGTTCTTCCCGTGAAATGGCGATCGCTTTTACGGTGCGATCGGGCTGTACCAGGAACGGATGAAGGAGCAGGCGCTGCACATCGCTGTGGTGGGCGCCTTCATCCGTTGCATGCTTGTGGAAGGAGAGAAGCGAATCAATGAGGCCGTGGACCGGAAGATCATGCACGGGCACGCCCATGGTGATGTTGAACGGGCCGGCCGTGGATGGCAGGGCCTCGAGCAGGGGCATCAACAGATCCTCATCGGCAAGTACAATGGCGGTGGTCCGGCGATCTTCGGGTGTCATCTCCGCGATCAGCTGTGCGGCATACCGCGCCTGTGCAACACCGTTGGGCAGTGCCACCGGGTGAATGGAACGCTGCTTCTCCTTGATCGAATCGGCCGGTGGAATGATGCCAGCCCCAAGATCCTTTATTGATCGGCGGAGAAATCTGCCGGCCTCCAGATCGGGATCGTCCAGGTAGTAATGGTCAGCGTCCCAGGCCATCACGGCAAGGTCACGCGAGAGAAGGTCCTTTACCACTGCAGTGGTTGCAGGATCGAAGGCGTTCAAGCCGGCGAACCAGACTTTTTTCCATGGCAGATCGATCTTCTTGTTGCCGGCCGCCATACGCTCGATCCAACCGGAGGTCCCTATCGATCGTTCGGCCATCAATGAATGAAGTGCACGATGCATGGCCCCGGTCCGTGTCCATTGCGTGGCCAGGCGTTGTTGGCCGATGCTCTGGTCTTCAAGCCGCAGGCTCCAATCCTCTATTTCATGATAGTTCCGAAGATCTCTGTAGACCACGTCGAGATCAAGCAGGTGACCATCGATCTCGCTCATATCGCGCAGGGTGATCGGTGCCCATTGCAGGAATTCGTGGAACGATCGACCATCATTCGGGACCTTGCAGTAGACCTCGTACAGCATGAAGAGCATCTCCATGCTTTCACCCTGCTTCAGTCCGATAAGCCGTTCCATGAACCCGCCCATGTTCAACATCTCAGGGCTCCAGAGCGGGCGGCCGGCCAGTTGGGCAAGGTATCTTCGCAGGTGAAGACCCGCACGCCGGCCGGGCAATACCACCGCTACATGGTCCAATTCATGCATATGCTGTTGCAGAAGGGCCTCGGCAACTCTTTCAAGGAAGGGTCTCATGGATACAGCGGTGGAAGATAAAGGTCAGCAGCCTCAACAGATGGCGAGGGCGTTCCCCAAGTTCCGCATGCTCGTGGACGGCAGGCATTTTTACAGGATCGATGATCCGGAACATTTCGTGGAGATACAATTGGTCGGTTCAAAGCGTACCGTTCATGAGATCACCGCGTCGGCCTATCCTGAAAAAGTGCGCGTGCAACAGATGATAGAAATGAGCGATGGGCTTTATGCAGAGATAGATGCTGCGCGCTGGGAGGAGGAGTGGGAAGCCACTGGCCGCTAAGGCCGATCAATAATTTTTTTGCGCCATTCCGCAGATCTTGCCGATCTGATATTCACTTCGGGCAACCAGATACCGTACCTTTTCGGTCGTATAAGCGGATGCTGCGCGCCCTGAAGATCATCCTCCTTGGCTGGCTCGTTCCGATCGGCGGCCAGGCCACGCACATCATTGGTGGCGAGATGTACTACGAGCATCTGGGCGGCAACGAATATTTGGTCACGCTGGACCTGTATCGCGATTGCGGGCCGAACAACACCAACGGTACCGGCTTCGATCTCAGTGCATATATCGGAGTGTTCAATTCAGCAGGTGTGCTCCTCTACACCACCACGCTTTCGTTCACCGGTGAGAGCAATGTTCCATGGGTGGTGACCAATCCATGTCTTTCAGTACCTCCGAACGTATGTGTGGCCACCACGTCCTATTCCGGTGTGTTCGATCTTCCATCGATCCCCGGCGGATATACGCTGGCCTACCAGCGTTGCTGCCGCACACCGGGCATCATCAATCTGAGCATGCCCGATGAGGAAGGCGTTACCTGCATGATCACCATACCAGAAGGGGCCAATGCGGACAACAGTTCACCGCATTTCAATGATTATCCACCCATCGTACTGTGTATGGGCGAGGCTTTGGTGATAGACCACTCGGCCACCGATCCCGATGGTGATGAGCTGGTCTATGAATTCTGCACGCCGTTCCATGGTGCGACCAATTTCGATCCGATGCCGTTGCAACCCTCACCACCGCCATATCCGCTGGTGAATTGGGCGCCGGGTTATTCGGCGAACTATCCGCTGGATTCCAGCCCGGCCATGGCGATCGACCAGATCACGGGTGAATTGACGGTAACGCCGACCTTGATCGGATCATTCACTGTGGGGGTGCGCGTGAAGGAATTCCGGAACGGTGTTCTTCTTTCACAGGTGGTGCGCGATTTCAAGTTCGAAGTGGTACCCTGCGTCACTGATATCGTTTCCGCCATTGCGGATCAAGATCCCAACGACCTCTGCGCCGGACTTACGATCCAATTCGAGAATGAAAGCCAGAACGGACAATTCTGGCATTGGGACTTTGGCGATCCAAATTCGGCGGCGGACACTTCCTCCATGCAGGATCCTTCGTGGACCTATGCGCAGGGCGGAACATACACGGTGACGTTGATCGCCAATCCCGGCTGGCCGTGCGCCGATACCAACCAGACCGTATTCAGCACATCACAGCCGATGACGCCTTTCTACGAAGTGCCGCCCGTGTTGTGCATTGGCGAAGAATTCACGTTGATCGCTGAAGGGACCTTTCCACCCAACGTGTATTTCCAATGGACCATTCCCCCGGAATGTTCTTCGATCGATCTGACGTCCGGTACTTTGAGCGGTGAATTCAATGCGATCGGAACTTACCCGATAACGATCGAGGTCTCAGTGGATGATTGTTTTGAGAATTTCGCCGATTCATTGCGTGTGGAACCTTTACCGCAAGCGGATCTTACCAGTGACAGCCATGCGTGCGTAGGAGAGGTTTTCGAATTCACTGATCTATCCACCGGCAACGGTCCCATGACGTACTTCTGGCAATTCGGGGATGGAACAGCGAGCACATCCTCCGATCCGGTGCATCAATACCAGAATGCGGGAACCTATACTGTGACACTCACCGTGGCCACCACACAAGGTTGCATCGCTGAAAGCACCATCGTGAAGCCAGCGCAGGTCATCGTGTATCCATTGCCTCGAGCGGGGTTCAGGATCATGCCGAACACGGTGAGCATCCTCGATCCAGAGGTGGAGATCCTCGATCATGCGGTCGATGCGGTGGAATGGACCTATTCCATGGAAGGGCAGACCTTCCATGAGCCGGACTTCACTTACCTGTTCCATGGGGCAGGCTACGTCACCGTATGGCAGACCGTGATCTCGGAGCATGGTTGCCGCGACAGTGTTTCCAACGATGTGTTCATCACCGATCATCTGTTCTTTGCGCCCAATTCGTTCACGCCGAACGGTGATGGCTTGAACGACGTCTTTGCGCCTGTGGTGCGTGGTGCCCGGCACTATGAGCTTATCATCTTCGATCGGTACGGATCGGAGGTCTTTCGCACGAATGATGTGAATGACATCTGGACCGGTGAAGGATGGGACCAGGGGCTGTATGTGTACAAAGCTTACATCGCCGAATTCGGATCGGATCGAAAGGAATATTTCGGGCACATCAGCCTCCTCAGGTAAGCTCCATGTCCACGTGCGGAATACCGTCCCAGAGGTATTCATCGCTCGTTCGCCTGTACCCGAAACCGGAGTAGAATCTTTCCAGATGAGCCTGCGCCGCTAGTGCTGAACTTTTCGATCCCGTTCGCTTCTTCAATTCCTCCAGCGTGAACGACATCAATTCTCGTGCGATCCCTTTGCCGCGGTGATCTTGATCGACGATCACCCGGCCGACATGCGGAAGTCCTGTAGCTGAGGGAATGATCCGCGCATAAGCGACCATCCGATCATTGATCTTGCCCAGGATATGGATCGAAGAGGGATCTTTTCCATCGATCTCATGGTACGCGCAATTCTGTTCCACCACGAACACAGCAACACGCAATTTCAGAAGATCGTGCAACTCCTGCACGGAAAGTTCACTGAAGGATCTCGCTTGGAACAAGAGGCTCATTCAACGTAACAGGCTTCAATTCTCCGTCGCGAACATAGAACAAGGCGCCTTCCACCGGTTTTCCGGTGAGCAGATGCAGGTAGCGCATGTACTCCTTCACCTGATCCTCATGCTCCGAATAAGGTTTGCCTGTCTTGATGTCGAGCACACGAACGATGTCCCCATCTTCCACCACGCGATCGGGCCTTATCGTTCGTCCATCGGCGGAAATGATGGAGCATTCGTTGCGGACTTTCAGATGCGTAGCGAAGTAAGCTTGCAGGTCCTTCGATCGAAGCAGATCACCCAATTGTGTTGCCAACCGTTCCGCGAGTTCGATCGAAAGCGTTCCTGCGAGAAGTTGTTTTTCGATCGCTGATCCGAGGTCATCGGCAGACCGTACTTGCGCAAGGAGTTCATGCACCAGATTGCCATGCGATCGGTACGGATCGGGGTCCGAGGGATCCCAATCATCCGGGGCTTCCATGCGGAAGACGATCGGAAGATCGCCTGTGGTGGAGACGTCGGCAAGAGAAAGTGTTTCCTGCGATCTCCGTTGTCTCCAAGGTCTTTCACGTTCACCAAAAACGATCTTTCCGTCGCGGCCATGCTCATCGATGAATTCGATCAAGGCTGTTGTCACGTCATCGTTGGAAGCCGGAACGTTCGCATATAAACGCTGCTCAGGACGTGTGAATGCGACATAGAGAAGATCCAAAGCATCCAGTGTACAAAGCGTTGATTCTTCCAGGATCTCGGGAACTTCGGCATTTTTCAATGCCTTGCTCGATCTCACCAATGCAACATCGAGTTCGGGGACGGCGCTCTTCGGATCTATCCACAACCTGTCCCCATGATCTCCGTTGCCGGCCATGCACGCGTTCGGCACGATGACAACCGGGAATTGCAGGCCTTTGGACTTATGCACCGTCATCAGTTGCACGGCCTGGCCGTTCTCGGGTGGCTCCACGCTTCGTTGGTTGCCCGATCGTTCCCAATGCTCAATGAATCCACCGATATCAGGACCATGTTGGGTACACCAGGCGTACGCTTCATTCTGCAGCGCCAGCACCTGTGCATCCTCAGCAGGCTTTATTCCGCTTGCGATAGCCAGCTCACCGATCAACGCGGTCAACGTGGTGCGGAGTCTTGGATCGCCGTGATCGCGCAACCATTGGCGTAGGATCCTTACCGGATCGGGAAGCCCGTCATGTCCATCGAACGGAAAGATGTGCTCGCCTTCCTTCCAGCGAAGCAGACCCTGGAACGAACAGATCCGCGCCGCTGCGGAAGCATCTTCGTTCTGCAGGAAACGCAGATGATCGATCAGCATCTCGATCACCGGATCACCGGATAGTTGAAGCCCATCGGGTGAGACCACCGCATAATTCTTCGCGATCAAATGACTTGCGATCGTCTTTCCGAACGCGCGGCTGCGCACAAGGATCGCAATGTCGCCGGGTGCGAAGCCATCTGCGATCGCAGTTTCCACCGCTTCAAGTGTGAGGGCGAGCATCGCTTCGGTGCGCGCTTCACCTTTCAACTCCTTGTCCAGTTTCTGTACATGCACCAGACCTTCCTGTTCGCGTTTCACCAACTGGTCATGGTCCTTGTAGACAGTGCGCAGATCGGGCGTAAGAACATCCTTCAGGCTATCAAAAAGGTTGTTGTTGAATTGAATGATGTTGGCGGCCGATCGATGATTGTGCGCGAGCTTTTTTCCTTCGATGAAGTTGCGTTCCAAGGTCTGCTCCCGCTCGATCGAAAAGCGATCATTACCACGACCAAAAAGTTTCGGCAATTCCACGAAGAGCCGTACTTCACCGTTCCGCCAGCGGTAGATCGCCTGCTTCGCGTCACCCACCAGAAGGGCCGATCCACCGGTGCCGAGCGCATTATCGATCAGTGGAAGAAGCGCATTCCACTGTTGCAGACTGGTATCCTGGAACTCGTCGATCAGGAAATGATCGTACCGCTCGCCGAGACGTTCATAGATGAACGGAACAGGTTCATCCTTCACCACTTCCGCCACCTTTCGTGTGAGATCGCTGAAGAAGGCCACGGCGTCCTCCTGCTTCAGTTTTTCCAGACGCAGATCAAGTTCATGCAGTGTGAAGGAAGGAAGCAGTTCGCGGAGGATCGCACGGCGTATCACGAATTGCCTGTGTTCGTTCGCGCGCAAATCCTCCGCTTCACGAAAGATGTCCGCGAGCCGGTCGCAGATCCCGTTCAAGGCCGAAATGGTGTGTGGCAAAGCTTTGCCGGAATGCCATTTCCCGGTCTCGATCGTCTTGAGCGAATTCGTTCCTGCCGGATCCCAATCTCCGGAGAAAGCGCATAATTTCTTGAAGTAGCTGTAGATCCCGCCCTTTCCATAGGCCACGTCCTCCATGGATACTCCTGCATCCTTGATCAGCGCCAGCGCTTCTTCGCCCATGCTGTTCACCTTTCGGCGGAATGCCGCTTCCTGTATCCTCAGCTTGTCGGCCAGTGCGGTGATGGTGGCTGGATCGACCTCACGCAGCTTCTTCAATGGCCCGATGGAGCTTTCCTTGGAAAGTTCACCGCTCAACTCGAGCAAGGGCTTTTCCGGATCCCATTTACGCTCTTCGTGAAGAAGCTGAAGACATGTTTCGGTGAGAAGCGTCGTTATTCGCGGATCGATGCCAGCTTCCGCGATCAATTCATCCACTGCCCGAGCTCGGTAATGAACCTCTTCGGTGGTCATCCGCAGATCATGATCGAGCTGCAGATCACGCGCGAACGGCTGCACCACTTTCCGCGTGAACGAATCGATGGTACTGATCGCCACATCGGACCAATGATGCAGCATGTGCTTCAGGCAAAGTGCCGCCCGCTGTTGGATCGTCCCGGCATCGGTCTTCGCTTCGGCCGTAAGGTGTTCCATCAGATCCTGCATGCGCACATCGGCGGTCTCACCTTTGGCCAGTTCCTCCAGGTAGAGGATCACCCGTTCCTTCATTTCACCGGCGGCCTTGTTGGTGAAAGTGAGCGCGAGAACGCGCCGGTAGGCGGCAGGGTTGCCCGAGGAAAGGCAGTGGCCGAGATAGTGCTTCACCAGCGCATGGGTCTTGCCCGCGCCGGCCGAGCTGTGCAGGACCTGGAACATTGCTCACGAAGATATCCGGCAGCAGTTTAAGGAACGGCGA
>JAEZAU010000015.1 GCA_023430325.1 Bacteroidota bacterium | reverse complement strand
CGGTCCAATGTTCCAGTAAAGCGGTGGTATGACTTTTGACCGACCATGACTGATATCATTCTTGGGACACTTTTTCATTATCATCCATCCAAGATCTATCCTATCATTATTCATCGTGCATGGAACGCACTGCGGAACAGAAAGAAGAAGCGCGGGTCTTCTATAAGGAGGCTCTGGAGTTGTTGGATAGTTCAGGGGCGGATTTCATGCTTGGCGGAGCTTTCGCGCTACGTCATTACGCGGGCATCTACCGGGACACCAAAGATCTTGATGTCTTTTGCCGGTCCAACGACTATACGAAGATCCTCAAACACTTCGCCGACCACGGATATGAGACACAGCTTTATGATGTAAGGTGGCTGGCCAAAGTGAAGAAGGGCGATCACTTCGTGGACCTTATCTGGGACACGGTGAACAATATCTGCCGTGTTGATGATACCTGGCTGGAACGGGCGGCAGTGGGGGAGATGTACGATCACCGCGTGAAGTTCATTCCCGCTGAGGAACTGTTGTGGTGCAAGATATACGTGCAAAATCGCGAGCGGTACGATGGTGCCGATGTGAACCACCTGATCCTCCGTTATGGAACACAGATGGATTGGAAGCTTGTCCTCAGGCGGATGGATCCCCACTGGCACCTGCTCCTCCAGCACATACTGTCCTTCCAGTTCTGCTATCCCTCAGATTACAGGGATATCATACCCCAGTGGCTTTTCGAAGAATTGTTGGACAGGGCACGTCAGCAATATGATATCCCACCATCCTTTGAAAAGGTCTGCCGCGGACCGATCATCGATCAAACCCAATATGCGGTTGACGTAAAGGAGTGGGATTACAAGGTGACGACCATAAAGACCGTGTAGCTCATGGCCGAAGAGAAGCGAAAAGTGCGTGTGGCCGCTATCGCCGACATCCATGTGAAAGAAAGCGACAAGGGGAAGTGGGCCGACCTGTTCAAGGAGATATCGCAGAAAGCCGATGTGCTCTTGATCTGCGGAGATCTTACGGATACCGGAGATGAAGGTGAAGCCCAGCTTTTGAGCGAAGAACTGCGATCATGCAGTGTGCCGGTACTTGCGGTGCTGGGTAATCATGATTTCGAAAAAGGCAGACATAAGCTGATCCGCCAGATCCTCCAGAGCGAACGCGTTCATATCCTCGATGGTGAATCCATCACAGTCAACGGGGTGGGTTTCGCTGGAGTGAAGGGCTTCGGTGGGGGGTTTGATTCGCATGTGCTTTCCTTCTTCGGTGAAGGCGCCATGAAAGCCTTCGTGCAGGAGGCAGTGGATGAAGCATTGCGCCTCGATCGCGCACTCGCCCGATTGGACCAGGAGCACGGCGATCTGAGAAAGGTCGCTGTGATGCATTACTCCCCGATCAGTACCACCGTGCAGGGTGAACCCCAGGAAATATGGCCTTTCCTGGGCTGTTCCCGTCTTGCTGAACCACTGTCCCGTCGTAAGGTGGTCGCCGCCTTCCACGGGCATGCGCACATCGGAAGGTTGGAAGGTGATCTGCCCGGGGGCACAAAGGTCTATAACGTGGCCATGCCGGTATTGAACAAGGCGGGCTACCAATTCCCTTTCAGGGTGGTGGAGATCTGATGACCTAGGAAGCCATTTTCAGCAGTTCCTTGTCGGGGATGAAAGTGAGGCTGAAAGCCACACCCGCGCCGCGTACCCAGCTCTCCTTGCCGTTCAGCTGACGGGCGAGTACGGTTATCAGTTCATGACCGAAGGAACGTGTACTGGCATCGCCGTCCGATCCGACACACGTACCATCATCACCATATCGCAGCTCATAGCCGATCTCATGCTGCTTCACTGACATGCGAATGCTTCCATGGCCGTTCTCACCGAAGGCATGTTTTATCGAATTTGTCATGAGCTCGTTCACCAGCAAGCTCAAGGGCAGAAGCGTTTCAACAGGAAAGTTCGGCAGTGATGTGTCCACCAGAATGGAGATGCGATCATGAACGCCATGTGCAACCAGTACACTTCGGCCGAGTTTTTCCAGATGTGATCGCAACGGCATATCGTTCGATCCATTGGCGCGGTAGATATGTTCATGCACCATCGCCATGGAACGGATGCGGCCCTGCGCATCGCGCAACAAACGCTGTACGCGAACATCAGGAATGTCGCCGATCTGTATGTTGATCATGCTTTCCACCACCTGCAGATTGTTCTTCACCCGGTGATGGATCTCTTTGAGGATGAGTTCCTTGCCTTCTTCACTGATGATACATTCCGCCAGGCGCACGTTCTTGCGTTCCAATTCCAGTACACGGGCCTCGATCTCGGCATGCTGGCGTTTGATCACTTCGGACTTCCTGCGCAACCGCCCGGCCAGCCTTATGGCCTTGCGACGCGTAATGAACAAGGCGGTGGCCATCACGATCATGATACCAAGTGCTGCCATCAGGATCCGGCTGTTCGTACGCTGGAACTGGATCTTCTCTTCCTGCTCAGCATTCACCCGCCTGAGCGAGATGTTGTCGCTTTCCTTGCTTTCCAACTGGTGTGCGACCTGAAGTCCGGCCATATTAAGATGAACATGTGCCTGTTTCAACGAATCATCGTTGCGCTTCATTTTTTGAAGAAGTACCAGCGCCTCCTGCCACCGCTTCATTCCAAGGGCATATTGATATTTCAACTCATCGAGTTGGAGCGATCTTTTTTCATCATTCAGGTCCTTCAAGAGCGCCTGCGCCTGATCGATGGCCTCACGCGCATCCTGCATCATCTGGATACCGGTGAAAATGCGGATCCGATCGAGCAGAAGATCGAACTTTTCACCAGGCCCGCCTACTTCCAGGATCGGTTTTGCAGCTTTGGTGATGTAGGGCAGGGCATCGTGATATTTCTTCTGGTGTGAAAGCACCTGGGCGATGGCCAGGTCCACCCTCGCCGCGCAGAGCTGATCGGACGAGGATGCACAAGTGGTCTTCATCTGATCGGTAAGGGCCAGAGCTCCGTTAAGATCCCCAGCATTGCTCATTGTACGGATGAGGAACAACTGTGCCAATGCCGTTTCTTCCGGATCGTTCAGTGGAGTTACGGCGGCCAACGCACGTTTGGCCTCTTCCACGGCAAGATCGGCGCGCAGGTTCATCTCATACGCCGTGGAAAGATCGCGAAGCACCATGGAAAGTTCCCGAGGATCGCCCACGGCACCCGCCACGTCGATCGCTTGAAGGGTGGTCTTCAAGAATTCGTTGGCCATGTTCAAGCGCAGTTCAACCTGCGCCAGGGTGCGCAGTGCCTGCAGTTCGAGACGTTCATCACCGGCGGTCTCGGCAAGTTTGATGGCGTTCCTTGCGATCGCCAGGGCCTTCACTGGATCGTGGGATGACAGGTGGCGGCTTTGCGCGATCTGTTCGGAGCATCGTTCGGCCGCTTCCTTCGTGCCTGTAGCCGTTGCAGCGAAGGTTGAAGAGATCAAGAGGACCGTGATGGAGATTCGTATTGCTTTTAACATGACCGCGTATTCATACGATGTTCATGGTGCATATGTTCCATCCCGATTGAACACCAATGATCGTTGAACACTTTGATCGCACAGGCGTATGAACAAATTGCAAACCAGCTACCTTAGCCCATATCTTCCGAAAACAACCACCGCATGCTTTCACGATTACGCTTTCTTAGAAGCACGGCGTTCTCTGTAGCCTTAGGGGTGACAGGCGGCGCTTTCGCGCAATGTTCCAACCCGAACCTTTTTCCGGGCACGGCGATCATTCCCGATCCCAGTGGCATGGAGACCATTGTCTCCACCTGCATCTTCTTCAGTGAGTACAGCTGGTTCTCGGGGATAGAAGCGGGTAGTACATACAGGTTCAACATTTCAGAAGAAGGGTATATCACTCTGCGTGAAGGATCCGCTACTGGACCGGTGGTCGCCTCGGGTTATTCGTACCTGATCTATGAAGCGGCGAATGCTCAGGACCTTTTCGCACATTATACGGTGAGCGAGAACTGTGATATTAACAGCTTCTGCCACGCCAACTCCGTTCAGAAACTGGTCGGTTGCGTTCCCCCACAGGCGTGGTACTCGTTCTCTGGAGATTGTGATACGGGTGAGTTCTTCATCGACCTGGACATTTCCTCGGTGGGCAGCTCCACATCGCTTACTGTGGAAACGGATGTTTTCGGAAGCATTACCACCTACAACAATGTGCAGGCCGGCGTGTTGCAGGTCGGTCCTTTTTATGTGGACGAAGTGGTGAACGTGACCTTGATACATGGCAGTGATCCGGCTTGCGATATCATCTTCACCGATCTGGTGCCAGCGGCTGGTTGTCCCTTCCAGGTCATGTGCGGAGCGCCTCCGATCAGCATGAGCTATTGCTATGACAATGGTGATATGGTGGAATGGCATTTCCAAGGCATTGGCACCGGCAGCATCCGCATCGATTTCCTGGCCGGAACGATGGATCCATCCTGGTCGGAGACCTTTGTCATTTACGATGGACCGGATGCCGGTTCCCCGATCATCTTCCAGCACACGGCCACCACCAACCTGGATCTTACCGGTCTTACTTTTTTCAGCACCGGGCCAGATCTGTTCATCAGCTTCGCATCTGACGGCTGGGGAAGCTGTTCAGACGCCATTCACACCGAATGGAACTGGCAGGTGGCGTGCCTGCAATGTGCCCTGCCGCAGGCATCGGTGGATGTGATCGAGGATTGTGACAATAACGAGTTCACCATGGCGGTGGATGTGACCAGCATCGGTGATGGAAGCAGCATCGATCTGATCTATACGGTGAACGGCGGAAGCACCCAGACACTCGGCGGTGTGGGCTTGGGCCTCACAAACCTTGGTCCTTTCGCCATCAATGATGAAGTGAACCTGATGCTTGCTCATGAGACCGATGCATTGTGCAACATCAACCTTGGTGATTTTACTGATTCAGGCATGTGTCCAACGCTGGTCACCTGCGGTCAACCCGATGTCACCGAGTCCTACTGCTATGCGGATATGGACAACCAGTTCTGGATCTATGAACTGGTGGGTACCGGAGGCGCACTCTACCTGCAGTTCACGGCCGGGTTCATTGAATCATCGTCCTTCGATCACCTTACGATCTATGACGGTCCGGATGCCAATTCCCCGATCCTCTTCGATCATACAGGGTTCGACATGCTTTCCCTGGCCGGGCTCGCCGTCACTTCAACAAGCGGATACCTCTTCATGACCATGTCCTCTGATGGATCTGTCAGTTGCCAGGGCGGAAATCCATGGCAGTGGGAGTGGTTCCTGACGTGTCTCGATTGCCAGCCTCCGCAGGCCACTTTCAACATGCAGCAGGATTGCGAGAATTTCCAGTACTACGTGAACGTTGACTTCGCCTCGCTGGGATCCGATCAGGAGATCGAGATCACCAATACAGTGAACAGCGATGTAGTCACCGCAACATCCACGGGCAGCACTTTGGTAGGGCCTTTCACTTCCGGCCAGGCTGTACAACTCACCTTGGTGAATGATGCGAACAGCCTTTGCAATGTGGTTTCCCCCACGATCATCAACCCGATCTGTCCCACACCGGTATGCGGAACCGATCCGTTGGTGGAGACCTACTGTTACACTTCGCCGGATACCATGGAATGGGCTTATTCCGTGAGCACTCCCGGCGTCGTGCGATTGGTGTTCAACCAGGGTACTATCGAATCGAACACCTGGGATAAGATCACGATCTATGATGGACAGGACTCGAACGCTCCGGTGCTTTTCGATCATGACACCTTCCAGACCATGCAACTTGGTCCTGGCCCTGCCGGAACGCACTACTCTGTGGATGTGACCACCACAGGCCAGTACATCTACATGCGATTGATGACCGACTGGAGCGTGGATTGTTCCAGCGGGTTCGGTTTTGAACCTTGGGAATGGGAGGTGAGCTGTGTGGGCTGCCTGGCACCGGGTATCGAATATGAGTTCGTGCCTGATTGTGAGCATCTGGCCTATGGAGCTGCCGTGAACATCTCGTCATTGAACGGTCCTCTGGGCTATACGATCACTGAGAATACGAGCAACGCCAGTCAGAACGCCACAACCACGGGGGCTTACACCTTCCAGACCTTCAATGTGGATTCGGCCATCAGCTTCACAGTTGTTGACCTTGATCAGAATTGCACCTATGAGACGGGGCCTATGATCTACACCCGGGAGGATTGCATCATCCAGAGTTGCGGGGTGGACAATTACTCGCTCTGTTATACCAATGATGATGATCGTTGGTACACGTACAGCTCCATCAGTGGAGGGCCGATCAGCCTCTACTTCACCGCAGGGCAGTTGCTTCCCGGAGACTTCATCGTGCTGTACAATTCACCTGTGGATACGGCCATCTACTACCTGGGTGATAATGGAGGGAATTTAACGGGTGTGTATCTGAACTCGGACAATCCCATGAATACGCTGACGCTTCGCGTAAAATCCAATGGGACCGGTTCATGCCAGAACGGCGATGTTGAAGTACCGCTCACCTGGCACGTTGGCTGCGGAGCGATCGGTATGGATGAATTCGGTATGACCGATCTGATCATCTTCCCGAACCCTGCCAACGATCGGTTGCAGATCTCACTTACCGACGCAGGAATGGCGGGGTCTTCCCTGCAGGTGATGGATATGAGCGGACGACTTGTTGCCCGGGAGCGGATCACCGGATCGATGCACGAATTGAACGTCGCCGATCTTCAGAATGGCCAGTACATCATCCAATTGATCAATGACGAGCGTGTGATCACCCGGAATTTCCAGGTGATGCGCTGAACGGATGGGATCTATTGAAAAAAGCCCGGCGAGAAAGCCGGGCTTTTTTATTATCGATCCATGAATTGAAAGAGGACCTCGTCAGCGAATATCCAACCTGGATGTCCTGCTCCCGGATGCCATTCCGGACAGGGCCCGGCATTCGTTGCAGTGATCCGGATGTATCGCGCTCTTTTGTTCAACGAAGGCGTCCAGAGCTCACGAAGGATCGTTCCTTGCTGCTGGCGATCCACATCATGTCCGGCAAATTCGCTGCTCCACTGGCGGCCGTTGGTGCTGAAGCTGAATTGCACCTGCGCAGGTAACCAGATCCAGGAGCGTTGATCCTGCAATGCGCCAAGTCCGATCTGGTCGATCTTCCGCAGTCTTCCCAGATCGATCTCCACTACGAGATCCTGTCCTTGGAACCCCTGCCACTGGCCCGTACGGAAATCTTTGCCACCGCGGAGGCCATCGATCAAAGCATTTGTACCTCCGGCATTGTATTGCGGAGCAAACGTGGAGAGCAATTGTATGGAAAGATCGTTCCCGACCTTCGTGAAGTTTGCTTCCACTCTTTTCTCGCGATCGTAGGCAGTGATCCGACAGGATCGATCCACCAGGATAGGTGCAGCATAGTCCATAGCACGGCCATCATCGATCGAGTATTTCAGTTGCGCTTCCGGATCTATCGATGTTATGGAAATGGTCATCGTGTCCCTGAACGATGAGCTCGCCGAATTGATGATCGGCACCGGTGAATAGGGGATGGATCTTTCGGTCGGTACATCAGCTGGAGCAGCACCCGTCCTTGGCCCAAGCACGAAGTGCAATTCGCCACCCTGCATCAGGCTTTCATGATCGATCCATCGGAAACGCTCGAGTTCCTTCCCGTTCCATTCGATCGATTCGATATGATCGCGCGAGACACCGCTGCTCGTGATCTTCAATGTTCGTCCATGATCAAGGTTTATCTGTATCGCATCGAACAAAGGGATGCCCAAGGTGTATCCGGGTCTGCCAGGCGTAAGTGGATAGATCCCCAGGGCGCTCATGACGTACCAGGCGCTCATCTGGCCGCAATCCTCATTGCCCGGAAGACCGTCCGGCTTATCCGTATACAGTTCTGTGAGGATCTTCCGGATGTAGACATCATTACTGAACGGCCGTGAGGAAATGTTGTAGAGCCAGGCGGAATTGTGGCTGGGTTCATTGCCATGCGCGTACTGGCCGATGGTCCCGGTGATATCGGCCTGATCCCGGCCTGTGGTGTTGGAGTTCGCGTTGAAGAGATCGTCCAGCCGCTCGGTCAACGCATCACGCCCGCCGAGCAATGCAATGAACTCTTCCGTATGATGCGGAACGAAGAGGTTGTAGTGCCATGCGTTCGCTTCGGTGTAATGGAAGTTCACCTCGTACGGATCGAACGGATCGATGAAGCCTCCATTGCGCCGCGCACGGAAGAATCTGCTTTCAGGATCGAAGACATTCACCCAATTGTAACTGCGTTCGCGGAATTCCGCCGCGATCTCCTTCCTGCCGAGCGCCGTGGCGAATTCCGCGATACACCAGTCGTCGTAAGCATATTCCAAGGTGCGGCTCACGCTTTCCGCATCGTCCTCGCTGCTGATGTAGCCCCGCATCCTGTAGGCATCGAGGCCGAAGTGATCCCTGTTCGCGGTGGTCACCATCGCCTCCAACCCCAGCCCGGCATCGAAACCACGGATCCCTTTGAAATACGCATCAGCGATCACGCTGACACTGTGATAACCGATCATGCAATCCGTTTCGTTGCCCCATAGTTCCCACACGGGCAGCCGGTCCTGTTGCTGGTAATGCAGCAGCATGGTATTGATGAAGGCGTTGGTACGATCGGTCTCAAGAATGGTCAGGAGCGGATGCAGCGTACGGAACGTGTCCCACAAGCTGAAGACCGTGTGAACATCATGGTCGGCGCGATGAATGTTGCCATCCATGCCGCGGTATTGGCCATCCACATCATTGAAGATGTACGGGGCCAGCATGGCGTGATAGAGGGCTGTGTAGAAGATGCGCTGCTGTTCCTTGGATCCACCTTCTATCGTGATCTTTCTCAAGACATCATTCCATTTTCGTTCAGCTTCGTTACGTACCTGATCGAAGTCCCAATGTGGAATTTCGGCTTGAAGGTTAGCGCGGGCTCCATCTACGCTTACGGCGCTGATCCCCACTTTCACAAGCAATGGTCCTCCACCAAGATCACCGAACCGGAAGATCTCTTTCGTGCGGTGGTATTGCTGGATCTGGTCGGTCATGTCGGCTTTTTTCCGCTTGAAGGGTTTGTTGAACTTCATACAGAAGAACAACCGTTGATCCCTGGCCCATGAGCTCGATCGGCGTTCACCAACGATCTCGGTGTCCGAAATGATCACGATGGAACCTCCTTCCAGATGATCGCGGTGCTCGAGGTCGATCACCAGTGAAGCATCCGATCGGGCAGGATAGGAGTATCGGTGAAAACCTGCGCGGTCGGTCGATGTCAATTCGGCTTTCACATCAGGCCCATCCAGGTGAACAGCGTAATACCCGGCATTCGCTTTTTCGGTCTCCTTGCGGAAGCTCGATCGGTAATTTCCAGGATCTGTGGAACCCGCGCCGGTCACAGGCATCACCAACACATCGCAGAGATCGGAAACGCCGGTGCCACTGAGGTGTGTATGGCTGAAACCGTAGATGATGCTGTCACTGAAATGATACCCGGAAGCTCCATCCCAATCATGTGTGCCGTCGGGACGCGTATCGGGACTCAGTTGCACGAGGCCGAACGGCACACAGGCCCCCGGAAAAGTGTGACCATGGCCGCCGGTGCCGATGAATGGATCGACCAGCTCGCGTGCGATGTTCTGTTGCGCGATCGAGACATAAGGGAATAAGAACAACCACAATGGAATGGATCGCATCTCGTAACGGAATGAATGGTGAAAGTAGATGTCCCTTTTGAAGGATCTATCTACAAGGTCGATAATGCCGCAGCTCCGAGGATCCCGGCATCATCCTCAGGCAACTCGCTCAAGCGCAGATCCACCTTTCCGCGGAACACGTTCATCATGGAAGGCTCGAAATACTTCCGCAAAGGTCCCATCAACAGCTCACCGCTACGCGCAATGCCGCCGAACAATACGATCCGTTGTGGTGTGGTTATCGCGATCGCATTGGCCAGCCCGATCGCCAGCCATCTCGCGGTCATATCGAAGCTCTGCAACGCGATAGGATCTCCATGTTCAGCAGCTTTCGCGATCGGCAGTACACCTTCTTCCTTCAGGATCTCTGCATTTCCACCGAGCTCGGTGAACGTTTGCCGGATGCCGCTGATGTTCACATAGGTCTCCAGGCAACCTTTTCTTCCGCATCCGCATGTGCGACCATCGATCATAAGAGTGATGTGGCCCAATTCACCCGCATTTCCGAATGATCCGATCAGCAGTTGGCCGTTCACGATGAAGCCGCTGCCCAGGCCGGTCCCCAATGTGGCCACCAGAAGATCGGTGCAGTCCCGGCCACAGCCGTAGCGCCATTCGCCCAAGGCAGCAGCGTTCGCATCATTGCCCAATACACATCGTTCTCCAAGCCGATCGGTGAGCATTTGCGCCAATGGAATGATGCCCTTCCAGGGAAGATTGGCCGAAAGCTCGATGCAGCCGCTGTGCTGGTTGCCGTTGGGCGCACCCACGCCGATCGCTGTGAAGTCTCCGATCCCATCACTGAGCCTTCGTGCTTCCGCCGCTATGGCATCGGCGAATGCCTCCTCACTGGCCCCTGTGGTCGGTATGCGGCCGTGGCGCACCACTTTTCCATCCTTCACAAGCCCGAGCTTCGTGCTGGTGCCGCCGATATCGATCCCCAAGATCATGATCGCAAAGTTGGGGCGCGCGAACCGATGAAGCCGAACCACGCCAGATACAAATAACACAATGCGGGTATCAAAAAGGAAAGTTGGAGCCCGTTCCCACCTCCGATCGTATCCGCGATACCTCCCTGGAGCAATGGGATGAAGGCGCCACCAATGATCATCATCACCAGCAACGATGAACCCTGGCCGGTGGCTTCCTTCAAACCGGCGATCGAGAGCGAGAAAATGTTGCTCCAGAGGATCGAATTGAAAAGACCGATCGCTACGAGCGACCACAATGCGGCTTCACCGCTTTGCACCACACTGCCGGTAACCAGAAGCAACGCGGCCAGGGAGAAAAGTCCCATGGCTACGCCAACGCTTTTTCCAGCGATCCGTAACAGCACGATGTTCATTGCCACAAATGCGAAGAAGATCATCATGTGGTGCAACTTGATATGTCCATCTCCACTGTTGATCGCATAGATCAGCGCAGCCAGTGCCAGCGCCACCAGGATCATCCAGGTCGTTCTTTGCAGGCCGGTCCCTTTTCCACCCAATGAGATCGAACCAAGAAAACGGCCGATCATGGCGCCGCCCCAGTACAGGCTGAGGAAAGAGTCGGCATCTTCGGGCGGAAGTGCTGCAATTTGTGGCAGACCGATGAAACTGATCAGCAGGCTGCCGATCGAGACCTCTGCGCCCACGTAGAAGAAGATCGCCAGCATGCCGCGGCGCAACTGTGGAGAACGCCACGCATCCACTTTCGTGTTCTCCATGTGTATTGCGGCCGGTTCGGGTAGAGGTGTCAGCCATAACCACAAGACCTGTCCCAGCAGCAGCAACGCAAAGAAGAAGTACGGCCAGCGCACGGCCTGGTCACCGGCGAAGAACTGGAATATCAAGGCGCCACCGATCACCGGCGCCAGTGTGGTGCCCAATGAATTGAAGCCCTGGGCCAGGTTCAATCTGCCGCTCGCATGCTCGGGCACACCCACCAAAGCAACGAACGGATTCGCAGCGATCTGCAGCAACGTGAATCCAAGGCCGAGGACAAAGAGCGCGATCAGATATGCTCCGTAGAAATGGAGATAAGTGGCCGGTACGAACAGCGCTGCACCCGCTGCACTTATCAGCAGACCGGCCATGCTGGCGCGTTTATAGCCCAACTTCAGGATCGGATCGGTGCCGCCGCGAGAGTAGAGATAGTAGACAAAGGAGCCCAGGCCGTACGCCCCGAAAAAACAGAACTGGATCAGCAGGCTCTGAGCATAGCTCAGCGTGAACACCACCTTCAGATGCGGGATCAGCACATCGTTCATCACCGTCATGAACCCCCACATGAAGAACAACGTGGTGAGCACGATCATTGGCCGCATGCGCACAAAGTAGATGTTTTGGGCGTGCCCCTTCGCAAAAGCCTTCGGGTCCGGCTATCCGCTGCAAGTCCTCCCTGCGGTCCGGGCTTTCCGCTTCTATCCGTCACGCGGCTGGCGCACTAGCCAATGAATATCCAATACCCGATGACCAAGGAAATACTCCAACTTGAACATTGGTCATTGATCAATGGCTATCGGGTATTTGGGGATCTGCGTAAGTGGCGTAGCCGTAAAGCCCGCAAGCGAGGCTTTGCGAGTGCGGACTTGCAGGCGCAGCCACGCCCTGCCGGGAGTTCGCCCGATAGATGAGGAACGATCACACCTTCCCGCGCATCGCTTCGGCGGTGTAGGATCCTTTCACCTTCACCAGCTCTTCCGG
>JAEZAU010000166.1 GCA_023430325.1 Bacteroidota bacterium | reverse complement strand
CGGAATGCCTGTATTGGCGGGGCTTTGGGCGGGTTCCTGCCGGGTCGTGTCTCCGCTTTCAAGTCCTCCCGTACTGCGTACGGTCCGGGCTTTCCAGCTGCGCCACTAACGCAGATCTTCCTTTGATGACCAATGATCTTATCGGCAAGAACGAGATCTGCGTAAGTGGCCGAAGCGGATACCCCGCAGCGCAGTGAGGAGTAGCAGCGAAGGATCACGCTCGGACGAGAATTCGCCCAGAAACAACGATCCCGGTACTCGCTCACACCACCAATTCCTTGTTCCGGTTCGGGATATCCTCCTTGCTAAAGGGCACTTGTTCATCCTGCTCCTTAAGCTTCATCACCAGTTCAAGCGCATCAGGCACCACATCACTGCAAAGCACCACGAAAGATCCCTTTGGGGCCGTTCCGATCGCATGGCGGATGGCTTCCTCTTCCTTCTTGATCACCTTGTACTTTTTGTGCGGGTCCACTTCCTTGATGCCTCTTTCCAGCAGTTCCACGATCTCATCGGCGCTCTTTCCACGCAAGTTGCGATCCTGGCGGATGATGATCTCATCGAACATTTTTGCACTCAGCTTTCCGAGGTTTATCGTATCCTCATCGCGCCGATCGCCAACGCCGGCTATGACACCGATCTTCGGCGAGTCAGGTACACGCGCCACGAATTTGCCCAGCGCCTCGAAGCCGTGCGGGTTGTGCGCATAATCCACCACCACCTGGAAATCGCGGAACTGGAAAAGATTGAGACGGCCGGGCGTTTGCGCCGGTGAAGGCACGAAGGTGATCAGCGCCTGGCGCAGCTCCTCGATCTTCACGCCTTTTATATATGCGGCCAGCACGGCGGGCAACGCGTTCTGTATGTTGAAGACCGCGCGTCCGCCATAGGTCAACGGCACGTTCACCGCCTTTTCGATCCGCAGTTTCCAATCACCTTTGCTGATGGTGATGTACCCGTTCTCGTACACTGCGGCCAGGCCGCCAAGTTTGCAGTGCTGGCGCAGCACCCGATTGTTCTCATCCAGGCTGAACAGCGCGATCTTGCATTCACACTGTTTACGCATCGCCATCACAAGCTCATCATCGGCGTTCAAGATCGCGTGACCATCGCGGCGAACACTTTTTGGAACGGTGCTTTTCACATGCGCGAGATCTTCCAGGGTGTGGATGTCCTTCAAGCCAAGGTGATCGGCCGCCACGTTGGTGACGATGCCGATATCGCAATGCTCAAAACCAAGTCCGCTCCGCAACATTCCACCACGCGCCGTCTCTAGCACGGCCATGTCCACCAACGGATCCTTCAGCACGAATTGTGCACTGGCCGGACCTGTGCAATCGCCTTTCATCAGCATTCTGTTCTGGATATAAACCCCATCGCTGCATGTCATGCCGACCTTGTGGCCGACGCTTCGCATGATATGCGCGATCAAACGCGTGGTGGTCGTTTTTCCGTTCGTACCGGTGATCGCGATAATGGGAATGCGGCTCGGTGCACCGGGCGGGAAGAGCATGTCCACCACAGGCTCGGCGACATTTCGTCCAAGGCCTGAAGTCGGTTCCAGATGCATGCGGAAGCCTGGAGCGGCGTTCACTTCGAGCACGGCACCGCCGGTCTCGGTGAGCGGTCTGGTGATGTCATCGGTCATGATATCAATGCCGCAGATGTCCAGATCGATGATGCGGGAGATGCGTTCGGCCATGAAGACGTTGTACGAATGCACTACTTCTGTCACATCCTCGGCCGTGCCACCGGTGCTGAGGTTCGCCGTGGCCTTCAAGTAGACCACCTCATCCTTCGGCGGAATGGAATCGATAGTATAGCCTCTTCGATCGAGAAGCTTTACGGTGTGGTCATCCATATCGATCTGCGTGAGCATCTTCTCATGGCCATAGCCGCGGCGCGGATCCTTGTTCACTTCTTCCACCAATTGCTTGATGGTGCTTTTTCCGTCGCCGATGACACATGCCGGAGTACGTTTTGCCGCTGCGACGAACTGATGGTTGATGACCAGCAGCCGGTGGTCCAGCCCGGTGATGTAGCGTTCCACTATGGCGCTTCGACTGATCTCCTTCGCTTTGGCCAGAGCAGCGATCGCTTCTTCCACGGTCTTGATGCCGATCGTTGCGCCCCTGCCATGGTTACCTCCGATCGGTTTTATGACACAGGGAAAACCCACTACTTCCAACGCTTCCAACAGTCCTTCCTGCAATCGCACTACGCGACCTTTGGGCACCGGGATCTCGTAACTCTCCAGAAGTTGCTTGGTCTCCTCCTTGTCACAAGCGATCTCCACTCCGATGTTGCTTGTGTGGCTGGTGACCGTGGCACGGATCCGCTTCTGGTGTACGCCATGGCCGAGTTGCACCAGGCTTTGCCCGTTCAAACGCAGATACGGTATGCCCCGCGCCACCGCTTCGTGCACGATGCTGGCCGTGCTTGGTCCCAGACGCGCGTTCTCCCGGATCTCCCGCATCTCCTGGATGTCCTTTTCCAGATCGTACGCTTTACCGGTGATCAAGGCTTCGGCGATACGTACCGACGCTCTTGCCGCATAGATCCCGACCGGTTCTTCGATATAGCTGAATACCACATTATAAACCCCGGGCTCACTTGTACTTCTTGTGCGGCCGAAGCCGGTATCCATTCCGGCCAGCGTTTGTATCTCCAGGGCGATATGCTCGATCACATGGCCCATCCATGTGCCGCGCTGCACTCGTTCAAAGAACCCGCCCTCGTGATCCTCACTGCAACGATGGGTGTACAGCGAGGGAAGCAGTTGTACCATGCGCTCGAAGAATCCTGGTATCTTATCGGTAGGTCTCTCTTCAAGATCCTCGATATCAAGCCTCATCACGATCAATTGATGGCGTTTCACCGACCAATGATTGGGGCCACGCATGGCTTTCAGTTCGAGGATGCGCATTGTTGAGGTTCTGGTTCAGGATATAGTTCTACGTTCTCCGATTGCCCTGCATGATGGTGCCGCGAGCGATCGTAAGATATTGAGAAACCCGCAGCCATACGAGCAGCCGATCGTTCATCAATTTTTCATGCGATGGCCGGAACAGCTAAGGCTTGACCTAGTTTTGCGCCCTGCGATCACACGGAATTGCAAGGATAGTGCTCGCTGGAGGAAACGAAAAGGTATGGTACCAAGGGGTAAGCTGATCGCGATCGGCGGTAATGAAGATAAGGGTTCCGCACCGGAGGGTGGCCATCGTGACAAGGTCTTCCGGAACGACTTCATAGAAGCCGGTATACTGCGCCGTGTGGTGAATGAGATCGGTGGAAAGAACAAGCAACTGGCCGTTATAACCAGTGCCAGCAGCATTCCCGAAGAGGTGGGCCGCAACTACGTGGAGGCTTTCGGGAAGTTGGGATTGGAGAATGTGGACGTCCTTGACATCCGCGATCGCAAGGACGTTACACCCGAGATGACCGAAAAGCTCCGGCGTGCTGATGGTGTCATGATCAGCGGTGGAAATCAACTGAGGCTTACCAGCATTTTCGGAGGTACGATCTTCCTTGAAGTGATGAAGGCCCGGTACCAGAACGAAGAGGGATTTGTCATTGCCGGCACCAGCGCCGGGGCCATGTGCATGAGCAATACAATGATCTATCAGGGTCACAGCAGCACCGGATTGTTCAAGGGTGAAGTGAAGATGACCACTGGTCTTGCCCTGGTGAGCGATGTGATCATCGATTCTCATTTCGTGGCCCGCGGAAGGTTCAGCCGCCTGACGCAGGCTGTTGCCGCCAATCCCACGGCGATCGGGATCGGTCTTGGGGAAGATACCGGCGTGGTGATATCACAAGGCGATCATCTGGAGATAATCGGTAGTGGCCAGGTGATCATTTTCGATGGTCATGAGATGAAGCACACCAACATCGCCGATGTGGAGGAAGGCCGGCCTATCAGCATCGAGCATATGATCGTACACATCATCAGCAAGGGATACTTCTATAATGTGAAGAAGCGTTCCTTTTACGGGCCCCAGATGGCCGTGAACTGATCCATGGCCGATCCAGGTCGTATCATTCCTCATTTTCGCAAGGCCGCATTGGCCGAAGGCGTCAGTTTCCTGGTCCTCTTGTTCATCGCCATGCCGTTGAAATACCTGGCCGATCTCCCAATGGCCGTCACGGTAACAGGCTGGTTCCATGGCATCTTCTTCATCTGGTACTGGGTGGCGGCATTGCCGCTGTTCACGGTGCTCAAATGGCCGGTGGAGCGGGTGATCGGTATCGGCCTGGCCTCCATTCTTCCGTTCGGTACGTTCATAATGGAACGTAAATGGTTGCGAGGTACAAGTGCACAGCCAGGCACTGCCGAAGGTTGAAGACCGATCGTTGACGGGCCTTCCCATCGTTTGTGGAATCCATTCCCTCAGGTTCCTGGATCATCGCTTCGTGCCGCATCCTTCCGCAGAGAGATCAATTTATCGATCTCCGCGCGTGATGCGCACAGCAGCCTCAGTTGTCCGCTTCCTGATGGATGTCAGTTCCCTCCGGCCTGATGTGTGATTAGCTTCGAAGTGGAAAACTTCATCGATCCATCAATAAATAACCAAGACCATGAGGAACGGACGCTATGACAGCACCAACTATCACGAAGAAGAACACGGTACCAGCTTCGGGATCATCGGATTTCTCGGCGGCATGGCACTGGGGGCCGCTCTGGGCGTGCTCTTTGCACCAAAATCGGGTCGTGAACTGCGCGACGATATTGCCGAGGCTGGCGGAAATGCCAAGGAGAAGCTCAATGAGCTGATCGAGAACGGCCACCGTGAATGGAGCCGCGTGAAAGGAAAGGCCGTGGATATGGCTTCCATGACGCGTGATGAAGTGAACGATTTCATCCACTTCCTTTTCCGTGAGGGCCAGGATCTGCGTTCGCGGGTGCGCAATGAAGTACGTGATGGAGTGAACACCGCTGGCCGCCGTGCTTCGGAAATGGCCGATGACATGCGCCGCGGCGTTTAACCAACGATCCACATGGAAGCAGCCAGCACAGACTACAGCCGCTATGCGCGGTATATACATCCCCACGAAGACCGGCCTGACATCGGCCTGTACATGGAGGTGGTGAAGGAGGATGTGATCGAAATGATCAAGACCGAGAAGGACCTGGCCATCCTGGAGACCGGCCAGAAGGCCGGCAATATTGCCGGAGGGATCGGTCTGGGCCTTACCGGGATCATCTTCGGTATGATCGTGCTGATCCTGCTGAGCGTGGCCATGGGCATAGCCTTCGGAAATGCCTTTGAGGACATGGCGCTTGGTTTTGTTGCCGCCGCAGGTGTATATATTCTTCTTGGAGCCATCTTCATGGTGATATGGAACACCACCCTCAAGGACAAGATCTCACTTTACATCATCAATACGATCCATGGCAAAGGCTGAACGCTATACCAGCATGGACGAGGTGCGCACAGAGATCGCCCGTCTGAAGGCTGCCCGCGAAGGTTATCGGTTCAACCTGAAGGAACACGTGAAGGTGCTTGGTGAGAAGGAATTCCGCCGTGGCCTTGTAGGGGACATCTTCGGTGAACTGATAGGAGCCTGGCGGCCCATGAAAGCCGTAATGGCCTTCCTTGACAAGAGACCGCAGACACTGGCTTCAATGGCAGGATCCATGCTTGGCCCCAAGCAGTATACTCCCTGGGGCAAAGCGATCATGTGGGGTCTTACTGCGGCAACACCGTACCTAACCGAAAAGATCGGTGGTAACAAGACCGCTGATTCGGTACTTGGTGAGGTAAGACGTTCCTGGGAACGGGTAAAGGATTATGTTCGTAGCCGCCGGGCGGCCCATGGGAACGGTATGCACTATGCCGAACCCGAAATGGGGGGCGAACGCCGGTACTAGAACATACTTCCTCCCATGAACACGGCCGATGGGCTTCAGCGCTATGTGAATGTATTGCTCGCGGTCATCTTAACGGTGACCGCGCTTTATTTTGGGAAAGGGCTGTTCCTGTTGCTGATGATCTCGGGATTGCTGGCCTTCCTGGTGCTACCGATCGCCAAACAAATGGAGCGGCATGGATCGCCAAGGTGGGCTGGTGCGGCCACGGCCACTTTCATAGTCCTGGTCATCGTTCTGCTCTTCTTCTATTTTCTGGGCTGGCAGGGGAAACGGTTCGCGGCCGAATTCCCCGCATTACGTGAGGCCTTCGGCGTCAAAAGCGCACAAGTGCTCACCTGGCTGGAAGATAGGACACACATCGATCGGCGTGAGCAGACACGCTGGTTCAACGAGCGACTTTCAGAAGCGGCCGATGCCGGGGGCAATATTGCCATGCAGTTGTTCCGCACCACGGGAAGCGTGCTGGCCAGCGTGGTCCCGATCCCGATCTTTATTTTCCTCCTTCTTCTATTGCGCGATAAGTTCCGCATCTTCTTTCAACAGCTGGGTACCACGAGCGAAGGTGCGGTGCTGGATGTCATGGTGCAGATATCGGTGCTTTCGCGGAAATATTTGAGGGGAGTGCTTATCGTGATCTTGATCTTGGGGATACTCAATTCGATCGGCTTTCTGATCCTTGATCTGAAGTATGCGGTGCTGCTCGGTTTTGTCATCGCATTTTTGAACGTGATCCCCTATGTCGGCGTCTTGATCGGAAGCCTGCTGCCGATCCTTATCGCATTGATCACGAAGGATTCCATCATGTACGCCGCGGCCGCACTGGGGGTGTGCCTGATCACCCAGTTCCTTGAGAACAATTTCATTACTCCTTATGTGGTGGGATCGAGCGTTAGCTTGAATCCTCTTGCCAGCCTTGTCGCTTTGCTGGCGGCAGGCATGCTTTGGGGTGTGGTGGGAATGATCCTGGCGATCCCGATCACCGGTATGTTGAAGATCGTCTGTGATTCGATCCCCTCACTGAGACCTTGGGGATTCATTCTCGGCGAAGAGCGGATCTATGATGGTGAGAAGGAGGAAAAAAGGCGGTTCTTCATGCGGAAAAGACCTGGCACACCGGCGCCGCCGAGCAAGCTCTAATCCTTGAATATCGCGGTGCGGAGGCTTCCATCAGGTTCCAGCCAACCCCGATACATTCCGCTGCAATTCATATCCAGCACCACCTCCCCTTCCCTGCCTACCGCGATCATTCCACCATCGCCCCGCAAGGGAGGTAATCTGTCATGTACCACCGTTCTGATGGCCTCCTGGAGCGTAAGGCCTTTATAATGCACCAACGCATGAACGTCGAAGGCGGCCACTGCACGAATGAAGCTTTCGCCATGACCGGTGCAACTGACGGCGCATGACAGGTTGTTGGCGTAGGTTCCGGCGCCGATGATAGGGCTGTCACCGATGCGCTGCCATTTCTTGTTCGTCATTCCACCGGTGCTGGTGGCCGCGGCAAGATCACCATGTACATCGAGTGCGACCGCTCCCACCGTACCGAACTTGTGCTCCCCGCCTTCGCTGTGGTCGAGCATCACACTATCGGTGGTCTGAGCTTCGCGCCATTGATCATAACGGTATTGATCGAAGAAATACTGATCATCTTCCAGTTCCACTTTTTGCTTGTGGGCGAATTCGAAAGCCCCCAGCCCACTGATCAGGACATGATCGCTTCGATCCATCACCCTCCTTGCCAGCACAATGGGGTTCCGCACGTTCTGAACACTGGCCACGGCCCCTGCGCGAAGTGTGCGTCCGCACATGAGGCTCGCATCCATCTCATGCTGTCCATCGGCATTGAAGACTGCTCCTTTCCCCGCGTTGAACAGATGGTCATCTTCCAGCACGCGCACCGCTTTCTCTACGGCCTCCAAGGCTGTACCACCCATGGCCAGCACCGTATGGCCCGCCTGAAGAGAACGTTCCAAGGCGCTGCGATAGGCCTTTTCCTTCTCCGGCGTCATCTGTTCCATCAAGATGGTGCCTGCCCCACCATGTACGGCCAATGCGATCCTGCTCATGTCACGTTCCTTCGTTGCGGTGAAAGTAAGGCACCGCCCAACCTACCAGGGCGCCGAAAAAGTAACCGACCAACACATCCGTAGGGAAATGGCGGCCTGCCTTCACGCGATAATAACCTACCGCCAGCGGCAGTCCGGCGGCAGCGATCCATGTAATGGTCTTGGTATCCTGTGAGGCCGGCGATCGCTGCACCATGAAGGCGGTGGCCATGGTAGCGGAGGATGCCGTTGATGTATGGCCACTCCAGAAGCTGACCAGGTTCCCGTTCCTGGGTCGTTGGCCCGGTGGGAGGTGGATCCCGTAAGTGTAAGGTCTTGGACGTGCCACCCAATTCTTCACCAGTGAGGTGATCCCGCTGTTCACCAACATGCTTTCAAGCACCAATGCGATCGGTATCTCCAGGTCTTGGCCGTTCTGGTTGATGACGCCACCGGCCAGGGATATCGCCACCGATCCGAACATCAGAACATCCGATGTGGTGTGTGCCGGAATGCTCCATCGATCGAGCGCGATCCGATCGAAGCCATTGATCCTCGATACATCAAGAAAGACCAGTGTATCCAGCGGTTTCTCCTTGATCACGAAATGGCTTACTGCCAACGAGCCCAGGCCCAAAGTGCCAATGGCGATCTCACGGCCGGGTTGCAGACCATGATATGTCTGCGTGAAAGAGTTGAACGTTAAGAACAGTGAGAAGTTCAACAGCAGAAAGCGGTACCCGGACATGGGTCGCGTCCAAGCAGGAATGATACCAGATCAGAAAATGATCAAAACCCCATCGGCAAGGAAGAACAGATCTTCTTCGGCCTCGGTGAT
Organism: Bacteroidota bacterium; assembly: GCA_023430325.1. Taxonomy (GTDB): domain Bacteria; phylum Bacteroidota; class Bacteroidia; order Flavobacteriales_F; family PHOS-HE28; genus PHOS-HE28. The sequence continues at coordinate 8,531 of JAEZAU010000166.1, read as the reverse complement.
CTTCTCGATCTCCTCCTTGCTCTTTCCTGCATCCTCTGCATAGTGCCGCAAGGTGGCCACATCGGTCACTTCCTTGGTGACATAACCTTTCAATACCGCTTGTTTGCCTTCAAGACCTTGTGTGGGTACGAAGAATCCATAGTCCTTGAATTTCACCTTCATCACCTGGTCGTTCGGCAGCTTCACATCCATCCAACACCCTTTCTTTACACAGCTGGTGATGATCTCTGCATCCAGTTTCACATGGAGCGTATCCGTTGCGGTGAGTTTGCTCGCCGCCGAATAGAACTCTTCGGTCTTGATCGCACCCTCCGGAGTGATGGGTTCGCCATAGCTGCGCACGTTCTGTGCGGAGAGATCGGATGTGCACAAAAGGGCGAGCAATGCGGCTGCCAGCAGATGGATCGGCTTTTTCATGATGGTAATGCTGCACAAAGTTCGGGGATCTTCCGTTGATGTACTACTTCCATGGTGGAAAACCCATGGGCCGGCAATTGGTATCGATGCTTTCCGGGATCCACCTTTGCGATCGGCGAATGGGAAGAAAACTGGTCACCATAGGAAGGCTGGAGCATATCTCGCTGCCATCACTGGGCATCGATCGCGTGGAAGCGAAGATCGATACAGGGGCTTATCGCAGCGCCCTCCATTACCAGCGTCTGAAGATCCGCCGCGTGAACGATGAACGATACCTGGTGGTGCTCTTCCAGATGGGCGGAAAACGCAAGACGAAGATCTTCCGCAAGTTCAAGAGGGTGACCGTACGCAGCAGTAACGGCATCCCGACGAGACGTTACCTGATCCGGACACGCGTAGCGCTCGATGGAGTGGAATCGTACACGCAATTCACGCTGTTCGATCGGAGCGACATGAAGTATCAGGTGCTCCTGGGCAGAAAGTTCCTGCGCAACCGTTTCGTGGTTGATGTAAGCAAGAAGAACCTGCTCGGCTGAAGATGTCCTTACATCGATCGCATCCCCGTTATTTCTGGGTGAATGCGGCCCTTGCGGTCATGGCCTTCAGCTATGTGGGCTATCGTGCTGCAGTGCTTTCCATAACTTATGATGAGGCCTGGACCATCCTGGATTTCGTTCCAAATACCATACGTGGGATCTTCAGTTGCGAGCCCTGTGATGCGAACAACCATTTGCTCCACACGCTCATACTGAAGATCCTGTTCTGGTTCGTCAATGACCGATCTGAGATCCTGGCGCGACTGCCCAATGTGCTCTCCTTTCTGCTTTATCTGCATTTCGCCCAGAGGATCTCAAGTTCACTCTTCTCAGGATGGATGAAGGTGCTGGTGTTCTTCCTATTGATCGCCAACCCGTTCCTGCTGGACTTCTTCAGTCTTGCTCGCGGTTATGGTATGTCCTTCGCGTTGCAGTTGGGATCGCTTCACTACTTCCTGTCGTTCTCGAGGCATCGATCGCTTAAGCATGCGTACCTAAGCGTGGTTCTCGGCGCATTGGCCTCTCTGGCCAATCTCACGCAGCTCACTTATCTTCTAACGTTGATCGCGCTCATCATGCTGATCACCTTCATTTCCGATCGGGAGAAGATCGGACGCGTGTTCCTTGGTGTTGGTGCGATCGCCATCATTCTGGCATCGATACTTCTTATACCGATAAGGAAAATGCTTGCTCTGGACGCTTTCTATTACGGCGGAAAAAACGGCATCTTCCAGGATACAATGATGTCTCTGGTGGACCATGGCATGTACACGGCTCATGACCGTGGTGTTGTACAGATGGTCTTGTTGATCTTCGTTGTCCTATTGATCGCACTTGCGATCGCAGCGATCCGGCGTGACCGCCGCGTGCTTTCCATTCCATCTCTCATGCTGTGCATGCTGATCATCTGCCTGCTCTCGATCGAAATTCAGCATCAACTTTTTGGCACACGTTACGTCATTGACCGGGGCGCGCTCTACCTCTATCCGATCATTATCATTCTCCTCGCCTCTTCTGTACAGGAAATTCCGGCCGGGAGGTTCAAAAAAGTTATCGGGATCTCGATCGTTTCGTGTTTCGTGATCAATCTGGCCATGAGTGTGAATTTCCATAAGACGGATCTGTGGGATTTCGAAGCGCATACTAAAGGGATCTTGACGGATCTTGAGACGATAGGAAGAAGGGAAGATCGGTTCGTTACAGTGGATCATTCCTGGCCTTTCCGAGCGGCAACCCGGTATTATGCCTCACGTGGGGTATTCCCCCATGTACAGCTCCTCACGAAACCAGGCGGCGATCATAGTGTGGACCACAACGCGCAATTCTACATTCACCTGGGCCGGCCCCTTTCCACGGCGTACTACAGACCGGAGTTGCAGGAATTGGACGCTTCGCGATGCGATACGATCGAAGCTTTTCCTGAAGAGGATGTTTATCTGCTGACCGATCTACATTTCAGATCGGTAAAGGAGATCACACGTTCCGCTCGATGAACTTCACGATCTCCCCTGCGATATCCTGTTTGGTGGCTCCTTCTATCCCTTCAAGGCCCGGACTTGAATTCACTTCGATGACCAGTGGCCCTCGATCGCTCTGCAGCATATCCACACCGGCCACGTGAAGGCCCAGTGCTTTCGCCGCCTTTATCGCCGTCACTTCTTCTTCGTGTGAGAGTTCGATGAGTTGCGCTGTTCCGCCACGATGCAGATTACTGCGGAATTCCCCCTCCTTTCCGGTCCTTTTCATGGCGCCCACCACACGGCCATCCACAACGAATGCACGTATATCTATCCCGCGGCTTTCCTTGATGAACTCCTGCACGATCACGCGCGCCTTCAGGCTATTGAACGCCTCGCAGACGGCTACCGCAGCCTTCTTCGTTTCAGCCAGCACCACACCCAAACCCTGCGTGCCTTCGAGCAATTTGATGATGCAGGGAGCGCCACCCACATTGTCCACCACATTGGCCACGTCCTTGCTGTAGTTGGTAAAGACCGTTTTGGGAATACCTACGCCGCTGCGGGTGAGGATCTGCATGCTGCGAAGTTTGTCCCGGCTGCGCACCAGCGCCTGACTTTCGGTGGTGGTGAACACCTTCATCATTTCGAACTGGCGCACCACCGCGGTACCGAAGAAAGTGACACTGGCCCCGATCCGTGGAATGACCGCATCAATGTTCTCCAGCATTTGGCCCCCGTAGATCACCTGCGGATTCCGCTTTTCGATAAGGATGTCGCATTTCACATGGTTCACCACTTTGCAGGTATGGCCACGTGTTTCACATGCCTCCACTAATCGTCTGGTGGAGTAGAGCTTACTGTCCCGCGAGAGGACGATGATGTTCATGGGGTCGGAAGAGCGGCCAAAGGTATATGCATGAGACCAGCTCTCAGGCGTGGAATTTCATTTCATACGAACTTCATCTTCCGGCACGGCATGAATGATGCAGTAACGATCCTTATGGGCCGCACATTGAATTTCCTGATCTTGTTGCTGTTGGTGTTGTGGGTGGCGGGAATGCTTTTCGCAGCCGTTCTTGGCGTCATGGTCCATCTGCTTCTCGTTCTGGCGCTTGTGGCCGTGGTGTTTAGGATCAACCACTGGTGGAAGGAACGGAAGAAACTGCGTTCTGAGCGTGGAATGATGCGGACCTAGGAGCAATTCAACTCAGCCGCTTTCAACGTGTTCTGTAACAGGCTGGTGATGGTCATCGGTCCCACCCCGCCTGGTACCGGCGTTAGCATGGAACATTTCTTTCCCACAGAGACCAGATCTACATCGCCGGTGATCCGGTAGCCGTGCGGGCGTGTAATATCTTCGATCCGGTGAATGCCTACATCGATGATGATCGCATCCTCCTTCACCATATCACCGGTGATGAAATTCGGTCTTCCGATCGCAACGATCAGAATATCGGCCTGTCTTGTGATCGATGAAAGATCGCGGGTGCGGCTGTGTGCGAGCGTTACAGTGCAATTGCCTGGTTCCTCATTGCGACCCATCAGGATGCTCATGGGCCGGCCAACGATATTGCTTCGCCCTACGACCACGCAATGCTTGCCCGATGTACGGACGCCGTAATGCTTGAGAAGTTCGAGGATGCCATTGGGCGTGGCCGGAAGGAAACACGGCAAGCCGATGGCCATGCGGCCCACGTTCAACGGATGAAAGCCGTCCACATCCTTCTTCGGATCGATGGCCAGGGTGACCTGCTCTGCGTTGATATGATCGGGCAATGGTAATTGTACGATGAACCCATCAACTTCGGGATCATTGTTCAACCCGTTCACCACCTCCAGGAGGTCCTGTTCAGAAATGGATCCGTCGCGATGGATCAAGGTGCTTTTGAAACCCACCTTTTCGCAGGCTTTCACCTTGTTCTCCACATAGGTGCGGCTTGCACCATCATGGCCCACCAGCACGGCCACAAGGTGTGGCGCACGGCCCAGCCGGGTCTTCAGAGCCTCCGTATTGAGCTTGATCTGGTCACGAATGACAGCAGAAGCTGCTTTTCCATCGAGCAGCTTGTACGTGGTAGCACTCTGAGCCATGGCTTCTGCGGTGAAGGTAGCGATCATGGACGGATCGTTCATTGACGTGACCTTTCGTACTCCCGCTCCTTCTGAGTAGGCTCCACACCTTTGTAATTGAAGAAAAGGTTGGCCCATATCGTCTTGGAAAGCGCGTACATGTAGGGCCCCAGAAAGATCAATCCCGCAAAGATCAATACGATGTACAGCCACATCGGTGCCGCCGGATAGAGGACCGCCGTAGCGATATAGATCGAGACGAAGAGCGCCACGCCCAGCCCATAGGCCACGTACATGGCACCGAAATAGAAACCAGGTTCAGGTGAATAGCGCCGCTTGCAGACAGGGCAGACATCCAGAATGTCCCCGATGCGTGCCAGATGATACGGGTTCCGATCCACGAAGAACTCGCCTTCATGACAATGCGGACATTTGAAATTGAAGATGCTGTAGAACTTGGATCTTCCTGCCGCCATGCTGGCGCAAAGGTACCTTACGGCTCGGGCACTCTCTTCATGGAGATGGAGTCGATGTAGTAGTAGGCATATCGATTATCATGGCCCTCCACGATCTTCTTCGATTCCAGACCTACGTATGGAAACACACCGACCACGATGGCCGTTTCATTACCACGAGCCTTGAAGCTGCCTTTCACTTCAACCCATTTGCCTTTTTCTTCGATGAACTGGTCCAGAAAGACATCAGGTACCTCTTCCATGAACTTGCGGTTCTTGTACGGCTGCGGATCTTTCCAGCAATAGGCGCCGATCCCAAGGATCGTTCGATCGCTGTTCTGGGCCAGCGCCACCTGGAATGTGATCTCATACCATTGGCCTTTCTGCAGTGGTTGGATCAATTCGCCCATCAAATATTCGGAATATGAATTCCAGCCGGGCTTGAAAGTGTCCTCCTGGTCCACGGCATCCATGTTCAGGCGTACATCATCCTTCCAACCCACGATACCGGCATAGCGCTCACCCTCATGCGGTGCTATGTTGCCATAATCATTCACCGGAATACCCACTGTCTTTACGGATGCCTTCGGATCGAACAGCTCGCAGGGGGCCAGCGTCGCGTTCTTCCAGCCTTCAGCCAGGTAGATCTGATCATAAGTGCTCGGGGACTTCGTTACATTTTCGAAGCTGCCGTTGCGCACCAGCTCCATTCCGTCATACTCCTGCGCGTGAAGCGCGATGGCAAGTGGCAGGAGGATCCCTGCGCTCAAGAGGCGATATATCTGCATCGGTAAGGTGTTCAGGTGTTTGGATCCCTGCGATCGCTGGCAAGGTAACCAAGTACCTTCAACGATCTTTCAGCCGGTCGGCAAAGACCGTGCGGAATTTCTCCAGCTTCGGCTGTATCACCATCCGGCAGTAACCAGCATTCTGGTTCTCAGCGAAATAATTCTGGTGATAGTCCTCCGCCTTATAGAAGGTGGAAGCCGGTGTTATCTCCGTTACGATCGGCGCCCTGAAGGCACCGCTCTCATCCAACTTCTTCTTGTAATGTTCAGCGATCGCCTTCTGTTCTTCCGTATGATAGAAGATGGCCGATCGATATTGGGTGCCCACGTCTGCTCCCTGGCGGTTCAGTGTGGTGGGATCATGGGTCTTCCAAAAGACCTCAAGGATGGCATCGAAAGAGATCTCTTTCGGATCGAATACGATCTGTGCAACTTCGGCATGTCCCGTAGTGCCATTGCAGACTTCGCGGTAACTGGGGTTCTTTACGTGACCGCCCATATATCCCGAGGTGACCGATCGAACGCCTTTCAATTCAAGGAACACAGCCTCCACGCACCAGAAACATCCTGCACCCAGCGTCACCGTTCCCATTCCTTCATCTGTCACCTGCATGATCGTGGCGTCTTCGTTGATCGCATGACCTGCCGTTCCATTATTACAGGAGAACAGGAATGCGGGTACAAAGATCGCCACCCCGGGCAGCATCAACTTGAAGATCATGCATCATAGAACGATCGAAAGGTGGTTCTAGTTCATCCCTCGGCGATCGCCTTCTGCAACTGGCGGCCTATCCTTTCCACGATGCCCACCACCAGGGCATTGCCCATGAAGAACGCGCGCCAGCTGTCACTTGCTCCTGCCGTATGCCCATCGGGGAACATGTTCAATCTTTCCAGCTCGATCGGTGTCAAACGGCGGAAACGGATACCATCGGTGGATACCACATGCTTGAAACGCGAAGGCGATCGGCCGCCTTCACCGGTAATGATCGTCCGGCTGGGCCTGTCCAGCGGATCGGGAAAGGCCATGGCGCCTTCGGAGTAGTTGTAAACGTGACCATTCCCGCTCACGGTCCGTGGTTCTTTCTTCGCTCCTTTCAAGTACTTCCACTTGGAGATTTCCTTTTTCGGAATGAAGAATGCTGGCGGCACTTCCTTTTCCGGTTGAAGAAGTTCACCAAGGGTGATGACGGGGCCGAAATACTGCGGTTCCATGCGGCAGGTAAAGACCTTTCCGCCGATCATGATACCGCTGTTCTGGAACGGCGATGGTCCTGTGCGCGCGCCGAATTTCCGGGTCAGTTCATCCAGGTCTTTTGCGATGCTGAAGGTCTTGATGCCTCCGTTCGCAGATCCGCACGGGAAGGCCGATCCAAGTGGCCCATCACCGGCGATCCAGGCTTCCGGCGCAGCGGCTTTCAGCGCCTGGAAGAGATCGGTGCTTTCATGATATCCCAACAGGAACACACGGCGCCTGCGCTGGGGCATACCATAATCTGCGGCATTGATCACCCGCCATTCCAACGCATAGCCCAATTGATCGAGCGAACGGAGCATCACCGCCAGATCGCGCCCACGCTGGCCCACAGGAGACCCCAGTAGCCGGTCGACATTTTCCAATATCAGGAATTTCGGCTTCTCCTCCTTCTCGCGAAGAATGCGGTGGATCTGCCACCAGAGCACGCCCTTTTTTCCAACGAGGCCCCTGCTGTTCTTCAAGGTACTGGCCACAGAATAATCCTGGCAAGGAAATCCACCAACGAGCACATCGTGGTCCGGTATGGAATCCACCGGAATGGAAGAGATATCGGCGTTAAAATGATGATCGGCCCCGAATCGCGAGACATACACATCTGAGGCATGCTGTTTCTTGCGCCCCGGCTCCCATTGGTTGCTGAAGACGACCTGGAAACCACCGGCTCTTTCCAGCCCGATGCGGAAACCGCCCACCCCTGCGAACAGTTCCGCCACACGCAACACCGGCTTCTGCTTCTTCATGCAATGGCCGAAGTAATACCGGCCCATGATCGCTCATCGATCGGCGGCGGCCAATGCATCAACGAAGGGATGTGAAAAGGCCCGGTGATGACCCGGGCCTTTCGAGCGGGAAACGGGACTCGAACCCGCGACCCTCAGCTTGGGAAGCTGATGCTCTACCAACTGAGCTACTCCCGCAATACGGGGCTAAAATAGCATTGTACCTGCCAACCAGTATGCCCGGTCAGCGCATTCTGCTAACCTACATTTGACCGGTGCTTAACATCCTGTTCAGCCTTCGTTCCCAACTTTGCAGCGATGAATGATCTGACAGCCGGCATGATGGCCCCAAAGGTTCTTTTGGTGGATGATGAACAGGATATCGTTGATCTTTTGAAATACAATCTGGAGCGGGAAGGGTACCAGGTGTACACCGCCCTGAACGGGAAGGACGCCATAAAGAGCGCAAAAGCAGACCATCCTGACCTGATCGTTCTGGATATCATGATGCCAGGCATGGATGGTATTGAAGTATGCAGCCAGCTTCGCCAGACCCCGGGTTTGCAGGATACGTTGATCGTGTTCCTCACCGCTCGTGGCGAGGATTATTCGCAGATCGCGGCTTACGACGCCGGGGCCGATGACTATATCACCAAACCCGTTCGGCCGAAAGTCTTCGTCAGTAAAGTGAAGGCCCTGTTGAAACGCAGCGGAGGTGAACGGCCTGAAGAAAGGATCCTTGAATCCAATGGCGTGAAGGTGGATCTGGAACGCGTGCTGGTCTTCGTGAGCGATCAGGAGCTTCAATTGCCCAAGAAGGAATTTGAA
>JAEZAU010000159.1 GCA_023430325.1 Bacteroidota bacterium | reverse complement strand
GCCAACATGACGGCAGCCTACGGTACTTGCGGTGGCGGGCCTCCCGGCAATGACATGTGGTTCAGCTTCCAGGTACCAAACCCTGTTCCTCCAACGGGCATCACTGTGAATTCCATCGCTGGATCATTGAACAACATGGCCATGGCCTGGTATCGCCTTACGGGCGGAAGCCTTTGTGGGCCTGGCACATTGACCCAGATCGGTTGCAACCAGAACCAGACCGGGGCCAACCTGATGCCGCGGATCAATAGCACTGCCACCGCACCTCTTGTGGCAGGGGAAACGATCTATGTACGCATCTGGAGTGAAACACCTTGGGTGGGAACTTTCCAGATCTGCGCCTTCGTGAACCAGAATCCACCTAACGATGATCCCTGTGGAGCATATCCACTCACAGCGAACTACGGGTGCATCCTTTCACCCTATACGAACGAGGCCGCCACGCAGACCACCACCGCACCGCCAGGCGCCTTGAGCGTGCCCAATCCTACCTGTGGCAATCCTACGTACGCTGATGTGTGGTTCACTGCCGTTGTACCACCGAACGGGATCCTGCAATTCGATACACAGGCCGGTTCCATGATCAATGGCGGAATGGCCGTGTACCGCGTATTATCCGGTTCCTGCGCCACCAACAATCTGGCGTTGCAACAAGTGGCCGGGGCTTGCGCCACTGGTGGCAGCCAGCAGGGATCGGCACAAATGCCTTATTTGAACGTTACCGGCCAACCCCCCGGAAGCACGGTTTACATCCGCGTATGGCGTGAGACCACAACGGCTGCAGATGGTACGTTCAATATCTGCGCACGGCGTACCGATCCGCCTCCTGGTGATTGCTACTATACCCTGCAAATGTCCGATGCTGCCGGTGATGGTTGGGGTGGCAGTTTTGTGACCGTTTGCGTGGCCGGCAACTGCTCCAACTACACGGTGAACGGTGCCAATGCCACGGTGAACATCGGTGCCAACATCGGGCAGCCCATGACCATCAGCTACACTGCGGCCGGTGGCTTCCAGAACCAGATCAGCTATGTGTTGACCCAGTACGGAAATCCCGTATTCGTGGCCAACGCACCGCCGAACCAGGGGCTGGTCTATTCGGCCACGGTGACCTGCGATCCGCCGCCTGCTCCACCGAGCGATTGCCTGGGTGCCACCACGCTTTGCAGCCAGATACCGCAGGTGAACCAGAATCCGCAGAACACCGGTGGCGTACAGGATCTGAACGCTTCGAACAGGGGATGTCTCGTATCCAACGAACGCCAGGGACTCTGGTACACATTCACCGTGTCACAAGCAGGAACATTGGGCTTCACCGTAACTCCGGTGGCTGGTGCCGACTATGATCTGGCCGTTTGGGGACCCTATCCACAAGGATCGAACCTGGGTAACATCTGTCCGCCAACCTCTCCTCCCACCCGGTGCACTTATGCGTGCTGTGCTGGACCTACCGGACTTGCGGTGAACGCGGCTTTACCAACATCCGAGGGAGCTGGCGGATCGGGATTCGTTCGCCATCTGGATGCTTTGGTAGGACAGGTATATCTGCTCTACATCGACAATTTCTCCATGAACGGTGTGCAATTCAATATGTCCTGGACAGGCACGGCACTGGTGGATTGTATCATTCTACCGATCGAACTGATGGAGTTCACTGCTGAAGCAGTTGGCAAGAATGTTCAGGTGGATTGGGCCACGGCATCTGAACAGAATTCGGCATGGTATGATGTGGAACGCTCAGCCGATGGAGAGAACTTCGAGACCATCGGCCGGGTGAACGCCGCAGGCAACAGCAACATCACCAGCAATTACCGGTTCCTGGATGAACAACCATTGAACGGCCTTTCTTACTACCGCCTGCGCCAGGTGGATGTAATGGGTGCCGCCGTGAACACGCATGCGGTACCTGTCATGATGCGCAATACGGCAGTGCTGGAGGTGTATCCGAACCCCGCAAAGGATGAACTCTGGGCCGAATTCATCACCGGCACGGAGGCAGCCCTGGAATGGAAGATCACTGACATGAGCGGCCGGTTGGTGCAACAAGGACGCTTCACCGCAGACAGCGGTCGCAATGTGAACGTGATCGCGATCGCGGGACTTGACGACGGCAGTTATCTGCTGGATCTCACAGGTGGTGACGGAAGCCACTTCGGTACGGCACGTTTCGTGAAATTCTAGTTGACCTGTTTTCACGCCCCGATGGAGTCCATTCTTGGGATCCTTCGGGGCGTTTTCTTTGCTCCCCGTACATGGCGGACGTGATGCAGCAACGCCTCATGCGGGTTGAACGACAATTTGTTGGGACGGGATCGATATTTTCAACAGGGAGGCCACCTTTTACAAGATCATCCGTCTCCTAAGCAACCGTTGCCATTTTCGTTCACTTTGACATACGGATCCGATCGGGTGTACATTGATGGCGAACGTCGTTATATTTGAAGTTCAGGAGAAAACAGGGGACCTCATGAAAAGGAAAATTTCTCTTATGCTGGCACTGCTGTTCGGCGGTGCTCTTCAATTGATCGCACAGGACACGGCGATACGTTATCTGCAGACAGAAGCACCATTGGACATGATGGGGCTTCGCACCCTTCATGAGGTGGTGCACAATATCGATCCGAACGGGGTGGTCTATGATCATTTTGATGACCCGACGATCATTCAATTCAATGTGAACCCACAGATCACCGAGCAGGACCTGCGCGATGCCATTGCACAACACGGCATCAGCCTGCGCGCTGAAGTGCCGGTGATAGTTCCGCAACAACCGGTCTATACCACGCCGGATGGTCGTCCGCTGTTCGTGCTCACCGGTGATGAGCCCGCCGATCGGGCGCGCTATGAGAACGCAGTGACCGAATGGAACGCCGCACACCCCGATGACCAGATCGTACTTCCTTTACGCAGTGAAGATCAATAACAGTAAGACCATGAGAACAGCTCTACTCCGAAAGCTCTTTTTGTTCCTACTGTTGGCCGGCCCGTATGGGACGGCCCTTGCGCAACAGAACCCCGATTGTTCCAGCTGTCCTGGTGGAACCTTCCCGAGCATGCTCGGCACCACGCTCACCACTTCAGCGACCCATGGTGCGTGTGATCAATCGATACCCCATACGCTTGATGTGAACCGCTTCGGCCGTATGTGGGGTATAGCTGGGAACCGTTACAACATCTCACTGTGCAACAATACCGCGAACACGGTCCTTTATATCACCACGAACACGACCATTCCCGGTGTGATCACATGTGATGATAATGGTTGCGGAATACCTGCCGGGCCTTCTTCCATCTCCTTCGTGCCGGCGGCCACCACAACTTACAGGATCTACGTATTCAATACCGCTTTCGGAACGGTTTATCCTGCAGGAACGAACATGGAGGTCTTGATCACATGCATCACGCTCACGCCTCCCCCCAATGACAATCCATGCGGAGCAATTCCCCTCCCGATAAATGGTAGTAACTGTGTGGAGGTCTTCGGAGATAATCAAGCCGCCACCAACTCTGGTGCTGCTGCACCGGTCGGTATCGGTCCAATACCACCGCCGTCCTGCACAGGCGCCCTGTACCAAGGTGCCGATCTCTGGTACAGTGTTCAAGTTCCTGCATCAGGTCTCATCGGCATCCAAAGCCAGGAAGCTACCATTTGTGCAGGCGCCTTCCAGCTCTATACAACCACGAACTGTTCAAGCTATACAGGATTCACGGCGTTACCGAACGGTTGCATAACCTCCGGCCTCACAAGCCCAACTTCACAACCAGCGACCGTGTTCGATGCGTTCGCTGCCGGTCTAGGCGTTGGTCAGACCGTGTACATACGTTATTGGGAGCGGAACGGTAATGAAAATGGCACCTATGAATTGTGTGCTTTCGAGGCGCAGCGTCCCATCAACGACAACCCCTGCTCAGCGATCGCATTGCCGTTGAATACATCGTGCCAGCCGACACAATACATCTTTGAGAACGCCACGCCTTCCACTGTCACCAACCCTTCATGTGGCGGGCCAACGTTCAATGACGTATGGTTCACGTTCACGGTGCCGAACCCACTTCCTGGTAACTGGACAGGGATCACAGTGAATTCCAGCCCCAACGCACCGGTTGCTTTGGGTATGGCCTGGTACCGCTTGACCACGAATCCATGTGCGCCGGCCAACCTCTCCCAGATAGCGGGTGCATGCAATGCCACAGGCGATATCAATAGCGCGAATATCAGCCCTACGCTGCTCAATGCGGGTGAAACCATCTACGTGCGTGTATGGGGTACCCAGCCCTGGTTCGGATCTTATGAGATCTGTGCGGTGCTGAACCAGGCTCCGGCCAATGATGACCCATGCGGTGCCATACCGTTGGCGTTGAACTACGGCTGTCTGATGCAAACGTTCGCCAATCTCTCTGCCACGGTCACTGGAACGAATCCACCGGGTACGGTCGCGAACGGTGTTCCTAATCCAACATGCGGAGCGCCCGTTCAGAATGACGTATGGTTCACTGTTACGGTACCGCCGAACGGTGTTGTGCAATTGGATATGCTTGCCGGATCCATGAATGATGTGGCAATGGCCGTATACCGTGTACTCTCCGGTTCGTGTGCCACCAATAATATGTTGCTGCAGCAGATACCTGCACCCCAAGGCTGCACAATGAACGGAAGTCAACAAGGTGCGGGCAATACGTTGATGCCCTATACATCCATCACGGGTCAGGTACCGGGCTCCACGCTCTACATCCGCGTATGGAGACAGACGGGCAATGACGGCACGTTCAGCATTTGCGCCCGCCGGACGGACAATCCACCCGGCAATTGTTACTATGTGCTGACCATGGGTGATACCGGTGGTGATGGTTGGGGAGGCAGTTATGTCACCATTTGCATTGGCGGTGTTTGCAACAATTACACTGTTCTTGGATCACAAGCTTCCATCAGCATTGGTGCAAACGTGGGCCAGGTGTTCACTGTGAGCTATACAGCGGCCGGTGCCAACCAAGGACAGAACTCCTATATGATCACTCAATATGGAACGCCTGTTTATTCCACTTCCGCGCCACCGGCTACAGGAATGGTCGTGAACAGTACCGTCTCATGTAATCCACCGCCTGCACCATCGGGTGATTGCATGGGCGCGGTCACCATCTGCGGGCCTGGAAATGTTGTGCCTTGTTCACCGTATCAGCCAGGATCGGTCTCCGGCGAGATCAATCCATCCAATGCAGCCTGCATGGCCGGCGAACAGATGGGACGCTGGATGGTCATTCAATTCGGTGCTTCCACCATACCATGTTCTCCTGCTGCATTCGATATAGTTGGCGGTAACCAGGTGGGTTGCGGTGGCGGCGGCAACAACATCTTTGACTTTGTGGTGTGGGGACCATATCCTCCCGGTTCCACTGCCGGAACCATCTGTCCAATAACCCAGTTACCCTACCGTTGTAATTGGGCATCGCTTTCAACCCCGACCATCAAGGGTCTGGCATTCAATAACAGCCTGCCCTACTACCAGTACGGCGGTGGTGGGAATATGGCCCGCCACATGGTTGTGAATCCCGGTGATGTCTTCATGATCTTCGTGAACAACTGGAGTGGTTCCGGTCAGCAATTCCAGCTTCAATGGAAAACGCCCCCGGCGAACTTTGTTCCGCTTGCAAGTGATTGTCCGATCGCAGGAACTCCGTTGCCTCCTCCTGGTTCCGTTGCAAGTACCGGTTGCGAGCCACTCCCGATCGAGTTGCTCAGCTTCGATGCCAAGGCCGGGGCGAAGCATGTGGATGTTCTCTGGAGCACCGCTACGGAAACAGGTACATCCCATTACAATGTGGAGCGCTCATCCGATGGTGAGAATTATTCCGTGATCGGTCGTGTGGATGCCGCACAGTTCTCTACCCAGACCATCAACTACACATTCAAGGACGAGTCACCACTTTCAGGACTCTCCTACTACAGGTTGCAGCAAGTGGACCTGATGGAGAATGCATCCCATACGCATAGCGTGCCGGTGATGTTCAGATCCGGTACCACATTGGATGTCTTCCCCAACCCTGCCGATCAAACCATATGGATCACCTTCGATGTGGAGCAGGAAAGCAACATGCGCTGGCGGATCATGGATGCTAGCGGCCGCTTGGTGAGCGAGAAGAGCATCCTCACTACCAGTGGCAAGAACCAGTTCGAGCTGCCGATCGATAAGCTCGATCAAGGAAGTTACCTGATCGAAGTGGTCGATAACGATGGTTCTTCGCTGGGCATACAGCGTTTCGTGAAGCAGTAATATCTGCGAACTTTCAATGAAAAGGCCACCGATCGGTGGCCTTTTCGTCTTTGGGATATGCCGAGCACGCGAGCCATCTTTCTTATCTGTTCCATCTTCCTTGCGATCTCCGTAGTGATCGCTCAGCAAAGTCCTGATTGCAATGCTTGTTCAGGTGGAACATTTCCGAGCATGACGGGCACAACGCTCACCACGGCGGTCACACATGGCACATGCGATGCATCGCTTCCGGTTGCGCTGAATGCAATGACCTTTGGACGCATCTGGGGCATCGCTGGCAATCGATATGAGATCTCGCTTTGCAATAATCCTGGTAATACTCTTCTCTTCATTACGACAAATACCACCATTCCAGGCGTTATCACGTGCGATGATGATGGGTGCGGAAATGACTCGGGGCCATCAGTTGTCAGCTTCATTCCAGCTACAACCACCACTTACCGTATCTATATTTTCAATACATCCTTCGGGACCATTTATCAGAACCCCACTGATCTGGAAGTGGTCATCACTTGTATCAGTACGACCCCACCCCCGAACGACGATCCCTGCGGAGCCATTCCATTGACGATCGACGCGGATTGCAGTTCCGTTTCCGGCACCACAGAAGCCGCAACGAATTCGCAATTCGTTGTACCCGGTATCGGCCCGGCCCCGAGCTGCACGGGAGCCCTGTACCAAGGGGCGGATGTCTGGTATTCAGTGACCGTTCCAACCAATGGTTTGATCGGCATTCATACGCAGGAGAGCACTCTTTGCGCCGGTGCTTTCCAACTCTATACGGCCACGGCATGCAACGGTTCATTCACGCAGCTCGCCGGCGGCTGTATCATCAACGGACTCACAGGCCCCACTTCCGCGCCTGCAATGATCTATGATGCGTTCTCCGCTGGCCTCGCACCAGGACAGGTGATCTACATCAGGTATTGGGAAAGGAACGCCAATGAGAACGGTGAATTCGGTATCTGCGCGTTCGAGGTGAACGTGCCGGTGAACGATCAGCCGTGCTCAGCGATCGCCATACCATTGAACACATCGTGTATCCCGATCGACAGTGATCTGGGCTTCGCTTATCCATCCGCAATAGACTCTCCAGGTTGTGGTGGGAATTCCATCAACGACATCTGGTATTCTGTAACGGTGCCGAACCCAATGCCTGCGGATTGGGCCGGCCTGGCGGTGGAGACATCTGCTGCATCTCCCGTCGATCTGGCAATGGCTTGGTATCGCCTCGATGGATCACCCTGCACACCTGACGATCTGGAGTTGCTTGCCTGTAGCGCAACAGGTTCCATCAACAGCCAGGCGATCGGGCTCGATCTTCTCCCTGGCGAAACCATTTATGTGCGCATCTGGGGTGAGGTGCCATGGCAGGGACCCCTTACCATTTGTGCTTATATGAATGTTGCGCCACCGAACGATGAACCCTGCGGAGCGATCGCGCTTCCAGTGAATTACGGCTGCCTCATGGGAAGCTACACCAATCTTGCGGCCACTCAGACATCCAACTCACCGCCCGGTACGATCGATGTTCCCGCACCGTCATGCGGTACGCCAACGTTCGCAGATGTGTGGTTCACCGCGGAAGTTCCCCCGAACGGAATTCTGCAATTCGACATGGGAGCGGATGGTCTGATCGATGGTGCCATGGCCGTCTATCACGTGATCTCCGGATCATGCGATGCGAACGATCTTGTGTTGCAGCAGATCGCAGGAGCGTGTGCCACGGGCGGCAGCCAACAGGGATCCCCGGAGATGCCCTACCTCAATGTGACGGGACAGATCCCTGGTGAGATCGTCTACATACGTGTCTGGCGCCAGACCGCCAACGCAGCCGATGGCACATTCCATCTTTGCGCAAGACGAACGGATCCGCCGCCAGGCAATTGCTACTATACGCTGACCATGCAGGATGCAGCGGGTAATGGTTGGAACGGCAGCTATGTTACGATCTGCATCGGAGGGAATTGTGTGAACTATACGGTTACGGGTGCTTCGACTACGATCAACATCGGTGCGAACGTTGGTCAGCAGTTCACCGTAAGTTATACGGCTGTCGGAGGGTTCCAAGGGGAGAATTCTTACATGATATCGCAATTCGGACAACCGGTATATGTGGGCAATGCTCCGCCTCCACAGGGTATGGTCGTTAATTCAACGGTATCCTGTGATCCGCCACCTCCGCCCGCTGGGGATTGCTTAGGAGCACAATCGCTTTGTAGTAACAATATTGTGATGTGTCAGCCGTACCAAAACAATTCCGATCCGAATGAATTGAATTCCGGCAATTCGGGTTGTTTGCCAGAAGAAGGAGTGCAAGGTCGCTGGTTCGTGATAAATGTCGATCTCATGACGCCCCCATGCTCACCTCTGGCCTTTGATATAATTGGAGGCGATCAGATGGGATGCGGCGGCCCAGGTGGTGAAGCTGTCCTTGATTTCGCTGTTTGGGGGCCCTTTTCGCCTGGTTCTTGGATCTCTAATATCTGCCCTATCGAACAACAACCGGTGAGATGTAATTATGCTTCACTACCCACACCTGCGATCAAGGGACTTGCTTTCGACAATGACCTTCCCAACTACCAGTATGAAAGCGGTGGAGCAATGGCAAAACATCTCGTGGTTTCAGCGTGTGAACAATACGTTCTATACGTCAGCAACCGCGATTCAACCGGCCAGCAGTTCCAGATCCATTGGAAAGTAGCTCCGCCAGCTTTTCAAGTAAGTGCATCGGATTGCCCCACACCAGCTCCACCCGGTACCTACGCCGAGGTGGGTTGCCCAATGGAAGGTGGATGTGGTCCAGTTCGGGTTGAGCAAATGTCCGGTTCATCCACCATTATTCATCCTAATCCGGTTACGACCACCCTACGCGTTACACAAGCCGTTTCCAGTCCATCCACGTACCACATCATCGATCCAAGCGGAAGACTGATCGTGCATGGCAGACTCAATAGATCGAACGAGATAGACGTGCAGCACCTCGATCGGGGCAGCTACATCCTCCGCCTCTTGGCGATCGATGGATCGGACCGCTCTACACACCGGTTCATCAAGCAGTAACCCTCTAAAGCCCGCTTCAGCATTGTGAAAAACTCAACAGGCAATGGTGAAAACTGTATGGGCAGTGGCTACGTACATATGGTGGGTGCGGATAGTTTCGCCTCCACACCACCTGCTTCATGTTACGCTCCATCCCTGTACTTGTGCTGTTCCTCTGCAGCAACCTGGCAACAGCACAGAACTCCCATCACTACGTCGCTGCCGTGCAGGGCATAGAGACCGCAACGCAGGAAAAAGAACTGCTGCACTATCTAAGGGTTAAAGATCCCAATGGCCGATACCTGGTCGACATCGGTACGGGCGACATCAGTATCCATACAGCTACACGCCTGAGCGAGAGCAGTTTCGGACAGACGGTGAACGCCATGGGCTTGCTGTTGCTGCACTTCCAGGAGGTGCAGGAAGTAACGCCGCGGCGCAAGCGGGACCGGCGATCGGCATAGTCTGGCACTCGCTTCGCAGGGGCTGATCCCGTAATTTTGATCATGCCCATCAAGCCCTTTACGGCGCTTTTCTCCATCGCATTGGTCTGGGTCCTTTGTTCAGGATCGGGGCGCCCGGCCATTCAGCCTGAAACCCAATATGTCTATGGTCTGAGCCTCAACACGGGCATGAACAATCAACTCTTCACCATTTTCCTCGTGAAGATGAACGGACTTGAAGTAGTGGCTACGGAACCCATCACGCGTGAACAATTCGTGCTGCAGGCGCAAGGCGTGTTGGAAAGCAAGGCGAATCCTGAGAAGGAGAATTTCTTCAAGAAGTTCAAGGTAGAGCCGTGCGTACATCCAGATAGTGGCAAGTACTGGCTGGATTGTCCCGTCTTCGATGATCTGTGGCGTCTTCGGTTCAAGAGCTATCCCTTCCGCATCATGGATGGCGGCTCCGCACCCGATGCAGGCTGGGCCGGCAGGGAAGCTTCCCCGACACCAGCACAAATGGTGATGCTCGCCGACTATGGATTGCTGCGCCTCAGCGGAATGATCAAAGGGATCGATGTTTTCCGGCTGCTGCATGATGTGAGCGATAGCACCTGGGTGCAGAAATATCGATCCGCTTACTGACCTTCGTGCCCGATGCACGATCGGAGCTTGTTAGACAAATTGATCTCTGGCGACCGGTCCGCGCTGGGCCGTGCGATCACTTTGATGGAAAGCCGTCGTTCCGCCGATCGCGAAGCAGCGCGTGAATTGCTTCGTGCATGTTACGGGCGTGCAGGCAATTCGTTGCGTATCGGTATCACCGGAATTCCGGGTGTGGGTAAAAGCACGCTGATCGATGTACTGGGACAAGTAATGATCGATCAAGGCCATAAGATCGCGGTACTGGCCATAGATCCCAGCAGCCAGCGTACCGGTGGAAGCATTCTCGGTGACAAGACACGCATGGAACGGCTGAGCACCGATCCAAATGCCTTCATCCGCCCCACTCCCACCAGCGGCATCCTGGGAGGGATCGGAAGGAATACGAAGGAAGCTATACTGATCTGTGAAGCCGCAGGTTACGGTCGTACGCTCATAGAGACCGTTGGTGTTGGCCAGAGCGAGCACGATGTGGACCAGGTGTGTGATCTGAACGTGCTCTTGATGATCGCCGGCGCAGGTGATGAATTGCAAGGCATGAAGCGCGGGATCATGGAAGCAGCGGATGTGATCGTGTTCACCAAGGCCGATGGTGATGCACTATCGCGCACAGAAGCTGCGGCACGCGAAATGAAGAAAGCGATCTCACTGTTACCTACGCGCCCCAATGGTCGCCGCGCACAGGTACTTCTTACCAGTTCAATTACTGGCAGTGGCGTAAAGGAACTTGCGGCGCATCTGGAACAATTGGCCGCTGAGGATCGCGCGAGCGGATATTTTCAACGGAAACGAAAGATGCAGGAGATCCACTGGTCCATGCAGATGGTGCACGAGTCACTGATCCGAAAATTCGAGGACGATCCGGGCACCATCGAAATGCGACGATCGCTCGAAGCGCAGATCCAGGAAGGCCACATCGATCCGATCGAAGCCGCCGAACGGTTGGTGCGCCGCTTTTTGAAGGACTAGAACAACCTTCGCACTTCCTCCTTTATCGCCACAAGAGCTTCCTGCGAAGGCGTATGCGTAAGCCGGCCCAGGTTCTCGAAGACACGCTGGCTGAATTCCGTTCCGGAAGGTTTATCCCCGACCTGTTCATAGCTCAGGTTCATCAGCCTTATGGTCTCCTCCTTCGCCTGTTTCACCTTCGCCCAGGCCTTGTCGCTCACATAGATCTGCTGGGTCACGTTGTGTTCGAACTCTTCACGGATGGTCGCCACCGCCTCACTGTGCAGCATACGCGTGCTCATATTGCTCTTGTGTACGCGCAGGACAAGCGTTCCGGGTGATATCCTTTCGAGGAACAACGTAAGCCGCTCATAGGCCTGCAGGCGCAGCGGAAGCACCTGTTTGTGATCGTCCTTCCGCACATCCTGCATGCGCTCCTTCACACGATCGGCAAGGAAATGCTTCAATAAATGATACGCGGTGAGAAAGACGACCACCGACGGCAACAAGGCCACCAGGATGATCAGGATCGGTTCGTTGCTCATGGATCGCGCCACGAATATCGGCGATCGCTGAACTTATCACGCATCTTCCCCGTTGAGCTTCTTAGTTTTGCGCATTCCATGCATCTATCTCCAGTAGCAAAATCCATCGTGGAGCCTGCCACTCTGCTCATGGCGCGACGCAGCCGTGAACTGCGGGCCCAAGGCCGCGATATCATCGATCTCAGTCTGGGCGAACCCGATCACGATCCACCCGCTTTTGCGTTGGAGGCCGCCCATGAAGCGATCCGCGGACCATGGCACAAATATCCACCGGTCAACGGTTTTCTTGATGTACGCGAGGCGATCGCGAACAAGTTCAGGCGCGACAACGGCCTGGACTATTCGCCCGAGCAGATCGTGGTGAGCACCGGCGCGAAGCACGCCATCATGAACGCGGTGATGAGCCTGATCGG
>JAEZAU010000155.1 GCA_023430325.1 Bacteroidota bacterium | reverse complement strand
ATTTCAAGTACCGCACATTGCGGATCGCGATGTCCACATTATCGATCGTATAGAACCAGCCACGCCAGAACCAATCAAGGTCCACCGCGCTGGCATCTTCCATCGATCGGAAGAAGTCGGCCGGTGTGGGATGTTTGAACTTCCAGCGTTCGCAATACACCTTGAAGGCGTGATCGAAAAGCTCGCGGCCCATCACGGTCTCCCGCAAAATGTTCAATGCGGTGGCCGGCTTGCCGTAAGCATTATTGCCGAACTGCGTAATGCTCTCACTGTTCACCATGATCGGCTCCAGCCCCTTCTTGTCGCCTTTCATGTAATCCACGATGTGGCGTGCAGGTCCGCGACGGCTCGGATAATCATGGTCCCACTCCTGCTCCGTGAGGTACTGCACGAAGGTGTTCAGGCCTTCATCCATCCACGTCCACTGTCGCTCATCGCTGTTGATGATCATCGGGAAGAAGTTGTGGCCCACTTCGTGGATGATGACGCCGATCATGCCGTACTTGGTGCGTTCGCTGTACGTACCGTCCTTCTCGGGCCTTCCACCGTTGAAACAGATCATCGGATACTCCATGCCGATCCGATCGGTATGCACGCTGATCGCCACCGGATATGGATAATCCACCGTGAATTTGCTGTAGGTCTTCACCGTGTGCGCAACCACTTTCGTACTGTAACGCTCCCACAACGGATTGCCTTCCTTCGGATAAAAGCTCATGCAGAGCACGTTCTTTCCGGCGATCGGCTGGTCCATGCCATCCCAGATGAACTTGCGGCTCGTGGCGAACGCGAAGTCACGCACGTTAGTGGCGTGGAACACCCACGTTTTCTTCCCGGTGGCCTTCTTCCCTTCTGCAGCTTTAGCTTCATCGGGTGTAACGATCATGACCGGCTTGTCCGAAGTGCGTGCCTTTGCGAGGCGTGATCGCTGTTCCGCAGTGAGCACAGCACTTTCATTCTGTAGCGTTCCGGTCGCTGCAACGATATGATCGGAAGGAACAGTGATCGCCACCTTGAAATCGCCGAACGTCAATGTGAATTCTCCTTGCCCGAGGAACTGCTTGTGCTGCCAGCCTTGATAGTCGGCGTACAACGCCATGCGCGGATAGAACTTGGCGATCGTGTACAGGTAGTTGCCATCCTCGGGAAAATACTCATAACCGGCGCGGCCGCCATACTTCATCCTGTCCTGTATCGGATACCACCAGTTCACCTTGAAACCGATCGATCGGCCCGGCATCAATGTCTTGGGCAGATCGATGCGCATCATGGTCTTGTTGATCGTAAACGGCAGCGCCTTGCCGCTCAGATCGGTCACCGAAGTGACCCGGAAACCGCCATCAAAAACATCCAGCATGCGCGCCAGTTGGCGTGTGCTCAGGCTGTCCCCGAGTGTTCCGGTCCTTATCTTATGGCTGTCACTATCCTTCGCCCGGATGTTCTGGTCCAGCTGCAACCACAGATAATCCAGCCGATCGGGACTTTGGTTGTAGTAGGTCACCGTCTGGCTGCCTGTGATCTTCTGCGTGGCATCATCCAGTTCCAGCTTTATGTCGTGATCCGCCTTCTGTTGCCAGTATTGGTGGCCGGGCGCGCCACTGGCCGTGCGATAGGTGTTGGGCGTGGGCAGTTCCTGATCGAGTTGCCGGAACTTATCGCGGCCGTACCGTTCACTATCCTGCGCGGACACAAAGAAGGCCGTGTGAAGGAGGACAACGGCCAGAAAGTGCTTTGGGAGCATACCCGCGAAAGTAAGCGCTCTGCCCCACACCGCAGGCTATGCCTCAGACCCGCTACATCACGCATCGGCGCCGTTCGTCACTTTCGAAGAGGCCATGGCCCCGATCGGGAGTTGTTTTGCGCCCGGAAACACTGATCCGCATCTGTGCGTACGGCGGGTGGGCAGGACCAGAAGGAGCGGGCGGTGGCCCGCTCTTTTTGTGTCCACATGTCATTCCGGCCTCCGAGCCGGAATCGCGAAAAAGCCTTAGTCTATATTTTCTTCGGGCGAATTCCCGGCAGGGCGTTGCTGCGCCTTCAAGTCCTCCCTCGCTTCGCTCTGTCCGGGCTTTCCGGCTACGCCACTTACGCAGATCGCCTTCTTCACAGATACTTCGATCCTTTTCACATGCATCGGCACATCCCGCACAGCGAACGGTCGTTCCTTCAGTGGCCTCTTTGGTAGATTTGTATACATGAAGCCATTCCACAGTCCGATCGTTGCCCTGCTCATGCTGCTCACAAGCTTGCCCTTGCTGGCGGTGGACATGGTGGTGGAAAGCAAGGTCTTCCACAGGCCTGGAAAGGGGCCGCTGGTTGAAGTGAACATGGCGTTCATACAGGGGAGCATGGTGGCCGGAATGAACGAGCGTGGATTCCACCAGTCCCGTGTGGAGGCGATCACCATTGTTGAACAGAACGGTGCCATCAAGGCGTTCTCCAAAGTGGAGGTCCTTGGCGTGGAACGGCTGGACAGTCTGCAGACCGATCTGGTACACCAGGAATGGTTCCAGCTGGAGCCAGGCGGTTATGATCTTTCCATCGAAGCGCGCGATCTCAACAGCAGTGACACCACGGTGGCCCGGTACCGTGTGCCGCTCACCGTTCCAATGGCCGGTGCTGGCGTACATTTCTCCGATGTGGTCTTCGCTGAACGGATCGATGCGGCTGCGGACAAGGAGATGAACAAGTTCGGTTATGAAGTGGTGCCGTTGATCAGCGATTACTTCCCGAAGGAATTGAAGCAGTTGAACTTCTACGCGGAAGTGTATGGCACCGAAGAACATTTCGGCAAGGACAGCATGTTCCTGCTCACGTACCAGATCGAGAATTTCGAGAACAAGCGGGTACACGGCTCCTACAAGAAGAGCATGCGCGCGAAGGCAAAGCCGGTGGAACCCGTGATGGCCCGGATGGACATCTCCGAACTGCCTTCAGGAAATTTCCTTCTGGCTATGGAAGTGCGCAACAAACAGGGTGATCTGATCGCCCGTAAAGAACAGTTCTTCCAGCGCAATAATCCATTGACCAACCAGTATGATCCGCGTTCGCTGGATCGTGTGGATCTCGCCAACACGTTCGCAGATGCCTACACCAATGCCGATACGCTCGCCGAGTTCGTCAACAGCCTCATGCCGATCGCCGATCCGCTGGAACGGAAGATCATCGAGGATCGCTGGCGCGATAAGGACATCGACCACATGAAGCGGTTCTTCTATACGTTCTGGGCCAACCGCAGCGCCGATCCAGAAGCCGCATGGAAAGAGTACCATCAACAGGTGATCAAGGTGAACAAGCTTTTCGGCTGCCGCATGATGAAAGGCTACGAGACCGATCGCGGTCATGTGTACCTGAAATACGGCGCACCCAACACCATGATGGATCGTTTCAATGAAATGGGAACCTTGCCGTATACGATCTGGCATTACTACCGCGCCGGCCGTTACACCGACAAACGGTTCATCTTCTACCAACCCGAGGTGGCAAATGATTGCATGCAATTGCTGCACAGCGAGGTGCCCGGTGAATTGAAGAATCCGCAGTGGAACCAGATCCTGCACCAGCGCACTGTGCCGATGAACGGTGTACAGACCCGCGATCCGAACACGATCGAGAGCGATCGCGTGAGGGAATTCTACAACGATCCACGTTGATCCTGGCGGAAAGGCCAACTTTGCATCATTCACTTTGGTGATGCGAACGGCGATCGTCATTCTCAATTGGAATGGAAGGAACTGGCTGGAAAAGTTCCTGCCGCTCGTTCTGCATCACAGCGCGAGTGCAGATGTGATCGTCGCGGACAACGCGAGCACCGATGGATCGCAACAGTGGCTTAAGGAGCAAGGTGTGACAACGATCGAGCTCGATCACAACTTTGGTTTCGCGGGCGGCTACAATGAAGTGTTGCACCGGATCAAGGCCGATCGATATGTGCTGCTGAACTCCGATGTGGAAGTGACACCGGGCTGGCTGACAGGAATGCATGATCTGCTCGATCGGCATCCACACATGGCCGCCTGCCAGCCGAAGATCCTCAGCCATCGCCAGCATGGGATGTTCGAACATGCCGGTGCGGCAGGTGGCTTCATCGATCGCAACGGTTACCCGTTCTGCCGAGGACGCATCTTCGAGGTCACGGAAGAAGATCACGGCCAGTACGATGATGAACGCGAAGTGTTCTGGGCCACCGGCGCCTGCATGATGATCCGATCGGAAGCATTTCACGCAGCTGGCGGTTTCGATCATCATCTCTTCGCGCACATGGAAGAGATCGATCTGTGCTGGCGGCTGCGCCGCATGGGGTGGAGCATCGGCTACACCAGCCGCAGCATGGTGTATCACGTCGGTGGCGGCGCACTTGGATATGGAAGTCCTTTGAAGACGTTCCTCAATTTCAGGAACAGCCTCATCGTGCTCACAAAGAACCTGCGATCCACCTATTGGCCGGTGAGCCTCTTCCGCAGATTGGTGTTGGATGGTTTCGCGGCGATCAAATTCCTGTTGGAAGGTCATGGTGCTCATGCATGGCAGGTCTTCCGCGCACATTGGTCGTTCTTCGCAAGTCTGGGAAGAGTGCTCGGGCAAAGGCGCGCGTTGAAGGAACTTGAAGCCGATCCCGATCTCACAGGCATCTACGATCGCAGCATCGCCTTCGATCGGTTCATTCTCGGCTGGAAGACCTTCACACAGCTGGACCCGTCCGCCTTTCGTTCACACGCTCCAACAGGTACCGCACAGCCAGCGCATAGCCCTGCGCACCCAGCCCCATGATCGAGCCCGCGCACACCGCGCCAAGGATCGAAACGTGGCGGAACGGTTCGCGCGCCAGCAGATTGGAAAGATGTACCTCCACCACCGGCACATCCATCGCGCTGATGGCATCGCGGATGGCCACGGACGTATGTGAGTAGCCGCCGGCGTTCAACACTACGCCCATCATATTTCCATTCACAGCCTGCAAGGCGGTCACGATGGCTCCCTCTTCATTGGTGCGCACTTCATCGATCGAAATGGCAGGGAACGCATCGCGCAACGAAACCATGATGTCATCCATGGATCGATCCCCGTAGATGTGCGGCTCGCGCGTGCCGAGCAGGTTCAGGTTCGGGCCGTTGATCACCAGTATGTCCGCCATGGTGCGAAGTTCGTTCATTGTTCGGGCGAATTTTCGGCAGGGCGTGTCTCCGGTTCCAAGTCCGCGCTCGCAGAACCTCGCTTGCGGGCTTTCCACCTGCGCCACTTACGCAGATCACGCCTTGTGAATAGTGAATAGTGAATAGTGAATGGTGAACAGATGATCCGGCAATGCGCCAGCTGCGTGAGGGACATGAGCGGAAACCCCGCAGGCGGCTTTGCGCCGAGGAGTTGCAGCGTTGGCCCGACCCGCAGGGGCACGCCCAGAACATCCACATCATAACGTTCAAGATCCGATCACTGGGCCGTTGAACTGACATCCCTTCTATTCGATCTTCGTCGCGTGGATTGGGACAGTGCCTTCGTGGATCTGCGCATGCATCTGAAGCTTGAGCGTTCGCTGAGCGATCGCACAGTGGAAGCCTACCTGCGCGATCTCTCCAAGCTTCGCGATTTCGCACGTGCGCTCACTCCGCCAATTGCGCCGAACAAACTTTCGCAGGAGGACATACAGGAATTCATCAAGCACATCGCGAAGGCTGGCCTGGCAGCCACCAGTCAGGCGCGTTTGCTCAGCGCGCTTCGCGTGTTCCACCGGATGATGTTGCGTGAGAAAGAGATCGGCGAAGACCCCACGGAGCTGATAGAAAGTCCGCGGCCCGGCAGAAAACTGCCGGTGTTCCTCAGCGTGGAGGAGATCGATCGCATGGTGGCTTCGATCGATATGAGCGCATCGGCCGCGCATCGTGACAAGGCGATCATTGAGACGCTGTACAGTTGCGGCCTTCGTGTGAGCGAACTCTGCGCACTGCGAATTTCCTGCATTCACGCGAGCGAAGGTTTCGTAAAAGTCATCGGCAAGGGCGACAAGGAAAGGCTTGTCCCGATCGGCCCCGCATCGCTCAAAGCGATCGATCAATACCGGGAATATGAACGGGTGCATCTGCCGCTGAAGAAGGCCGCCGAGGATGTTCTTTTCCTCAACCAGCGTGGCGGCGGAATATCACGCGCGGCGGTGTTCGACCTGGTGAAAAAGCTTGCGGACAGGGCCGGCATACGCAAGACGATAAGTCCACATACCTTCCGGCATTCGTTCGCGACACATCTGGTGGAGGGCGGCGCCGATCTGCGTGCGGTGCAGGAAATGCTGGGCCATGCCAGCATCACCACCACCGAGATCTACACCCATCTGGATCGGGAATATCTGCGCAGCAACATCATGCGCTTCCATCCGCGGGCCAGTTGATCACTGCACAACCACGATACGCTTGCCACCCATGTAGACACCGGGCGCAGCATCGCTGCCGACCTTGCGGCCGAGCACATCGACCAGCGGACGATCCACCTGCATGGTGTTCATTTCGAGATCGGGAATGGCGGTTGAAAGTTCACTGCACGTAGATCCCTTTATACGGAGATCATCAAGGACCCAGGATCCTTCACCGATGGCCGCGTAGGCCTGGAACTTCACCTGGAAGATCCCATAGGGTGCACTGGCCGGTAACGGGATGCAACCCAGATCGGTGATCACCGTCTCATGGAAATTCCAGTCCACATCCACATCGGCCACTTCAACAAAAGGCGATTCAGGTGCATAGGAAAAGAGGACCTTCAACCGATGCGGCCCGTAGGAGGACCGTGCGTGACGGATCACGATCGTATCCACCTGGAAGGGAGCCAGCGTTAGGCCTGAGAGCAGACCGTAACTTCCATTATCGGGCACCAGAGGCCAGTTGCTTGAGAACAAGGAATTGTCGCCGGGTGCCGTGGGGAACGGGCAGACATCGGTACCTATCCAGATGGAATTGGTGCCTATGAGCAGTTCACTTGTTCCGGTAGGCACATCACACGCGGTGCAACCGACATCACATTGAATGATGTTCTGGCAGCCGAAATTGAGCCATTGGTATTCGATCTCCTGCGCATGCATGCTGAACGTGGCCAGCAAGGTGATCTGAAGCGCGATGATCCGTAGCAATGTTGTCATCTTCCAAGTCGAAGGCATGTGCCGTTCGGGCCTTCATACGCGGAAGAGAGGCAAGGGTTTCAGATCGACGGAAAGATGAGTGAACTAGTGAATGGCTAGTGAATGGTGAATGGTGAATGGTCATCACCTTTCCAGAAGATGCTCCAGATGGCGGGTCATCACCTGCCCCATTGACAGGCATCCTTTGAAGAGATCCTTCTCACCATGCATCTTGCCCAATTCGATCGACAATTGTTCCACATGCCCGGCTGGTGCGATCGGATCCGCCTCCATCACTTCCAATAATGTATGCAACTGCTCCTCGGCATGTTTGTACCGTTTCCTTAACAGGGCCACTTCCTCATTGCGATATTGTTCGGCAGTCTCATGGCTTATGACGTCCTGCGCCATCTGCACATAGGGCAGGTTCTCCTTGTAGAATTGCGGCAGATAGATCCGTCCGCGGCCTTCGTAACACTGTTGATCGAAATCGATCGAGCGGATGCGGTATTGCACCTGGTCCAGATCATGGATCACGTCCACCACGAAATTGTACGCACGCATATCCCCGAGCAATCGGACGAAGCAGCGCTGATTGAATTTCACGAATTCCTTGCTGAGCCGCACTGTGTTCAGTTCACCGCCATGTTTCACCGGATCATCGATGAAGACATCACCGGGCACGCCGATGATATGCTCTTCCACGATCGTTCTGCCTTCGCAGTAGTAGTTGATGCGCGCGGGTGAGAGCATGTGCTCCAGTTCAAGGCCGTAGATCCTGCTGGCATCGCTTTGTTTGATGTAGAAATAATCGTGGTTCTCGTTGATGGTATTGAGGATCTTGATGCGGAACGGTTGCGAGTTGCCGTACGCGCAGAAATCGATCCGGTCCACGATCAGGTGATCGAAATGGCGGCCATCGGCGATCAGCAGCTGATAGGTCTCCACCAACTTCTCATGCACCTCCCCTATCTCCGACTGCCGGAGGATGACGGAGTTCCACAGCGTCTCCTTGCCGTTGCGATCCATTACGGGCAGCACACCTTCATACCGCCGCAATTCATCATAACCGATCGGAAGCTTCATCTCCCGGCCAACGCTCAGCAAGTATTCACGAAGCGGCGCTTGTACCGGATAGAGCGGCTTCTTCTTCTCGATGATATTGAACTCCATCAACGGATGATCTGGAAACGCTTACTGCCCAGATCGCGGCCATCAGTGGTGACTGCGCGCAATACATATGCTCCTTCAGCAAGTCCATTCACATCAAGAACGTTGGAAAATGCACCATTGGCACCTTTTACCGATCGGTGCACGATCCGGCCTTCTGTGGTGATGATGTCGAACACGAGGTCCACCTGTTGGGGAACGGTCCCCTTTACAGTGATGCGATCGCTTGCTGGCACAGGGAACAGGTCCATGGTCCAGACATCCAATTCGGGCTTGTCGCTGACTGCCACGAATCCGGTTGTCTTTCCGAACGCATATTGGCCTTTCTGCAACTGCCAAAGTTCGATGCTTCCGTAACCGTTGATCAATACACCATGGTTCACGGTCTGGTACGGATACACTTCCCATTGATCGAGCGGTGTAGGGCGATAAAGGAGACACATGCCGAACTCATCACCATCGACAAGGTCGTGATCAAGTTGTGAATTGTTCGATCCGTTATAGCCAAGGCGCGCACGCAGTTCGGTACCTGTGGGGATCAGGCCGTCCACATTCCAGAAGTGCGTGTTACTGATCGCGAGCACATCGGGAGAAAGTAATGTTGCATCCGGCGCCACCCACATATGATCCACGCGTACAAGGACATCTTCTGGTGCTTCATCGCACATCAGGCGGAATTCCACATAAGGTAGATTGAGATCGGTCGTGGTCCCGGCGGCGATCTCCTGTTCATGATCGAGGCGCGCCTGGTTCAACCTGGCATGCCGGTTCAGCACGATCATGGCTGGTCCAAAAGGTGCGGTCAGATCGATCGAAGTGAGCTCACCCCCTACGGTAATGATGCGGTCATCTGTTGTGCCATCGGCGGCGATTAGGGTCAGATCGATCGGAACATCGTAATGCAATTGTTCGCCGCCGCGGAGTTTTTGCCCGATCTGCAGTTGCACATTCCATTCGCTACCGATCTGTTCTGCGGTATGTGAGATCACTTCGAATACCGAATAGGAAGGAGAATAGACCCATGCATCAAAGAACGGATCGAGATCCTCTCCGGAATAGGTCTCAAGCGCTTCCTTGAATCCTTCAGCGGTGATGGTGGTGTACGCGAGGTTCTCCTGGATGCCGTGCATCGCCTGCCTGAAGAGCGTATCACCGAGATAGCCGCGTAGATTATGCATCACCAGAGCACCTTTATAATAGGTATGGCTTCCGTAGATGTGTGGATCGGGCATGGGTGACAAAGCCTGGAAACCGTCGTCATTGATGTGCGCCTGCCTCAACACATAGAGAAGATTATCCTTCACGGCCTTCACCAAGCCTGCCTGACCATCGATCCACTCTTCGATCAGGTGGCCACTGTATTCCGCCGGGCCTTCCTTCAGCCACATGTCATTATGGATGTACGGCGTCACCATATCACCCCACCAATGATGGCCGAGCTCATGCGTGTAGAGCGCACGATTGCTGGCCTCGGTCTGTTGCGTCATATGATCGGGATAAGCCACGTTGGTGGGGATCTCCAAAGCTCCATCCACGGTCAACACATAACCTACACGATCGAAAGGATAAGCTCCGTACCAATGCTCACATACATCGATGGCATCGGGCAATTGTCCGAAACGCGCCACCAGGTTTGGAAGATGGTTCGGTTTCGCCTTTATCGTGACCGGGATATCACCGTTCATTGCCGGATGCGTGTACTCATGCGTTGCATAATCGGCCACGGCGATCGCACTCAGGTGCGTGGGTATCGGCTGGTCGAAGGAATAACTACGGACCACGGTGTCTCCACCAAGAGCGATCTCCTCAATGAAATTCCCCTGGCCATGGAACCGATAGGCACCAGCACTTTTCACATGATATGTGTATGTGGCACGTTCAACGAATGAATCGAAACAGGGATACCAGACCTTGCCGAAATTGGGTGGAATGGTACTGATACCGATGCCGAGATTGTAGATGTAGCTCTGCTGGAAATAGAAGCCACCCCATTGCGGATCGCGATACGGCTGGCCGCCATAGTACACCTTCAACCAGCGATCCTCACCGATCGGTGGCTCTTGCGGGAGTTGGATCGTAAGGAATTCGGCATTCTGGCTGAATGACAGTTGGCCGTTCACATCAACCACTGAATCCACCAACAGGTCGAGCAGATCGAAACGTATCTGTTGCTGACCGCTCATCAAGGCCGCGTAAGTGATGGTGGTGGCCCCGCGGATCTCCTGTGCTGACACGTTGGTCACATCCAGATCGATGTCGTAATGCTTGATGTCGAACGTATCGCTTCGTGCAATGGTCTCTTCGATATTGCTGCGATCACCCGCTGATACGTGGATCTGAGGGTGCCCATGAAAAAAGTGGCAACCGAACGGATTGGGCTGTGCCTGGACTTCACCGGCCAGAAATGCTGGAGCGATCAAAAGGAAAGTAAGAATGTGCCTCATGGGATCGAATGAGGCCCTAAGCTATGAAAGGTGCGTTCGTACGGAACAACTGTTGCTGGAAGGTCATACCCTTATGGAACGTCGTTTTATGGCCATCATCCCGGACCATGGTCCACAGCACGTCGCACATGTTTGCGATGAGGGATCAATGGTGAACAATGATCTTGCTGAGGCATATGACATCGTCCATTTCCAGGCGGATGGATCACTGCTGAACAGGGAATTCTTTTATCTGGCCTATACGGTGGAAGATGAAGGTCCGAGGATCTGCGGGATATTTCTGAATGAACTGGCACTGAGGCATTATCGAGCTGAGCATTTTCTCGAATCCCCCATGCGTATCGCATTGGCGAAGCCCATGGAATCTCACCCTGAAGCCGCGGAGCTTCGAGCGTAATTACCCGGTCATCCATTTGAACCATCTTCTCAAATTGTGGAAGCTTTACCACGGAACCGGACCAGTGCACCGTTGGTTCCCAGATATATGTGGCCTTGGAACATATTGGCACTCCGATCGCTTCCACTGGCCGCTATCCGACAAATACCAGAGTGATGAACATAAAAGGAAAATATACCAAAGCCGTGGCCGTATGGAGCCTGAGCCTGGCCCTGTTGGCCCCGGCCTGCAACAACCGATCGAAGACCGTAAAAGGGGGTGCCATTGGCGCAGCTGCCGGTGGTGCCGTGGGTGCTGTGATCGGGTCGCGGTATGATAATACGGCCGTGGGCGCCATCATCGGTGCAGCAGTAGGCGGTACTGCAGGTGCGCTCATCGGCAGGCACATGGACAAGCAGGCCGAAGAATTGCGCAACGACCTGGAAGGCGCTACCGTGGAACGCGTCGGCGAAGGCATCAAGATCACTTTCGACAGCGGCCTGCTCTTCGACGTGAACAAGAGCGATCTCTCGGCTACTGCAAAGAACAATTTGAACGATCTCGCTGAAACACTGAAGAAGTATGAGGATACCAATATCCTCATTGAAGGTCATACTGATTCAACCGGTTCGGCAGAACTCAATCAGCGTCTATCTGAGGATCGAGCCCGTAGTGTACGTGAACATCTCACCGCCAATGGTGTGGACAACAGCCGGATAACGACCGAGGGCTATGGTCCACAGCAACCGGTGGCCGATAATGAGACAACTGAAGGCCGCGCACAGAACCGCCGCGTAGAGGTTGCGATCTACGCCAATGACCGCATGAAGAAGGCCGCTGAACGCGGCGAATTGTGACCGCATATCGGAGCAGCCGTGAACGCCGGGTACAAGTGCCCGGCGTTCCGCTTTCCCCACACAACGGGTAGCTCATTCCCCATTAGAGGAAATTCTTGACGATCACCGGCTGTTGTAGAAGGATCGCACCGATGCCCGGATGAGCGACGTACATCTGCAGGTGGCATGGCAGTTGGCCGCGCTGCTGTCCACTGCTCCACCGGATGGCCATTACCCACGCATTACCTTCAAGTCTTACGCGTTCCGATCGTACGAGGATACAGGACCTTTACCGGAATGTTTCACGCTTTCTTTCATCGGCCTATGTAATTCCCTCGGTAAAACGATCGCCGTGCTCCGCAGCGCAACGCACAAATCTTTATCTGCTGGCCGAACAGGTGATGGCCTTCAATGTACCCGGGGATCTGGTAGAGTTCGGTTGTGGCAGCGGCACCACCACCCAGACGATCGGCATGGCCTGGCAGGCCGCAGGAAGGTCACGTGGGTTCCATGTCTATGATGATTTCGGGAAAGGGATCGAAGGCCGAACATCCTTGAAGAAGCAGTTCGTTGATCGGTGCATCGAAAGCGCAATGCCGCTTCCGCGAATGCATGAATGCGACCTGTATCACCTGGAGGTGGATCAGTTACCGGAACGTATTGCATTCGCCCACATCGACCTGGGGGCGGAAGAAGACCCCCCCCGAATGGCCATGCTCGTGCGGCGGATACTTGAGAAGGTGTATCCGTTGATGACACCTGGTGCCATTTGCGTTCTCATGGACTACCATGATCCTGCACGTACGGTGAAGGGCTGGGACCATAGCCCGGGGATAAAGCTGGGCGTTGATCGATTCCTGCTTGACAAACCCGAGACGATAAGCGTACTTTTTGGCGAGGAGTATTCACATGCATTCTTCCGCAAAGTCAGGGCATCATGAAATATCTATACTCCATTCCACTTATTCTTACCCTTATCCTCCTCTCTCCGGAATCAACTGCACAGCCCAGTTGCAAAGTGGTGCAGGACCATCTGGATGATTTCACCGGCACCCGGCTGCTTCAGATCACCGCCGATGGTCCCGCAACGGGTCCAGCATATGACTGGCTGGTGAAGAACGGCCAGGTATGCCTGATGCTGCATTGGGAACGAAATGATAACAGACCGGCCGTAGTGTTCGAAGGCGATTCACTTTTCGTAAAGCTTGAGAACGACTCGGTGATGATCCTTGTGAGCAAGGAGACCATGATCGGAAATACCGTGGTGAAAGAGGATGGATCGAAGGTCACTTCAGGTATCTACTGCTATCTCGTTCGTCACGATCAACTCAAGCACATGGGCAGCCTCTGGGTGCAGAAACTTCGCATTCTCTTCCGCGACGGCTATCAGGAATTCAGTGCCATAGGGAATCCCGATTGGCAGATGGGCATGTGGCGCACCTCCAATTGCGTCATGCGATCCATCGGCATGAAACCATCTCCTCAATTCTCCATTGGTGCTGCCAGCTATGGCGGTGACAGGTGATCCTGTGGACGCCGCCGGGGAGGATCTTCCTCGTGCTTGAGCTTGGGGGCCGATCACCTCTTCCTCTGGTCCCGCTCTATCCACCAATAATAACGCTAATAACGTAAGATAAAGCGGCCCGATGGCGCCAACGGCCCATTCATTGACAACGCGCACGACCATGCAAAGACCGATATCCGATCTTCCTGGAAGCGATCTCTCCAAAGATCCTTTACCACCGAACGTCGATCAAAGAGCCATCAGAATTCCCGGAATTGAACCATTCTCTTCCTGGTCCGTACAACAGGATCTTTCCGAAACTCCCAGATCCCTCTACGACATGAATGGAAAACCTTACCTGAAATGGCTTCAGGAAGTCCAGTTGAGCGATGTGTCCACCGTTGGCGGCAAGAACGCCAGCCTGGGCGAAATGATCCAGCATCTCTCCTCCTTGGGCGTGAACGTGCCAGGAGGTTTTGTGGTCACCGTAGCATCTTATGAAGCCTTCATTGCACACAATGAACTGGACCAGAAGATCCGTGATCTCATGGCGAGGCTCGATGTGGACGATGTGGAGAACATCAGGCGCATAGGCCTGCAGGTACGCACGTTGGTGAAGAATGGAAAGTTCCCAACGGCCATCGAGCAGGAGATCGTTTCGCGATACCTCGAAATGAGCCGCACCTATGGTCAGGAGGCCACGGACGTCGCAGTGAGATCCAGCGCCACCGCCGAAGATCTGCCCGATGCAAGTTTCGCCGGCCAGCAGGAGACCTACCTCAACGTACGGGGACCAGAGGATCTGCTGGTAGCAGTGCGCAATTGTTTCGCGAGCCTGTTCACCGATCGGGCGATCGTCTACCGTCAGAGCCTCGGTTATGATCACTTCGAAGTGGGCATCAGCGTGGGCATCCAGAAAATGGTACGAAGCGATCTTGGCTCTTCGGGCGTGGCCTTCAGCCTTGATACTGAAAGCGGATTCAAGGACGTGGTCTTGATCAACGGAAGTTTCGGCCTTGGCGAAATGGTGGTGCAGGGTGCCGTCAGCCCCGATGAATTCCTGGTCTTCAAGCCTACGCTGCAGCAAGGCTACAGCAGCATCATTGAGAAGAAGCTCGGCAACAAGGATCGTAAGATGACCTACGGTGTTGAGCCTGGCAAAAGCACCTTGACCGTGCCGGTGGAGCGCAGCATGCGCAACCGTTTTTGCATCAATGATGAGCAGGTGCTCGAGATCGCCCGGAGCGTGGCCGCGATCGAAAAATACTACAGCGAAAAGAAGGGCCACTGGTGCCCCATGGACGTGGAGTGGGCCGTGGATGGATTGACCAGGCAGCTCTTCATCGTACAGGCCAGGCCGGAGACGATCCACAGCCGCAAGGCGACCGACCGTGTTGTGGATCACCGGATCGAAAAGGAAGGACTGACCCTGGAAGAGATAGCACGCGGCATCGCCATCGGCGATCGTATCGGTAGCGGACGCGTGAAGATCATGTATTCGCTCGATGGTCGCGATGGAAGCACCGATGGAAAGGATTTCAAGGCCGGTGATATCCTGGTGACCGAGATGACCGATCCGGATTGGGAGCCGATCATGAAAAAAGCTGCGGCGATAGTCACCAACAAAGGTGGGCGTACCTGCCATGCGGCGATCGTTGCACGCGAAATGGGCGTACCTGCGATCGTAGGTTGTGGCGATGCCACTGAAAAGCTCGAGAACGGCCAGGAGATCACCGCAAGCTGTTGCGAGGGGGACACCGGCATCATCTACAAAGGGAGGGTACCGTTCAGCACGCATGAGACCATGCTCACCGAACTGCCCCAGGTGAACACGCCGATCATGCTGAACGTGGCATCACCTGAACTCGCCTTCAAATTCGCGCACCTGCCTAATGCCGGCGTAGGCCTTGCGCGCGAGGAGTTCATCATCAACACATACATACAGGCCCATCCGCTCGCCCTGTTGCAGCATAAGGAATTGGGTGATGTGGCCTTGAGCGGCAAGATCAGTTACCTGATCAATGGTTATGAAGATGAGGAGACCTTCTTTGTAAAACGTTTGAGCTACGGCATCGCCAAGATCGCCGCAGCATTCCATCCCAACAAGGTGATCGTTCGGTTCAGCGACTTCAAGAGCAACGAATACAAGAACCTGCTCGGCGGTGAACATTTCGAACCGGAGGAAGAGAATCCGATGATCGGCTGGCGTGGAGCTTCCCGCTATTACAGCGATGCATACAAGGAAGCCTTTGGCCTGGAGTGCAAGGCGATCCGCCGGGTGCGTGAAAAGATGGGATTGAAGAACGTGGTGGTGATGATACCATTCTGCCGCACTGTGGATGAGTTGAAAAAGGTGGAGGCCGTAATGGCGGAATATGGTCTGGTTCGCGGGAAGGAAGGCCTTGAACTGTACCTGATGGCCGAAGTGCCGAGCAACATCATCCTCGCCGAAGAATTCGCCGCGCACATCGATGGCTTCAGTATCGGCAGCAATGACCTTACGCAACTCACACTGGGTCTCGATCGCGACAGCGCATTAGTGTCACACATCTACAACGAGCGCGATCCTGCGGTAAAGGCGATGCTCAAAAAGCTGATCGCCACAGCGAAAAGGACCGGCACCAAAGTGGGTATCTGCGGACAAGGTCCCAGTGACTTCCCAGACTTCGCGCAATTCCTTGTCGAAGAAGGTATCGATAGTATCAGTGTGACACCGGACAGTCTGTTGAAGACGATAAAGGCGATCAATGAGGTGGAGAGCAGAATAGAAGGCACACCTGTGAAGCAGATGCGCGCATAAGATCCATAACGTGATATGAGGAGAACCACCTTGAACAAGATCCGCGATCTTGTTCAAGGTGGTTCTTCAGCTAGAGGATCACCTCACCAGACCGATGCCGATGTACAGCTGGGCTTGCAGGTTACGTGAATCTCGCAGCAAAGTGATGCCCTCTCCCACGGTCCCCAGTCCGAGCAGGTAGCGGCCACCAGCGTAAATGCTGCCGAACTTGAAGCCCAACCCTCCAAGAAGGCCATAATCCATGTCCACGAAATGACTTTCCTTCAATTGAAGAACTTCGCCGTATGCGGTGGCAGGTTGGGTGATGGATGCATTCATCAGGTAACTTCCATAACCACCCACATGGATCTCCGCCGGACCTAATGAGAACACCAGGAACACAGGCAGCTGCAGATAATTGAGCCGGATGTTGGTTTCCGATGGGATCGAATCGGCGATACGCAGATCGGTGCCTTGGGTGCTATACAGAAGTTCGGCCTGAAAGCCCGGTGCGGCGGGAGCCTTCACACGGGCGAAAAGACCGGCGTTCCAACCCAGAACCGGACGATGGTCCGCCACGTTCTGTATCCTGATATCATCCTGATTGATACCTGCTTTAAGTCCTATATCGAACAATTGCTGCGCTCCGGCTTGAAGACCGGATAAAAGGACTGTGAGAATGATGATCGACCTCCACATGACATGTACATTATAGCTGATCCATTTCCGCGATCCGCGTGCCGTTATCATCATTCTTCAATGGTGACGCGACATCTCCATAACAAAGGAACTAGATTTGGGCGTGATCAGGCCGGTCTCGACGGAGGAGTTCCTTCAACTGGAACATCCGATCCTTGATGTGCGCTCACCTGCTGAACATCAGCGCGGGCATATTCCCGGCAGCATCGCGTTCCCACTGTTCAGTGATGAGGAGCGCGCTGTGGTAGGTACCGCCTACAAGCAACAGGGCAGGGATCAGGCCGTACTGGAAGGTCTTCGGCTTATCGGTCCTCGAATGGCCCCCATGGTGGAACAAGCGCGGCGATCTGCCCCAGGTCTGAAGGTACGTATTCATTGCTGGCGTGGCGGTGAACGCAGCGGCAGCGTAGCCTGGTTACTTGACAAGGCCGGTTTTAACGAGGTCTTCACTCTGAAAGGTGGTTACAAGCAGTTCCGAAGCCATGTCCTATCTTCATTTGAAAGGCCTTGGGACCTGCGCGTGCTTGGAGGCTATACGGGTACGGGAAAGACAGGGATCTTGAAGGCGCTGCATGCGCAAGGAGAACAGGTCATCGATCTTGAAGCGATCGCCCATCACAAAGGATCGGCCTTCGGCGCATTGGGCCAGCCACCACAACCGACAACCGAGCATTTTGAAGCGCTTCTATGGAACGAATTACGAAAGGCCGATGGCACCAAGCCGATCTGGGTGGAAGATGAAAGCCTTATGATCGGCACGGTAAGGATACCTGAAGGATTCTTTGCCAGAATGAGATCGGCGCATTTGTTCTTCATGGAACTGCCTTTGGAGATCAGAGCACACAGGCTCGTTAGCGAGTACGGCGTTTTTTCAAAGGAAGAACTCGGCCTTTCCATTCAAAGGATAGGAAAACGGCTGGGGCCGCAACATGTGAAAGCAGCGCTCGAAGCATTGGCAGATGGTGATCTTCTTTCGGTGGCACTGATCACTCTCCGGTACTACGACAAGGCCTATTTGCGAGGCATCACCGAACGGGATCCTTCCATGATCTCCCGCATGAGCATCGATACCGATAGCCACCGAACTGCTTCGATCCTGCGCGAGCAAATTTCCACCCATGTCTGAACCTGTCCGGCTCACCTCCTTCAGTCGTGGTGCGGGTTGTGGCTGCAAGATCGCACCTGCCGTACTTCACGCCATACTCAAGGATAGTGGTCATGGTCACATCGATCCGCGGATAATGGTGGATCATTCCAAGAACGATGATGCGGCCGTATTCGATCTTGGCAACGGCCGTGCTCTGATCAGCACCACGGATTTTTTCACACCCGTGGTGGACGATCCGTTCGATCATGGTCGTGTCGCCGCCACCAATGCCTTGAGCGATGTCTATGCCATGGGCGGCACACCGCTTCTTGCGATCGCGATCCTGGGGTGGCCGGTGGATAGACTTCCGGCGGAAATGGCCGCACAGGTCATTGCCGGAGCCCGTTCCGTCTGCAATGATGCGCGAATCGCCCTTGCCGGTGGCCACAGCATCGATGCACCCGAACCATTCTTCGGCCTGGCGGTGACCGGTGAAGCTCCGATCGGACACATCAAGACCAATAGTGGGGCAAGACCAGGCGATCTGCTTGCACTCACCAAGCCGGTGGGCACCGGCATCCTCGCCACGGCCTTGAAAAGAGGAAAGATCAAGGATGATGACCAGAGGATCTTGATCGATCTGATGACACGAAGCAATGCCGTGGGATCGGAGTTCGGAAAGCTCGAAGGCGTTCACGCCATGACGGATATTACTGGCTTCGGACTGCTCGGCCATCTTCTTGAAATGTGTGACGGCAGTGGTGTATCTGCAAGCCTGGAACTCTTGAAGATCCCAAGAATATCAGGAATTATGGAATATGTGGCCCAGGGGCATTACCCGGATGGGACCTTCAGGAATTGGAAAAGCATTGCCCCACGCGTGAAAGCGGAGGAGAACATGGAGGTGATGATGACCCTCGCCGATCCCCAGACAAGTGGCGGATTGCTCATCGCTTTCGATCCTTCATCAGCAAAAGGAGTGTCCGATATTCTGACCGGTCATGATCTTCCTTTTCATGTTATCGGCCGCATGCATGCAGGAACGGATCGGGAAAGCACCATCACCGTGCTGTGATCTGCGATCTTCAAAGGAGCTGTTAACTCATGTCAAGATCGGATCGGCAACCGGATCATGGAGATCATTGTTATTAGTTTTGTCCCGCTCCGAAAAAATCTCCGGTACAAACAACAACATGGCAAACAAACGTCTGAGCGAGAAAGATATAGACCAGCTATTAGGCCAATATCGAAGTGAACGTCGCCGCCTGGGTTTCCAATTGGATACTGTGCGCAAAGCGATAAAGGATCTTAAAACCGTACGCAGTTCGTTACCGAGACCAGCTGCAGCAGATGGTCCCGTCATCAAGCGCGGTCCGGGCCGTCCCCGCAAGTATCCACTTCCCACACCGGTGCTCGGCCCCGATGGTCAACCGATCAAACGTGGCCCCGGCCGGCCTCGCAAGGACCCCAACGCTCCTCCTACCCCACAACGTGGCCGCCGCAAAAAACGGCAGGTGAAGGAAGGCGGATACCGCCTCAGCGATTGGGACACCATGGTCATAGATAGCATTCGTGGCCGTGAACAGCTCCTTCCCAAGGAAGAGATCGTGAAGCACGCCATCGATTGGGCGAAAAAGGCCCACCCGGGAATGAGCAATGCCGATGTGGAGGCGAAGATCACCCGTGTGTTGCAAAAGCTCAGCGGCAAGCGTGGCGATCTGGGCACCCACCGTTCAGGCCTTCGCCGCGGTTACCATTACGGTGTAAAGGATTGGTTCTTCGAAAGCAGCGGCAAATTGCGGAAACAACATCTGCCCAAGCTTGTGTTGGGAGACTAGCATCCTGTTCGATCTGTAAAGAAGGCGGCTGCGGCCGCCTTCTTTCATTCCGAGCCATCCCTCTCCGATCGGCCTACTTTTGCATCAGCTATGAAGAATATTCTTGTACCGATCGATTTCTCCGCTGAAGCACAGCGTGTGATCGACATCGCAGCCTCCATCGCCAAGGCTTTCAATGCGAAGATCTGGTTGGTGCATGTGGCCGCCCCGGACCCTGATTTCGTTGGTTTTGATACCGGCCCCACTTACGTGAGGGAACACAGGGCAGAGATCCTTCGCGAAGAGCATTCAGAGATACAGGCATTGTCCGAAGCACTGAAGAACGCCGGTCATTCCGCTGAAGGTCTTTTAGTGCAGGGTCCCACCACGGAAACATTGT
The DNA here is from genome assembly GCA_023430325.1 of Bacteroidota bacterium. Classification (GTDB taxonomy): domain Bacteria; phylum Bacteroidota; class Bacteroidia; order Flavobacteriales_F; family PHOS-HE28; genus PHOS-HE28. Next base: position 1,334 of record JAEZAU010000155.1, on the reverse strand, counting down.
TGGAAGAGGTGGATCGATTGAAGGCCGACCTTATCGTCATGGGATCACATGGTAGAACAGGATTGTTCAAGGCGTTCGTAGGGAGCGTGAGCGAGCAGGTCTTGCGTGACAGCCGTGTTCCGGTCCTTATAGTGCCAGCCTTGGAACGAGCGTAAAATGAAGCACGGCATCAACATCATCCGCCTGTGCCTGCTCTGGCCGCTCATCAATTCGAGCATCTGCGTACCCACCGTGGCCACAGGTGATCCCGACCTGAAGGATATTTCACTTCCGGAAGGCTTCATCATCACCCTGTACGCGGAAGATGTGAAGAACGCCCGTGCCATGTGCTGGGGTGAGAAAGGCACATTGTTCGTGGGTTCGCGCAGTGCAGGACTTGTCCATGCCTTGAAGGATACCGATAATGATGGCGCTGCTGATGAGATCCATTTGATCGCCAAAGGACTGAACATGCCGGCGGGTGTGGCCTTCAAGGATGGCGATCTATACGTGAGTTCGGTAGATCGGATCGTACGGCTGAAGGACATAGAGGATCATCTTTCAGATCCGCCCGATCCTGAAGTGGTGATCCGGGACTATCCATCGGAGACCCATCACGGCTGGAAGTTCATCGCCTTCGGACCGGACGGCAAACTCTACATACCGGTAGGTGCACCCTGCAACGTGTGTGAGCGTGAAGAACCGATCTATTCCACCATTACCCGGGTGAACGCGGACGGAAGCGACCGCCAGATCGTTGCAAAGGGCGTACGCAACACCGTAGGTTTCGACTGGCATCCGATCACCGGTGAACTCTGGTTCACCGATAATGGCCGCGATCATATGGGAGATGATGTTCCTCCTTGTGAACTGAACCGTCTTGGGACCGAAGGCCAGCATTTCGGATTTCCATATTGCCACGGAAAGAACATTTCAGATCCAGAGTTCAAAGGAGAACTTCCCTGCGAGAAGTACGCGCAGCCCGAACTGGAGATGCAGGCTCACACCGCCCCACTTGGCATGCGATTCTATTCAGGCAACGCTTTCCCGGAAAAATACAATAACGCCATGTTCATCGCACAACACGGAAGCTGGAACAGGAGCAGCCCGGTGGGCTACCAGGTGATCGTGGCTTTTCAGGCACCGGACGGGAAGGTTTCCAGTGAGGTCTTCGCCAGCGGATGGTTGAAGGGATCGAGGGCCACCGGCCGCCCTGTTGATGTACTCGTGGCTCCTGACGGATCACTATTGGTGAGCGATGACTCCGCAGACAGGATCTACAAGATCAGTTACGTGGGAAGGTAACCGGCAGAGCTTTTGATGCGTATCGATGATCATGAGGATCCAGCATACAT
>JAEZAU010000107.1 GCA_023430325.1 Bacteroidota bacterium | reverse complement strand
CCGCTTCCTTCCACTCCATCCTCATCCTGATTGAAATCGGTGTCCGAAGCAGGAACGCCAGCGATCTTCGTGGTATCATAGGAAATGTGTCCGGTGCTGAATCCCAGGGGCACCAACCGATTATCCTTCAACGCGGTCTTGGCCCGTTCAAGAACGGTCGTTTTGTTATCGTTCACATCGCCCATCACCAATTCATAGATCTGCGCCTGTCCTTCCGATGTGATCACATCATGGTGGGGCTCCCATGGATCATCATGGCCGATCACTTCGTATTCATCATTCCAGCCACCGCTGCGGAAAACAGTATCGTTGGTACCATTGAGCACCAAAAGTTCCACGAAGGCTCGGCGTGAAGGATAACCGGAGGGGAACCGGTGGCCCGCAAGATTGACCAGCTTCACATCGATCCGGGCAGTATCGGCATCACGATCAATAACAGTTGGTTCAAGGAGCAAAGTGTTCTGTTGCAACATCCTGTTGGTGCGTGCGATGGTACTGTCGAACTGATCAGGATGCGCTGTTAGTTCCAACGGAAGAATGTTATCCTTCAGCAGTTTCAGCATGAAGGTGTTCGCTCCGGCGAAATGATGCAGGCCGAACGGGCTCTGGCCTTGCAGGAAGAGGTAATTCGCAGAGATCACGACCGCATCATCGATCCGGGGAACATGGCAGCCCTGGCAGGTTACGCCTGTGCTCGGGAATGTGTTCGTATTGAAGGATGAATTCAGCCATTCATGGTAGGTGGCCTGTTCAACGAACTCATCACCGGTGGCATTTCCATCCAGATCGGCAGTCACTGTCTGCAGCGTGTGGCAACCCGCGCATAGTCCCGGATCGTTGATGTGTTCACCATACAATGGCTCATACCCAACGAAGGAGGTCATCGGCGATCCGAAAATGTCCTGGTAGGGGCCATAAAGGACGCTGTTCGTATCGAACTTCAAATTACCGGAGAACAACAGGCCGAGGCTGTCCGGCCCCTGCATGTGACAAGGCAGACAGGAGACCCCATCCAGCGCCACCGGATCGTTCACCATTTCGCTGATGGAATAATGTGCACCGGTGGAAAGGAACTTGTCATAACGGCCCATTGGTGCATGGCATGTTGTGCACTTGTCCTCCAACTCCGCCTGATGGCCTGGATTCACCGCTACCTCATGGCTCACCTTCGCACGCCAGAACGGATCTCTCGCGGAATTGGCCATCATGGTGGATCGCCAGTCATCGGCCACATTCACGTCATTGCCCTGTGCATCGATGCTGGCGTAATTGTTCATTACATCTGGGCCATGGCAGCCATAACAATTACCGCTCGCCATGAAATAATTGTTCGATCCAACGGGCAACGCAAAACTTCCGCCCCTGAAGCTCTCCAGTTCTTCCTCGCTGTGGTAAGCGTGTGCCTCGGTTAGCCTGCCTTCTGTAAAAGCAACGAAAAGCAGCACGATACCAAGAAGTCCGGCGATGAGCAGACCCCGGATGGTCAGTGAGTAATGTTTCAGCATGGGAAGCCTTGCAGGGCCACCAAATTACTGAACGCCCGACCAGAACACCAATTATAGCAGTTGATCGAGCTCTCCTCTCACAAAGCCGATCAGTTCGCGGACATGCTCCTCTGACAGATCGAACTTGATGCCCGCGGTCTCATAGATCTCCGGTAGCGTACGCGTGTAGCCCAGCTTCAACGCATCGGTGTATTTGCGAATGGCCCCGATCGGATCTTCCTTGTAATTGCGCCACACCCCTATGGCACCGAGTTGCGCGATACCGTATTCGATGTAGTAGAACGGCACTTCGAAGATGTGCAGCTGCTTCTGCCAGAGCATGCTCCGCTCATGTTCCAGTCCTGTCCAGTCAACGATCTTCCCAGAAAAACGCTGATGCACCTTCATCCACTCGGCCGTACGCTCATCGGCGGTCCATTGCGGATGGGTGTAGATCTGGTGCTGGAACGCATCCACGGTGGCCACCCACGGCAGTATGGTGAGCACGCGCTCCAATTGATCGCGCTTTGCGCGTCGCAGATCCTCCGCATCCGGATAGATCAGCGACCAATGATCCATGGTGAGCAGTTCCATGCTCATGCTTGCCAGTTCGGCGACCTCGCTCGGGAAGCTCTTGAAACCCGTAAGGGGCAGCGGATGCGTAAGGAACGAATGCACGGCATGTCCACCTTCATGGAGCATGGTGATCACATCATCGGAAGTGCCTACCGCGTTCATGAAGATGAACGGAGCACCTGATTCGTACAACGGATAATTGTAACCGCCGGGTGCTTTTCCATCGCGTGAAGCAAGATCCAGCCTGCCCATGTGTTCCATGGTTCGGATGCAGCCGGCGAAATATGGATCGAGCTTCTCGAATACCGCCACCGTGAGATCGATCAGCTGTTTCGGATCGGAGAAGGGTTTCAATGGCGGCTTTCCGCTCACATCCACCGAAAGGTCCCAAGGCCGTAGACGTTCCACACCAAGGCTTTCCCGGCGTGACTCTTCCAACTGCGCCACGATCGGTAGGACTTCACGTTCCACACTTGCATGGAACGCCATCGCATCCTCAGGCCGATGATCGAACCGGCCCAGCGATCGGTACATGAAATCCCTGAAGTTCGTGAAGCCGGCGTTGGTGGCCACGGTGTGCCGCTTGTGCACCATCCGATCGAAAAGTTCATCGAGCCTGGCCCGATCCACGCTTCGCCTTTCAGCGATCAGCTGGTACACTTTTTCACGCTCGCCGCGATCGGTACTTTCCAGGATGGATGCAGCTTTCGGCAGGGTGATCTCCTCCCCATTCCAATTCACGCTCATCGCCCCGATCGCGGTGCTGTACTCCTGCCCCATCGATCGCAGCTCGGCCTGCAACGGAACGTTCTCTTCCCTGAAGATCTCAAGTTGACCTTTAATGCCTCGGAACATCACCGGAAATCCTTCACCATCGATCTGCCCGATGAATGGATCGGCGATCAGCCGCTGGTTCAACTTGTCTGTCCACTGCTCCACTTTGGGAAGCACATCGCTCACAAAATGCTGGTATCGCTCACTGGCCTCTTTGTCGCGTGTATCCAGCGTCATCCTTATGTACCGCCACGCGCTCTCTTCACTGATCACGGCCTCCAGTTCGCTGTAGTTCAGCAGCCAGGTGCGCAATTCTTCCGCGTTGGCGATCTTGCGGTACAGCAGTTCCTCGAAGTGATGGGCCACATCATCCCATCCTTCCACTTTCAATTTTGGCGATACGTAGGTGCGGATCGCGGTCTTCCCTTCCGCCATGGATCAGCTTCCGCGCTGCGCGGACTTTCTCATGGTGGTGGCTTTGGCCTTGCTCGTTCCAGCGGGTTTCGGCGCAGCGGCCTTCTTACCGGCGGCATCGGCCTTCGGCTTCTTGCCAGCAGCTTCCTTGGCCGTCTTCTTCGGCTTCGGATCGTCGTCCTTCGCTTCTTCCTTCTTCTCTTCCTTCTTGTCGAATTCGCCGGCCTTCAAAAGTTGATCGTACCACGCGAACAGCTTGCGTACATCGCTCGGATAGATGCGCTCCCGATCGTGTTCAGGCAGCGCTTCGCCCAGTTTGCCGTAGAGCTTGTCGGCATCCTCTTTTGGATCCAGGCTGGCCTTGCCTTTCTCCACTTGATGCAGTTTCTCCAGCACCTGGCCCAGCGGCACATCATCACCGGTGGTGAACATGCTTATCTCTTCCAGGGAACTCACGCGCACGCTTGCCGGTATCGGTTGCCGCTTTCCATCCATCAGCGATTCCACGATCAACGCCTGCCTTCCTTGTGCCACCACGCGAAAAAGCCCTTGCTTGCCGGCCACTGTGATTATTTTGCTCAGGTCCATGCCAGATATTCTGAAGGGGCAAACTTAATCACGTTGCCGCAGGACGCTACCGATCTTTTGGGCGTGCCCCCGCAAATGACCATTCAGGGCTTCGCCCGTCGATCTGGTATGTTGCGGGGTCGCGCTATCCGCTGCAAGTCCTCCCTTCGGTCCGGGCTTTCCACTTCTATCGCTCACGCGCTTCGCTAACGCCTGATGATCCTACCTTCGGGCCTGATGGAATTGATCCGCGATACGATACAGCGTTACGTGCCACTTTCTGACAAGGAATGGAAGCTCGTACGCGAACCTTGGATGGAACGAACTTTCGCAAAAGGCGGATCCATTTCGCGCGCAGGATCGGTGGAACAGTGGTTCTATGTGGTGAAGGAAGGTGTGCAGAAACTCTTCTTCGAGCATGACGGCAATGAACATTGTCTGGGGTTTTCCTATGACCACAGCTGGTCCGGCGACTTCGATTCATTCGTTTCGCAGCGGCCCGGCAGGTTCCAAGTGCAGGCCATCACGCCTTCAATTCTTATCGGCATCCGCCATCCCGATCTGCAGGAGCTTTACGCGAAGCTGCCGGTAATGGAACGTTTCGGCCGCTTAATGCTGGAGGAATTGGTGCGCGGCCGCGCCACCCGTGAGATCGAACTGCTTTCGCTTTCCGCCGAAGAACGCTTTAGAAAATTGGTGCAGCGAAGCCCGCATTTGCTGCAACTGGTTCCGCAAAAGGATATCGCCAGTTATCTGCGCATGACACCAGAGACCTTCAGCAGGCTGCGCGCAAGGAGCGTTTCTTGATCTGCATCAAGTGAGCGCCGGTGACCGCCCCGGTAGCTTTGGGGCATGAGAACGCTTGATACCGCAACATTGATCGATGAACTTCATCGAAAGCTGAAGGATCAGCTGCATCAACTTGCGGACTTCCGATCGATGGGCCCTGCGGTTCTGATGCAACGTCCGTCACCGGAAAGATGGAGTATCATCGAGATCTGTGAGCACATCAACCTGAGCAGCGGACATTATTTCAAACTGCTCCGCAAGGTTTACAATGACCCGAAGAGCAGGCTGCGTTATCGATCCACTTTCACTCCCGGCCGCTTCGGGGAAATGAGCGTGAACGCAATGCAACCTTCGCAGTCGGGCACGATCAACTGGAAGATGAAGACCATGGGCATGTTCGAGCCACGCACCGCAGCAACAAAAGGGCTCAAGAGCCTGGATGAACTCCGATCGATGCTTGAGGGTATGATCGAACTTCTGCACGTCGCACGAAAGCGTGGCATTGAAGGCGAAAAGATCACCAGCACACTGGGACCCATCCTTCGTTTCAGGACCGGTGACGCGTTCCGCTTCCCGATCGCACACCAGGAGAGGCATTTCCTGCAGATGCAGCGCACACTGGATGCTGTTCAACGGATGGCAGCAGTGAAAGAGCGAGCCTAGAATTCCTGCAACGTCAACATTTCCTGCCGTATCGCCAGCAATCGATCGTTCGGCTTCCAGCCGGCATCATCAGCACTGAAGGCCGGCCTGAGCCGTTGGAGGAAATACATCTGTACTTCGCCCTTACCACGCACTTTGATCGGGCCGCGCGGCTGGGCTTCTATATAATCCATAACCTGCGCATAGGTGGCGCCGGAAATATTGATGCGGCCTGTTTCTCCATTGCTTTCCATGCGGCTGGCAAGGTTCACGGTATCACCCCAGATATCGTAGGCGAATTTCTTTTCGCCCACCACGCCGGCCACGATCGGGCCACTATGGATCCCGATGCGAAGCTGCCATTCGTGAAGAGCTTCCATGCGCCGCACGTTGTTGCTCTTCTCCACTTCCTCGATCATACGCATGGCAGTAAGTATCGCATCCAATGCGTGTGACGGCTTGGGTTCAGGAATACCGCTTGCACACATGTAGGCATCACCGATCGTCTTGATCTTCTCGACGCCGAATTCATCCGTGATCCGATCGAAGAGCCTGAAATAATGATCAAGATCCTTTACCAGTGTATGGCTGTCCAGCTTGCTGCTCAGGCTTGTGAATCCCATGAAATCACTGAAGAGCACCGTGCAATTATCATAATGCCGTGTATCCGCCGCACCACGGTGTTTCAGTTCTTCAGCAGTGGACTTCGGCAGGATGTTCAATAACAATGAATCGCTCCTTTGCTGGGCCTGCGCCAGTTCTTTGGTACGATCTTCCACCATGACGGTAAGTCTGCGTTGTTCGCGCCGCGCACGCAATTCGCGATAGCGGATGAAACCCCAGATACCACCGATCAACAGAAGACCCGCAAGGAGCTGTGCCCATGTGCGCTGCCAGATCGGTGCGATGATGGAAAATGAAAATCGAAGCGGCTCTTCCGTCCAGATGCCGCTCGCGTTCCGCGCCAGCACCTTGAAGGTGTAATCGCCGGGCGGAATGTTGCTGTAGATGACACGATCGGTGGAGGTTATCGGTGACCAGTCCGGATCGAGACCTTCCAGCATGTACCGGTATCGCACACGCTCCGGATAAGCGAGCGAAATACCGGTGAACTCGAACGTGAGATGATCCCTGTTGTACGGAAGTCGCAAGCCGATCGGAATGCCAGATGATGTGATCGTATCGCTCCACCGGCTCCAATCAACGTTCTCGAAAAATAGCTGCACGTTGGTGAGATGCACTTTGGGTTCTTCTTCGATCGGCGCTTCGATGGAAGGGTCATATCGCGTGGCGCCCCGAAGTGTTCCGAACCACAAACTGCTGTCGCCATCGAGCATGGTGGCATTGCGAAAGGTCTCGATGCCGATGAAGCCATCCTCCGATCCGAATTGCCGTATGTCAAGGATCATTTCCTGATCGATGTCCAATTCCACGGCATGTACACCGCGCCGTGTTCCGGCCCACACGTTCTGGTAAGCATCCAACATAACGGACATCACCGTATTCGAGGCAAGCCTTCCGGCACCCATGCTGTTGTGTTCGATCGTTACACTGTCAAGCCGGGATCCATTCGATCGGAGAAGCCCTTGGCCATCGCTTCCGATCCAGAGGTTGCCTTTGCCATCCTTCTCAAGCGAAAGGATCGGTATGTTCCTCAAGTTCTCCATAGGCCGAAGCCGTTCGATCTCACCCTGAAGGAAGAATACTCCTTTCGGCGATGCGATCCATGTGGTGTCCCGATCGAAATGGATATCCAGAACGCCTTCAGGTACCGCGATGCTGCGTATGCCCACCGGACCCTGGATCAGAAGGCCGTGCTGATGCCCGATCCATATGCGGCCGACCTCATCGCGTTCCAGCACCTGTATCCTTGAACCGGGCACGAACAGATCGGGCACCGGTCCGAAATTTTTTCCTGTCCAGCGGTATACCCCATGGTTCGCCGTGGCAGCAAGCAGATATCCGTTCGCATCCTCTTCCAGATCGAGCACATAACCATCAGGCAGGCCATCCGCCGGCCCATAGTTGACCAGGCGTTCACCGTTCCATGCAGAGATACCACCGCCTACCGTGGAGAACCACAAGAGGCCATCGGGTGTACGGTGAACGGCGCTTACGATCCGTGATCGCAGACCATCGCGCTCGGTGAAATGCATGAAGACATCACTCACATAGCGGCTCACACCACCGAAACCCGTTCCGAACCACACGGCTCCTGACCGGTCCTGGTACAGGGTACGCACAAGATCATGACCAAGGCCGTTCACTTCACGGATACGATGCATCACGGGGTGGCCACCTTTACGGGTGAGATGGACAACGCCGGAAGACGTACCGAACCAGAGATCTTTATCGCGATCGCGCAGGACAGCCAGAATGCGGGTATCGGCAAGCGCGATGGGATGAAGGCCGGTAAAGCGATCGGCGGGCGGCAGCGGTCTCAATTGAGGATCCAATTCTGCGAACCCGTTGGCGGTGCCGGCAACAACGCCTGTTTCATCGGCCCATAGAGAGAGAATGGCATGACCGACACCGACATCCACCCGATGCCACTTATCATCTTGAAGGGCGTATAGTCCTTTGCCTGTGCCAGCCAGGACTGTTGTTCCAGCGATGACCAGGGCATTCACCGGAGCATCAGGAAGACCGGGTGCCGGGTCCTTCATCAACGACCCGTTCGTGTAACGCCAGATGCCTCCTGAAGTGGTGGCGATCCACACGGTCTCATTCCGATCGATGCGAATGTCCTCTATCGCTCCCCAAAGCGTATCACCAGAGCTGATGATGTATGGTCGAAGATCGCGAAGCAACACAAGCGCCCCATTGCGGCAGCCGATCCAGATATCACCATCTCCGGAACATCGTAATGCGGTGATGTCATCATTGGGCAACCCTTCTCTTTTCCCGATATCATGAAAACGGATTCCATCAGTACGAGAAACACCTTCATTGGTACCGATCCAGAGGTAGCCCGAGGTATCTTCACAGATCGCGTTCACCGATGCACTGGGCAGGCCGGCCTCAAGTGAATAATTACGGAGATCGTATTGTTGGGCGTTCAACCCGTGAGCCGTCCACAGAAAGGGTAGGCACCATGCGGCACGGCGGGAAAGCATGGTTGGAAAGATAACTCGGCAGCACCAGATCCGTGCCGATCGGGTATTGGAATCCGGCATTTTGTAGTTATAACTTTAAGGTGTCACCAACCAAAATCCGATCTCATGAATATCACCTTCAACGAACTGCGGCGGATCAAAGACAATCTTCCTGATGGCAGCATCCACCGCATCGCAAAGGAACTGGATCTGAACGTGGAGACCGTTTGGAACTATTTCGGTGGCTACAACCATCCCAACGGCAGGCCCATGGGCGTGCATCTGGAGGGTGGACCAGATGGCGGCGTGGTGGCGTTGGATGATACACGAATATTGGATCTGGCCCGGCAGATCCTCGATGGCCATTACGAACACGCCTGATCGTCTCCCATATCCGGCGGCGGCCGGAATAAGAAAAGCGGCCCCGATCGGACCGCTTTTCTTATTCCTGATCCTTATCAGCGTTCTATGACATGGAATTCCACCCGGCGGTTGATGGCGCGATTCTGATCGGAGTCGTTGGGCACCAGCGGACGCGATTCGCCATAACCCTTCCAGATCAGGCGGCCTTTCTCCACTTTCTTCTTCACCAGGTATTCCACCACGGCCTCGGCGCGTCCTGTACTCAGCTTTTCGTTGTAGGCATCGCTCCCCTGGTCATCGGTGTGGCCTTCGATCTCCACGCGCAGGAACGGATAATCGGTCATCAGATCGACCAGTTTGTCCAATTCCTTTTCAAAACCCGGAAGTAACGTGGTCTTGTCGAATTCGAACTGCACATTGTCCAGCCGAACGCGTGTTCCCACGGCCGGCTCCACTTCATGGATGTCCACCTCATTGCTGCTTGCATGTTGCGGAGCCACCTGCCGGGGTGGCGGCGGAACACTCTCCTTCGGCTTTGGTGTCAGCTTGGTGCCAGGCGGCGCGAGCCTCACGTTCACATCATCCACATAATAATAGGCGCCGCGTTCGCCCTCGGGTTGGCGTTCATGGTTGGTGACCTCGTCGCCATAGAAGTTCCCGATCAGGAGATAGCGTTCATCACCTTTCGCATCGAAGACGCCGCTCACTTTGTGCCAGCCACCTTTCACCACTTTCTCTTCGTTCACTTGTGGTGTGTAGTACAAAGGCAGGCAATCGCGCGTGCTGATCGGCAGATCGGTAAGAAAAATGCCGATGTTGTTGCTGGCCTCATTGCTCTTCACCGCGCGTTGCACCCAGCACTCTGCGATGTACCTCTTGCCGGCCTCGAGCGTCTCGGGCAGTTCGATCTGCAGGTATTCATGCCAGTACGTGGGAGTGTTCCCTTTTCCGTAGATCTTGATGCCCGCCATGCAATCTCCAGTGTGTGGGGATTGTTTGCCGCCGCTGTGCCTGGAAGGATGCGCCCAGCATTGCGGATCGTTCTTGCTGCTGAAATGATCGGGCGTGGTCTGTGTGGGTGAGCTCCAGCCGTTCACGTTCGCATTGAACTTCGCGGGATCCTGGGTCCAGCTGCAATAGAGACGGGCGCTCTCTTCAAAACCGGGGTTGGGTACCAGGTTGGGCATGGTATCGTTCTGCAACGTGCGCTGGAGCAGGTTCTGGGCGCTACCCAACGAGGGAATGATCGCGATGGTGAAAATGACAAGTATCCGTGGCCACATGCGATCAAAAGTATCTGCGATGAAGAAAGAACATTGATGTGGCCAGAACAGCTTTTTCACAGCACCCCGTTGGATGCGACGATCTGCGCCAGGGATGGAAGCGGCGGCCCGGTGAAGCGATCGCCATGCGGCTGCGTGCTGCGAGGAGGCGACCGCAGGAAGCCACCGCAGCGCCGCAGCCGCCGGCGGGCGCGAAACGGCCACAGCGTACAGCCCGCCCGGGCGCCCAAAACTTCAGTACCAACGTCAAGTGCTGCGGCGGATGACGACCTTTGCCCGCTTTTTTGAAAATGGAACTCAGGGAACTGGGCAGGTTGCTGAAGCAAAGTCTGCGAGGTAGTGAAGGGCTTGATCTGACGAGCATCGGTGTTCGCAAGGCGATCTTTCTACTGAGCGTGCCGATGGTGCTTGAAATGAGCATGGAAAGCCTGTTCGCCTTGGTGGACGTGTATTTCGTGAGCCGACTGGGGACCAATGCGGTGGCGGTGGTGGGCTTGACCGAGAGCATGCTGACTCTGGTGTATTCGCTGGCGTGGGGCATGGGGATGGGCATAACGGCAGTGGTGGCTCGCCGGATCGGTGAGAAGGATCCGGAAGGTGCATCGCGCGCGGCCTTGCAGGGCCTGTTGTTATCGATCGGCCTGAGCCTGTTGATCGCCATACCGGGAGGCTGGTTCGCGCCGGAACTGCTTCGTGTGATGGGCGCTGAAGAAGCGGTGATAGAGCAAGGTGTGGCCTATACGCGGTGGATGCTGGGTGGTAATGTGGTGATCATGCTGATCTTCGGGTTGAACGCGATCTTCAGAGGCGCCGGTGATGCTGCTCTGGCCATGCGCTCGCTACTGATCGCGAACGGCATAAACATCATTCTCGATCCGATCTTGATCTTCGGCCTCGGCCCGATACCGGCACTGGGAATAGCTGGTGCTGCGATCGCCACGAACATTGGAAGAGGCATCGGCGTGCTGTACCAGTTCTATCACCTTTTCGGCGGAAAAGGACGGATCGATATCGGCAGGATCCCGTTGGCAGTGGAGCTTACGGTACTGGTCAACATCATAAAAGTTTCAGCCGGGGGCGTGGCGCAGTTCCTCATTGCTTCTGCGAGCTGGGTCTTCCTGGTGCGCATAGTGGCGGAATTCGGGAGTGCGGCAGTGGCCGGCTACACGATCGCGGTACGGATCATCATCTTCTCTTTACTGCCCAGCTGGGGAATGGCCAATGCGGCAAGTACCCTGGTGGGCCAGAACCTCGGCGCAAAGCAACCCGATAGGGCTGAACGGTCTGCTTGGCTCTGTGGACATTACAACATGCTGTTCATGGTGGCAGTTGCCATCTTCTTCTGGCTCACGGCACCATGGCTGATGCACTTCTTCACTGCAGATGAGATCGTTGCGGCAAATGGTGTCAATGCGCTGCGGATCGTCTGCCTGGGCTACTTCTTCTATGGTTACGGAATGGTGCTGGCCCAGGCCTTCAATGGTGCGGGTGATACGTTGACACCCACCTGGATGAACGTGATCTGTTTCTGGATGCTGGAGATCCCGCTGGCCTGGTTCCTGGCGATGACACTTGGCCTGGGGGCGACCGGTGTGTTCGCATCGATCGCGATCAGTGAAAGCGCCCTGGCCGTGCTGAGCGCGTACCTCTTCAAACGCGGTAAGTGGAAGCTGCGCGAAGTTTGATCAGTTCATTGCCATGCGCTGCATGCCGGTATGCTCATAGTACATGCGATCGGTAATGCTGCGATCGTCCATGAAGTAGAACACCGCGCCGAACTTGTGGGCCACCCGGCGATATTCTGTTGTATCACCGTATTCATCTGTGATACGCACCACGGTGGTGACCGTTCTATGGTCAACGATCAATTCCTCTTCCCTACCGGATCCCGAAGGCTCGGGCTGGCTGTAAGTCCGTTCGATCACAGGCTCTTCCGTCCTGGGCGTCTCAACCTTATCCACCTTGATCTCCGCGATCTCGCTCTCCACCGGGACCGGAACTTCCTTCACCTCCACCGATCGTAATGCAGGCCTCTTCGCTCCTGCGATCGCTACATTCTTCACTTCCACAGGCTCGATGCGTGCTGGAGCTTCGGTACGTGATGCTACTGGTTCAGTAGCTGGTTCAATTTCTACGGACGTGGCCACGACCGCAACGGAAGCCGGGGCAGGCCCATGGATCACTGGTCCTGAAACCACTGGTGGATCGATCTGTTTTGGAGCCTGGTACCTGGTCATCTGCTCCTTCAATTTTTCATCGATCATCAACGAGTAATCCGTTTCATAATCGAAGTCGTTCACTGCATCCATGTACATGATGAAACCCACCGGACCGGCATAAGCGATCACATCTTCACTCCGGTTCTTCTCCAGGATCACCTGGAAGGGAAATGTGTATTGATCGTATAGATAATCGTCAGGGACTTCCGTATCAAAATACAATTGCTTGGTAAGACACTCAGGGTGTTCGAAGATCACGAGATACCGCTTATCGAGATCGAGTTCGAGCATGAATCGGCTGATACCCTTTTCCAATGTGTATGGATCGCCGACAGAAGGTACGATCGTTACCTGTGCATCTTCCATCGAAGCACCGTTCACTGTTAGAATACCGTCCGCATGAAGTCTACCTGTGGTGGTCGCCGATGACATGAATGGAAACGTCAGCATCGCCAGTACCAACCAATATCTTCTTCCCGTTCTCATGCCCTGCTTTCGGTCGAAAAGTGTGCAGGTCTCAAGTGTGGAATGTGGAAATCCTTGATATCCAGATCATCCTTATCTAGTGTGGAGCCTGTGTGTACGAGTCTCCATGTGCCGGTCCCATACATGCTTTTCCCCAGATCCCCCATTTCCATCCACGATCGGAGCGCGCTATAGGGTCGGCTCTACGGGTACTTGAAGAGATCGGCATGAGATCGTCATCAATGCAGCCGACCATTCATTGAAAACCAACGAACCGATGCCCCGAGCGAAGAAGCCACTCATTCTGTCCCAACCTGTGAATAGCGGTCTGAAAGGGATCAAAGTGAAACTCGATCACCGTACCGTCATCACTTTGAAAAGCCTGTCAGCACTGGATTCCTGGAAAAAGAGATATCCGCAGGCGCATGTGATCAGGTAAGCCCGATCCTATGTTGCAGAACCCCGGATGGACCTCCGGGGATTTACGAACTGAATCACTTGATCTGACCCGGACGGGGGGAAGAGGCTTCCCCAACTTGTGGAGACAGAACGGCTTCAGGGGCCCAATGGCGCGTTGACGTTGATGAAGGGTGTGGCAGATGTTGAATTGAAGCGATGGAGAACACCTACTTTTCACTGAAGGATCTGATACTTGTCGGGGCCTTTTTATTAAGTGCGTGTGGCCAGCATGAAGTGCGGGACCTGCAGACGCGTCAGGATGCGGTCACGAACAATTGGGATCGCGATCGGGATGAATTGCGGCAGGAGTTGGTCTTTTTACGTCGTGACATTGATGAGATGCTCTTCGAGGCAGGCACCCGGTTCAGCCACACGCGAGGCCAGGAGAAAAAGGGGCTGAACGAAGAGATCATGGAGCTTGAAGTCCAACGCCGTAAAGTGCAGGATTCTCTGAACCTTTTGGATGTGACCGCTACTTCTGACCAGGAACTCATCCATGAATACTGCCGCTCGGTGATCGCACAAATTGACGGCTGGTTCGATCGGAAGGCTGAAATGGAAGATCTTGCCCGTACAGGAATGTGAGGTGGCTCTCAGCGGCCACTTCGTACGGACCCCTTATTTTTGTTCTTGATCGTCGCCTGCACCCGATGCGCTCTCTCCTTCTGCTGGTCGCCTTGATCGGCGTTCTTCGACTTCCCGCTCAATTGAACAATTGGGACCCGTCCTGGTATCCCACTGATACCGCTCTGGTCTTCCACGATGATCTGGATTATTACCTGAACGCATACAGCAAGAAGGAGATTGGCACCATGCGCAAACAGGTGAGCATGTGGCGGATGAATTTCGACCGGTTGATGCGCCGGACCATAAAGGAACTGCGTTATTACAGCGAAGGCCATGGCATGGAACCGCGCACACATGACTTCACACTGCCGAAGGTCGGTGGTGGAACCTATTCGCTTGCCGGGAATGAAGGAAGGATACGGGCGTTCATGTTCGTGAGCATCACCAATCCTCCGGCGCGCATGCAGATGGAAAGATGGAGCAGGCTGGTGAAGAAATACGCCGATCAGGAGGTGGACATCTTCGCCGTTTATGGACGGGAACTGCACCCTGGTGACAAAAAGAACTTCAAGAGATTCCCTTTGCCAACGGATCAAGCATCGAAGGATGCCTATGCTTCACAATTCGCGGAACTGGGTCATTTGCCGGTACTGATAGATGGCATCGATGACAAGGTGTTCACCCTTTACGGACGAGCACCGAACGGCGCTTACCTCATTGACAAGGACGGCAATCTCGTTTTTCGTGGCACGTGGGCCGATGCCCGCAAGATGGAGCATATGATCGATACGCTGCTGAAGTGGTACAAGGCCGGCAAGCCCAGGGATTACAAGCCGCTTTGATCAGAAGCGATAGCGCAGTTGGACGCGTATGTCGCTCCGTTTGTTGCCCGCCACTTCCTGCCGGCCGCTGCTGATGGACGTCTGGTCCATGTATATCCAAGCACCATACCGCAACCAAAGATCCAAATTACGCATGGGTGTTCCCCGTATCATGCCGTACCAGCGGATCCCCCGGCCATAGTATGGTGGAATGGAAAAAAATCCGGCGATGTCGTTCTCATAAGCATAGATGCGGGAATCATAGGAATCGGTCTCAAAAAGCGCGAACCTCAGGGTCAATTCCACCGGGCTTCTCAGCGGCCTGTGCACCAGGTCCTGGTAGAGCAGGAAGCCATGTTCCAAAGGGTTCTCTCCACGCTGAAAGTCCGCTGTTTCGATCCGTGTGCGCAAGGTTACCGCATCGCTTACGCGATAACTTGCATTGAAACGATGATTTATCTGCGCCATTCTCACCACCGGCCTTACTCCGGCAACGGCTTCGCTGGTGTTGCGGGCGCGATCCTGGTGTCGCGTACGAACATAGAGCTCCACGCGCTTGCTTGGCCGCCAATTCACCTGGGCCAGCCAATCGCTGCCCTGTGAAGGTGCATCAGTGAGATAACGCAACCATGGAAAACTGAACTGATCGAAATAGGCGTTGACCGACCACTGTCTGTTCGGCCGCACTTCGATCCCGGTATAAAGACCCCGCTCATTCCATGGGTTGGTACTTTCAGCGAACCCAACACTGTATAGACCCTGGAAATCGCGCCCATAATTCCGGTACAGCATGCTCATGCTCACACGCGGATCGAGCGCCACCAGGATACCGGTGTTCATCGCCACCGCTTCATTGGCGCTCATGCTCACCTCACCGAACCAGTTCACGTTGCGATGGAGCACGTTCCAATCAATGCCGGCCGTGGTGTTCTCTCGTCCATTGAACTCATACTGATTGTACGGGCGCGTATTGCGCCGCAGATCGGTATCAAATGCGACATGCGCAGAAGTAAGACCAATGCTATAGGAAGGCCGCCGATATCGGAGATGTCCGCCGAAGACCGTCTCCCCCACCGCCCGCTTTTTGTCGATCTCATTATACGTACGGTGGAAACCATCCTCCTGAAAACTGGTTATCACCACTTCCTGTATCGCAGTACCCAATGTGTCTTGCGCAGCCTGCGCTGCAACGTTCGCATCCAAGGTCTTGCTGGAAACAAAACCGGTCAATTCCCAATTCCGGCTGAGTGAATAAGTGGCAGCGGCACCGCGCAGGAAAAGATTCTCGTTCACACTGGTATACGGCATCAAGCCTACCGCATTACGCTTCACGTTCATGGTGAAGGAACTTTTTGAAGCGAAGGCCAATCCATTCCAGAACGTGAGTCCCTGGCCGAACTGGGCACTGAAATCACCGATCGCGATCGACTTGAAACGGCCGACATCACGCAGGAACAAGTGCGCACTGTAAAAATCAAACCCGTTCTTCTGCTCACCCCGGAAGAACTGTTCTCCTTCATCCTTTTCCGCAGTGAACCCGAAGCTGATGTTATGCCGGTAACGGAATCGATAGCGCGTATAGAGCCTGTAAGGACTACCGAGGTAGACCTTGTTGTTCCGCTCCAGCGAATCGATCACTACCGGATCGGAGAGATCGGGAAGTTCTGCGCCTGACGGTGAGCGGTAGGTGCTTCCGAAAAGGTTTTGCCGATGCATATAGCCCTTGCGTTGTTCCACGTTCGTGGTGGTACGCAGGATCAACTCGTTAGTGCCATGCTTCAGGATCTCGCGCAAGCTTGCCGTGGACCTCAATGCATCTTCACGGACGGTGACGAAAGGTCTGATCAGCGCTATGGTCTGCGCATCCATGGCCGGTACTGCCTGCAGTTCATAGATGCTCAGCAACTTTCCGTTCCGGTGGATGTGCTCGACCAAGGAATTGACCTGCAGATCGGAAAGAAGAAGAAGTGAATTCAATTCCTGTGCATCGGTATGGTTCAGATCGATCGGGTCGAGGTATCGATCGGTAAGCACTTCGAAGAGGTTCGTGAGATCCACATCCGAATCGCCACCCAATTGTTCGGCGGCCGCCTCGATCCGTTGTTCGATCAGATCCCTTGGAACGCCTTCCACCTGCGCGCTCACCTCCAGCAAAAGGAACAGACCAGCAATGGATGCAGCGATCTTCATTTGAACCGGTAGTTCAATCCGATCATTGGCGTGGGGCCCAGGAGCGATCGCACTGCAATGGCCAGGTCTATGTCCAATTGCTTGAGCCGTATCCCTACCCCGCCATGGCCTTGAACAGGTCCGGTGCTCAGCCCGGTGCGAATGAAAAGGACACTACTGGGACGATATTCGATCCCGAACCTGTATCGCTCCTCCCGATCGATATCCTTCTCCACCTCGGCGTTCACAAGCAGATTCTCACTGAAAATGTATGTGATACCGGCCCGGAGGATGGTTGGTACACGTTCATCGTACGGCCCACCGAGAGATGCACGACCCGGATTATGGATATGCGCACCCATCCAAAGAGCATCGGTCAACTTTGCCTGCATGCCGGCCTGGGCTATGAACGTGGCTGCCGATCCGTAGTTCTCACCCAGACGAACGCCCAGATGATCCAATTGGACCGCCGCCCGCAATCCATCGCCAAAGCGCATGGCGTAGGCCAGGGAAGTATGCGTTTCATTGTACATGGAATACCCGAAGCGATCGGCGGCCACACCGAAAACTCCGTTCCCCACAGGTAATGCCACCGCCAGACCTTGATGTGAAAGCTCTTCTGACAGGAAATGCCGTTGATAGAATATTCCAGCAGTGGGAGCTTCAAGTCCTGCGATACCCGCCGGGTTGAGCCTGACGCCCCAAAGGTCTACCAGGGTAAGGCCGGTGTAACCCATTCCCGCGAACCGCGCCCCCATTGGCAAATGGTCCCCACCGGCAAGAACAAATGGTCCGCACAGTAGAAAGACCAACGATATCAGCTTGCGCATCGCTCCGAAAGTAATGCGATATGGGCATGTCCCGATCGTTCGCTGCGCCACCGATCGCTAACTTCGTGCGCTCGAATGGCCCGGATCAGATTGCATGAACTTGAGTTCGAACTCTTCATACCCGAAGACGAACTCAATAATGCGGTGGACCGGCTGGCCCGTGAACTGCGATCGAAGTACCATGACAAGCGGCCCATTTTCATCGGTGTATTGAACGGAGCGTTCTTCTTCGCCGCCGAATTGGTGAAAAGACTTGATATGGAGTGTGAGATCACCTTTGTGAAGGTGGCCAGTTATCATGGTACCAGCAGTACGGGCAAGGTCACGGATCTGATCGGGCTGAATGAAGCGATCAACGGCCGGCATGTGGTGGTATTGGAAGATATCGTCGATACCGGCACTACGATCAGGCATATCGTGGACATCCTTCAGGAACGGTCTCCTGCGAGCATCAGCATAGCTACGCTGCTATTCAAACCTGATGCATACAAACAGAAGATCCCCATCGATCACGTGGCTGTACACATTCCCAATGATTTTGTCGTAGGTTCAGGGCTGGATCATAACGGCCTTGGACGTAATCTTCCGGGCATCTACCGGATCATCAAAGAGAGCAAATGAGCAAATTGAGCATCGTTCTTTTCGGTCCGCCGGGCGCGGGCAAAGGCACCCAGAGCACTTTTCTCATCCAGCGCTACGGATTGGTGCATTTGAGCACCGGCGACCTGTTGCGCGCCGAGATACAGGCCGAGACGGAATTGGGACTGCAGGCCCAGGAGATCATGAACGAAGGTGAACTGGTGCCCGATCATGTAGTGATCGGGATGATCCGGAACAAGCTGGAGGCCAATCTGGATGCGCACGGATACATTTTCGATGGCTTCCCGCGCACGAAGGCCCAGGCCCAAGCGCTCGACCAGTTGCTGGCCATCAAGGAAGCACCTGTGCATGTGATGCTTTCGCTTGAAGTACCGGAGGAGGAACTGATCAAACGGCTTCTGGGCCGTGGTGAGACCAGTGGCCGTCCCGATGACAAGGATGAGAGCATCATTCGCAAGCGCATCCGTGAATACGAGGAAAAGACCGCTCCGCTGAAGGATCATTACAAGGCCCAGGGCAAATACAAGAAGATCGATGGTATCGGCGAAGTATCTGAGATAACCCAGCGGCTTGTTCAGGCGATCGGAAAAGTGAACGAGCGCGTCGGGTGAGCGATCATAAAGTGGCTCCCGCATCTCGAACGCTTTACACGCAGGATGAACTTCATCGATCATATAAGGATCCATTGCCGATCAGGTAAAGGTGGCAAGGGAAGTTCACACCTTCGGCGTGAAAAGTACATGCCCAAAGGTGGCCCCGATGGTGGTGATGGAGGCCGCGGCGGGCACATCATCGTTCGCGGAAATGCACAGTTGTGGACATTGCTGCATCTTCGTTATACAAAGCATGTAATAGCGGAAGATGGCG
Source organism: Bacteroidota bacterium (assembly GCA_023430325.1). Taxonomy (GTDB): domain Bacteria; phylum Bacteroidota; class Bacteroidia; order Flavobacteriales_F; family PHOS-HE28; genus PHOS-HE28. Next base: position 9,748 of record JAEZAU010000107.1, on the reverse strand, counting down.
AGGTCGGAAGCAGCAACCAAAGCTCTGGCCGTTCCGGCAAGGATGTGGTCCTTGAACTGCCGCTAGGCACGTTGGTGAAGGATGATGAGACCGGCGAAGTGCTTGCTGAAGTAACACATGATGGCGAAGAGCATGTTCTATTTTCCGGTGGCCGCGGCGGACTAGGCAACCAGCATTTCAAGAGCAGCACCAACCAGACACCACGTTACGCCCAACCCGGTGAACCAGGCACCGAGAAGTGGGTCATCATGGAATTGAAGGTGCTGGCCGACGTGGGGCTCGTTGGCTTTCCGAATGCTGGAAAAAGTACGCTCCTCAGTGTGATCACTGCTGCTAAACCCAAGATCGCAGATTACGCTTTCACCACGCTTACGCCGAACCTGGGCATTGTAGCATATCGCGATGGACGAAGCTTCGTAATGGCCGACATTCCCGGCATCATTGAAGGTGCGCATGAAGGAAAAGGGCTGGGATTGCGATTCCTGCGGCACATTGAACGCAACAGCGTACTGCTCTTCATGATCCCTGCCGACAGCAAGAACGTGCAGGAGGATTACACCGTGCTGTTGAACGAATTGAAGGAATATTCGCCTGAATTGCTGGACAAGGACCGGCTGCTGGCCATCACCAAATGCGATATGCTGGACGGGGAGATGATGGATCAACTTCGCAAGGAATTGCCGCCCCGCATCGATCATGTGCTCATTTCCAGCGTGAGCGGTCTTGGATTGGAAGAGTTGAAGGACAAACTTTGGCGCAAGCTCCATGGGCCGTTGAGGTCTGCGGAAGCAGCACATGGAGGAACTGATCGCTCAGCTTGATTCCCTGGACCGTGAGGCGTTCCTTGCGATCAATTCGATCCATCATGACCATGCCGATGGGGTGATGGCGGGTGTGAGCGAGATGCTCACCTGGTTCCCACTGTATGCCTTCCTCTTGTACGTGCTTCAACGCAGATATGGCTGGCACGGCCTTTTATGGTCATTGCCCGTTCTGGGTGTAATGATCCTGTTCAGCGATAAGGGATCGGTGTTGCTGTTCAAGGAGACCGTTCGCAGGCTTCGGCCGTGCCATGTACCTGAACTGCAAGCACAGGTACATCTTTGGAAAGAGCATTGCGGTGGTCTCTATGGCTTCGTCTCGTCCCATGCTAGCAATCATTTCGCCATCGCCACTTTCATGAGTGGTGTTCTGGCAGGCAGGCCCAGGTGGGTGGTGCCTTTGCTCTTTCTCTGGGCCTCATGGATCGCTTACAGCCGCATCTACCTCGGCGTGCATTATCCAGGTGATGTGATCGTGGGAGCACTCTATGGCATGTTTATCGGGACCGTCTCTTTTTTGATCTTTCGGAAACTGGTCCGCGCATCCACATGAACATCTGGTTGGCCGTTTTCTTGGGTGGCGGGTTTGGAAGTGTCTCGAGATACGCCATCACGCGTGGCATCCTTTGGCTCGGGGGCGGATCGGCATTCCCGGTCGCCACGCTCATCAGCAACGTTCTGGCCTCAGCGATACTGGCATATTCCATTTTCCATCTGCGATCCCAGTTGGAGGGGCAGGATGCCTTCAAGGCCTTCATTGCTATCGGGTTCTGCGGCGGATTCAGCACCTTCAGCACCTTTAGTTACGAGAATTTTCTGCTGATCCGTGAAGGCTTGCACATGATCGCCATGCTCAATGCACTCATAAGTGTCCTGGCCTGTCTGCTCGTCTTCTTCATCTTTGCAAGATCATTATGAAGCTGAAGCTTCGCACCGGATCATCCATCCTCTTCGTGCTGTTCTGTCTGGTGAATTATTCACAGGAGAGAACAGCATCACAGCCACCGATCTGGTCCACGCCACCGCGTTTGATCGTTGGGGTGGTCGTGGACCAGATGCGCACCGATCTCATCTACCGGTACTGGAACAATTTCGGCAATGATGGCTTCAAGCGATCGATAATTGATGGAGCCTTCGCCCGTAATGCACACTTCGACTACGCACCCACATTTACCGGGCCGGGACATGCCTCCATCTATACCGGTACCACGCCTGCATACCATGGCATTGTCAGCAACGACATGTTCATACGGGCAACCGGTGGCGGTCTCTATTGCGCTGAAGATGAGCAGATGTCAGGCGTAGGCTGTGAAGGCCCCACTGGACAACGTTCGCCTGTGAACCTATTGAGTTCCACCATCGCAGATGAGTTGGAGCGGCGTACCGCAAGACATGCCAGGACCATTGGTGTGGCCATAAAAGATCGCGGTGCCATTCTACCGATCGGCCGCACCGGTGATGCGGCTTTCTGGTACGACCCGGCCAGTGGTGACTTTGTTACAAGTACGTGGTACAGGGACGCTTTGCCGGATTGGATGAAGGAGTTCAATGCCCGTGAGCTTCCAGAGAAGTATTTGAACAATAAATGGGATCTCATACTGCCGCGTGAACGCTACACGCAGGTACTTCCAGATGATAATCCTTACGAGATCGCAGTACCAGGTGCCACAAAGGCCGTTCTGCCATTGGATCTTGCGGCGATCTCCACGGATAATCCATCCCTCCTGGCCAACACCCCATGGGGAAATACGCTCACCACGGATGTGGCCCTGGCCGCTCTGGCCGGTGAGGCGCTCGGAGCCGATGAGGTGCCCGATCTGTTGGCTATCAGTTACAGCAGCACAGATATGCTCGGCCACCGTGTAGGCCCGCGCGCGCTGGAGTTGGAGGATATGTACATAAGGCTGGACGCAGAGATCGCACGCCTCTTAAAGGCCTTGGATGAACAGGTCGGAAAGGATCGATATCTGTTCTTCCTCACAGCCGATCATGGCGCGGTGGATGTTCCCGGTTACCTGAAGGACCTTCGGGCCAGTGCCGGATACTACGATCAAGGAAAATTGCGTGAACGCCTGGAGCCGGAATTGACCAAGCATTTTGGAGAAGGCAAATGGGTGGATGCCATCGTGAACGAACAGGTCTTCTTGAATTGGAGTACGATAAATGAGAAAAAGGTGGATGCATCGAACGTTCAGCGCGTGATAGTGAACGTGCTACTTCAGGAGCCGGAGATCAGCCATGCGATCGGCGCAGTGGACCTTGTATCGAACACATATACGGATCGTGTACTTGGGCACCTGCAGAGGGGTTTCATGCCTCAGCGCAGCGGTGATGTCCTTTTCGCCCTCAGGCCGGGAATGCTCGACCTATCCGAGATGCCAGAGGGCAAAGGAACATCCCATCGATCGGTATGGAATTATGATACACATGTGCCGGTGATCTTCTTCGGGTATGGAGTCAGGAGTGCGGATGTGACCCGGCGCATATCGATCACTGATATTGCCCCCACAATTGCCATCATTACTGGAATGACCATGCCCGATGCGTGTATCGGCGAGCCGATCGAAGAGTTCATACGACATTGAACTGTTGATAATTCCGGGGGCATCTTTTCCGTAATGGTACTGGACAGGCAATGCAGATCGCTCTAAGTTCACGGTCTCTCCGGCAACACATGTGGCGAACGCTCAAGATCAAGGTCGTGATGGCTCTGCTATCGGCTGCTCCGTTCGCTCATGGTCAGCTGGAGCTTGAAGGTGTTCCTTCCGGCACTGACGTGGTCGTTGATTGCCGCAAGGTCACCGATCCTGACCAGGTCATCTTTCAAGCTGTCTGGCGCAATGTTCCGGGAGCCAATGCCGAGTTCCAGGTGCAACGAACTTCTTCCGATCGCATTGCAGAGAGCATGATGCTTGACCGTGTGATGGAAGCAGGCCTTGGTGCTTATCTGGACCAGAGGATCCACTTCTCAAAACAAGGTGTCACAGCGGATCTTCCTCCCGAAAAATTAGCGCTGGAAATGAATGCGATGATCTTCTCGGCGCTGGAAGCATTGGATGTCACCACATCCGTGACCGGTCTTACAGTGCCAACGAAGCAACAACTGGCCCGCCTTGTGCAGATCGATTGGTCGCAGGCTCAATTCTCAGTGGATGGCGGTAATGGCGGTGATAAATACCTGGCGATCTATCATTACGTACGCAGTCAGCGCGAAGAGCTTGAACGACAGATCCGCGCAGACCTGCTTCCGCTGGCCACCATACATGTGTTGGAAGAACAACGGATCGCCCATGGCCAAAGTTTCCAGATCGGATCGACCTGCGGAACAGTGTTCGATGACCAGAATTTCCTCTGCGCACTGGACCTTCAAATGGCAGACTCGGGGAAAGGTGGTGCAGACCCCGAACTGGGTCTCCATTTGGATCGTGTACCGGAGGATGCCGGATGGATCGAGGAAAGTCGTGTGCGCAAACGTGATCGTTGGTTGAAAGCAGAGCTCGATCGGATCAATGAACGCATCGGCAAGCTCGACCAACGCAAGGAATTATGGGAATTACGCGATCGCATGGATGACATCGAGGACCGGCTCACCAATCTGGAGCTGGAAGTACAGGAGAGCCGCCCATCGATCGCCGGGAACGACAATCCTCTGGCCGATCTGAGCGATCTCACCGGGCATAACATCACCATCCGATTCCAAAGGAATTCCGTGGACCTTGACGCAGAATACCGGGTGTTGCTCAACGAAGTGTTCGAACAACTTGCGCGATCGCCAAAGGAACGTGTGCTGATCACCGGCTACACCGATCGTAGCGGTGACCCCGCAGTGAACCTGAAGCTGAGCGAAGAGCGCGCCAAGGCCGTGCGCAAATATCTTTTGGAGAGAGGCATCGCCCCGGAGCGCTTGATGGTGAATTATTACGGGGACAGCCGTAGCACGGTGAAGGATCCGAGCCAGCGACGGGTGGAGATCGAATGGCTCAAGCGTTGATCACGCTTCCAACGGATCGGCGTACGGTCGTACCAAACGGAACAGCACTTCGAAGGTCACCCCCCCGTTCTGCATCACATGCAGCGATCCGTCCAGCTGCTCGGCCAAGGCTTGTACGATCTCAAGCCCCAGCTTTCCGGAACCTTCGGTATAGTTCTTCGGCAAGCCCTGGCCATTGTCCTTCACGATCAACCGGTACAGGTCATTCTCCACGGGCCTTACCATCACATCCACATGGCCGCCGGTGGCATAGGGGAACGCATGTTGATAGCTGTTGGAGACCAGTTCGCCGATGATGATCCCCAGCTCGATCGCAGTGTCCTGATCCACCATCAGACCTTCGGTATCGACCTCGAAGCTCACAGTACGGCTCTGGGGCTGGTACATCTCGGAGAGCGATCGGATCAGTTCCCTGAAGAACACGGCGATGTCCACGTTCCTCAGGTCCTTCATGCCATACAACTTGTGGTGTACAAGTGCGATCAGATCGATCCTCTTTTTCCCGCGGATGAACTCGCTCTTGACGGGACCATCTTCCAGGCGCGTGGCCTGCAGGTTCAAAAGGCTGCTCACCACTTGTAGGTTGTTCTTCACACGGTGATGGACCTCCCGGTTGAGCACCTCTCGCTCCCCCAGGACCTTCACCAATTTCCTTTCCTGGGTGCGGGTCTTTCTTGCCTGCCGCTTCAGCCTGACATTCTCCTTTCGCTTACGTAGATACATTAATGTCAGAAGTGCGCTCAGCAGGAACACGAAGGACGAGAGTATCCAGATATTGCGTTTTTCGGTGTACGACCAATTGGCGATCACTTCCACATCGAGCAGCACCAGTGTGTACAGGGTAAGCCCGTTCATGGCATACGGACTTACCGAGACATGATAATCCGATCCGTTCACGTTCATGGTGAAGGGCCTCGGGTTGGTGTTTGCCGCCCAATGCTGCGCAGCCTGTCTTTCGGCTTCATCCACCCGGGGATCCTTACTTGTTCCCGGAAGGTCAAGTATCATGCCTGTCCCATCCAGCAGAAGCATGCCGAAAGGTTTCAAACCGGTATCATACGTGTCTATCCAAGCCGAGCGGCCAAGGTCCACATCCATTTCGAGAATGCGGAACGGCGCTTCAGGCAGTCTGGAACGAATGAGCAGTGAGACCTGCAACAAGGGCGATCCGTCCTCGAAATATTTGATGTTCCATGTGGGTTCATCCAACGTATTCTCCAGGGCCTTGCCGAACCAGACGCGTTCCCTGGGATCATAGATGGTATATATGATACTGTCTGCACCGGAAACACTGAGCGTATCGCCGTTGAAGGGATCGAAATACATCGGTGACCGCTCCTTAGAACCCTCCCAGGTAAGGCGTACGGTACGATCCTCATCGTTGCGTGCATACTCGATCTCATTGCCCTTTTCATCTGCGAGGCGAATGGTCATGATGGACCAATGTGAATCCATCAGCGGTTTCCAACGATCCACCCAGCCGGTCCATTCCTGATCGCCTTCATCCAAAGCAGCAGCTTCTTCCCTGAGGTCTTCTGCTATCTCCTGGAACATGCCTCCGATACGTAACCTCAACATCTGCTGGGTACGCTCGAGGCTCATCTCAGCAAGCGCATGTTGCCGTTCACGCAGTGTCAGTGCAGAATGGACCACGAAGCCTATGCAGAGAAGCAATACCATGACCACGCCCGCGGCAAGCCATCTATCGGTACTGCGGCGTTCGGTCATTGGCAGGGGATCGGCTCAATGAAGGTCCTTGTCATTTCCACCTGGACTTCTCCACTCTGTATCTGAGCAGACGTCGCTTTCTCCGGAACAAAATAGATCCCGTTCAGCTTGCCGTTCAAACTTTGGCCCACACGAATGCACGTATCAGCTTGCAAGGTTTCAATGGTCTTTCCCTGATGATACAGATCGATCACCAATGAAACACGACGATCTTCCTGCGAAACGTTGGTGAGACGCATGATCAATTCACTCGGTGCTTCCTTCTGGTGCTTCCAATAATAGGAGACTTCCACTCCATCATGTACCGCCTGATGAAGGTATTTGGGAGATGAGCAAGCTGTGATCAATAGAAGGAAAAATAGTGGGTTCTTCATGCCTGGAATGAATTGATGATCTCGATAGTGTGTTGAACGTCCTCGTCCGTGATGTCAAAATGTGTCACCATTCGCAACGTGGTGGGCCCGAAGATCGCGGCCATGACGTTGCTTTTTTTCAGATGCTGCAGGAACGATGGGAAACTGACATCTGCGAGCTTGAATATGATGATGTTGGTCTGCACTGGCATTACTTCACTGATGGCAGGATGTGCTTCCAAGGCAGCTTCAATAAGCTTGGCTCTTCGATGATCTTCTTTCAATAATGGAAGATTTTGGTCCAGTGCATAATGACAGGCTGCCGCCAGGATCCCGGCCTGTCGCATTCCTCCGCCCAACCGTTTTCGCACTCTTCGCGCCAGCGCGATCCGGTCCCGGTCACCTACAAGCACCGATCCTGCGGGCGCACCCAACCCTTTGCTCAGGCAGATGGATACTGTATCGAACCTGCTTCCCCATTCAATGGGTGATGCTCCGGTATGTTCCAAAGCATTGAATATCCTTGCACCATCAAGATGCAATGCAAGATCATGCTTCGCGCAGATCGTTCTTATCCGATCCACTGCAGCGAGATCCCATACCGATCCTCCTCCTCGATTATTGGTGTTCTCGATGTTCACCAGACGTGTCCGCGCGAGGTATTGCGCTGAAGGATCGTTGATCGCAGCTTCGACCTGAGCGGCCGTGAACCGGCCACGATCGCCGTACAACAGTTTCACGGAACAACCGCTGGTGGCCATCACCCCGCCACCCTCATACCGGTAGATGTGGGCGCCCTCATCACAGATCACTTCATCGCCCGGCCTGGTATGCACATTGACACCGATCTGGTTCGTCATGGTTCCGCTGGGACAGAAAACTCCGGCTTCATGACCGAACATCGCTGCCACGCGCTCCTCCAACGAATTCACTGTGGGATCCTCCCCGAAAACATCATCACCGACCTCGGCAGCGGCCATGGCCTGCCGCATCCCCGGCGATGGCTTCGTAACGGTATCGGAACGCAGATCGATCACCCTCATCAATGGCGCAAGTTAGCGCCACGAAATGAGAGCGATCCAGGAGGTCAACCGAGATGCTTGTGCAATTCCTTCAACAACGGAAGCTCATGTTTGTTGCTCCCATGGAATGCGTCGGCCACCGCTTCGGCAGCGGCATAGATCAACTGCTTCCTTTCAGGCGTTAGATCGTTGCGATGATTTGCCATATAGGCGATGAACGAGTCGAATGCTCCTTCCACCGAAGCGTCCCGATCGGAAAGAACATCGAACTCGAATTCGGTGATGTAGGCCTGATCCGTTCCGAAATGATCGGTTGCCACTTCTTGTGGAACAAGCTGCTCGCTCACGATCCGTTTCAGCGTGGCTACTTCCTTCTGTGAGATCGAACCATCGGCAGCAGCTATCGCATAAAGCAACCGGCCAAGTTCCTTGTAAAAGAGTTGTGCTTCCATGGGAGTGAAGTTGGCTTTAACCCGAAGATAAGCACGTGACGATCGTCAGCAACCGCGATCGACTATTTCTTACGGCTCACCAGCAATCCATCACGCAACGGCAACAGAAGGTTCTCCACACGAGTATCTTCCTTCACCTTTCTCGCGTAATCGGCCAATCCACGGGTTTCATCATCCTGGTCCTTTTCCAATACCCGGCCGCTCCAAAGAACATTATCAGCTATGATGATACCGCCAGGGCGCAACCGATCGATGACCATATTGAAATACTTGGAGTAATTCTGCTTATCCGCATCGATGAACACCATGTCGATCGGGCCTTCGATGCTTGGAAGAACTTCACTGGCCGGTGCAAGGTGTTGATGCACCCTGTCGTGAACGCCAGCTTTACGCAGATATCGATCCACCATCGGTGCAAGTTCAATATTGATATCGATCGTATGCACCACTCCCCCATCAGCAAGACCTTCCGACATGCAGATGGCAGTATATCCGGTGTATGTGCCGATATCGATGACCGTCCTCGGGTGAAGCATACGGCTCACAAAACTGAGGAACCGGCCCTGTAGATGACCGCTGAGCATTTGTGGCAGATCCACCTTCGCATGTGTTTCCTCAGCAAGCTCCTTCAGGTGCGAAGGCTCTTCCTGGGAATACATGCATGCATACTGTTCGAGAGCTGGATCGATGAATTTCATTCCATCAAGTTGGTGCGCAAAGGTCATCGATCCCGGTGACAGATCGTACAGCAACGGTTGTTGTACATCCATCAGTAACCACCCGCGATCACCGTAATTTTGCACTCATAACCCGATGCCCGCACAACACGGCATCGGGCTTCAGCTATTTGCATGATCACTTCCCTCGCCGAACTTCTCAAGTCGTTTCATAACGATCCACGCATCGGCCGCATCAACGATGCTTTGCTATCGAATTCCATGCGCATCCATCTTACCGGAACGGTCGGTTCGTCACGCGCCATGATCGCGGCCGCTGTCGGCGAAGAGATCAAAGGCGTTCATGTACATGTGCTGAACGATCGCGAAGAGGTCGCCTATTTCCTTAACGATCTCGAAGCACTTGCCGCAAAGGACACTTCGCCCACGCACGAGCGGCGGCTGGATACGCGCCTGTTCTATCCTGCGCCATCGCGCTCGCCGTACGATCCCGAAGGACATCACGATGGCGAGCGCGTGCAGCGCACCGAAGTGCTGGAGGTGCTGATGAAGTGGAAGGAGGTGACCGATGGATCGGTGGATCGGCGCATGACGATCGTGACGTATCCCGAAGCGCTGGTGCCCATGGTCGTAGGCCGTGAGGAGCTTCAGAAGAACACCCTCACCATCAAACGCAGCGAGGAACTTCCGATCGATACGCTGGA